>JARLGE010000003.1 GCA_031296215.1 Occallatibacter sp.
CCCATGACGGTGGCATTGGGGGTGCCGGTAGTGGGCGTGCCGGTGAGGGCAAGCGTGGAGGTTACGCCGGTGCCGTAAACCTGCGGCACGTTGGCGCCGCCTGCTGTCGCGGCAATCGTCAACTGCGTCCCGGCGGCGTTGAGCGCGGCGGTCAGCTTGTTGGCCGGAGTGGTAGTGGTCAACCCGTTGATGTAGACGGCCAGGTTGGTAAGGTTGTCGGTTTGTCCTGCCGTACCCAGGGTGATGGTGTTGACGATGCCGCTGGCGCCGGTGAGTTTGATGGTACCGCCGGTCAGAGCATCGTTGGCGTTGCTGACCGTCACCAGGCCCACGGATCCCGCGGTGCCCACGGTGAGGGCGCCGGCCGTGGTCGAGGTATCCTGCACAATGGGGGAGCCCACCGTGTTGTCCTGAATGAGGCTATTGGCGGCCAGGGTCACGGTCGCACCCAGAGCTTGCGCGGCGGTCTGCGTAAACGTGATGACCGTATTGGTGGCGTTGGCCGTAGCCGTAAGACCGGCGGCGGTAATGGTAGCCTGGTTGGTTGCATTGGCCATGAACTGGGCAATTGTCTGGCCGGCCAGGTTGACCTGGGCGGTGGCGCCGGCAGTGCCCTTGGTGAGCTGGATGACGCCGGTGAGCTGATCGGAGGCCGAGTTAGCCGTCAACGTGGAAGCCACGGCAGCAGCGGCAGTTTGTACGCCCACCGGGGCGGTGAGGGTCAGCGTGGTGGGAGCCTGAGCGTCGGTGATGCTGGTTCCGGCGACGGTGACATTGGCATTGTCGCTGGTAAACGCCAGCAGCGTGCCCGCGGCATGGGCGCCGCTGGCGTTGGTGACGGACGCGGTGTTGACCGCGGCGGTAACCCCATAGCCGGCGGCGTTGATGGTGGAGGCCAGGTTGGCCAGGGTGTCGGTGGAGTTGGCCGTGCCCAGGGTGAGGGCATGGCTTGCGCCGTTGCCGCCGACCACGGTGAGTGTGCCGCCGAGCAGATCGCCGACGTTGGAGGTGGTCAGAGTGCCGACTTCGCCGGCGCCATTGGAGAATCCGGCGGTGGCGGAGTTGTTGTTGACGCCGACGCCGGCGCCGGAGATGACGATGCCGGTGTCTGTGCCGGTGGTCTGGAGCGTGCTGTTGGTGTCATTGGCGCCGATGGCCGTGGTGGAGGCCCCGCTGCCCGCCTGCGCGGCGGTGCCGAAGTTGGCGGTCAGGCCCAGTCCGGAGTTGTTGATGGCGCTGATCAGGCCCTGTGCGGTATTGGCGTAGTTGGTGCCGGCGCCGACGCTGATGTTGGCGCTGGCGTTGATGGCCGCTCCGCCGGCGCCCTTGGTCAGATAGTTGACGGCGATGGTGGTGGTTTGGGTGGTGGTGCCGAGTGTATCGGTAACGGCCGCATTCTGTCCGTTCGTGGACAGATCGAGGAACACATTGTTGGTGCCGTTGCTGTAGGCCATGGTGCCGTTGGTGTCGCCCACGCCGGAGGAAGACAGGGAGCGGATGTTCAGAGCGTCGATGGACGAGCCGGCCGCCGTGGAGTCGCCGGTGTAGATGTTGGTGTTGGAGTTGAAGACCTGCTGTTGGTTATAAGTGGTAGTCGAACCGATGTTGGTCACTTCCGACAGGATCGCCTGGTATTCCTGGTTTGCGGCCAGGTCCTGGGTCGAGTTGAGGGTGCCGTTCGAGGCTTCGGTAGCCAGCGTCACGGCCCGGTTAAGCAGGCTAGTCACTTGCGAAAGAGCACCATCGGCAACTTGCAGAAGGCCGACGCCTTCGGTGGAGTTGGTTTGGGACTGCATGAGGGCTTGCTGGTTGGCCTGCAGGCCGTTGACCAGCGAGAGGCCCGCAGCGTCGTCGGCGCCGGAGTTGATCTTCGAACCGGAAGACAACTGCTGCAGGACGGTAGTCAGGCTGTTGTTGGTGTTGGTCAGATTGTTCTGCGCATACACCGCATTGAGATTATTCAAGACACCCAGGGACATGGGGTTCTCCTTGTTGGACGCGTGGATTTGCGGCTTCCTTGCCGGCAGCGCCCCCAATATTTTTGTTTCCCTGGGTTGCTGCAGCCGATTCGGTCACCACCGCATCTGGACCCTTCTTCGGCCCCCCGCCGTGCGGACTTTATGGCCCCCCCGGAACTGTCCGGCCGGGGACAATTACCCGTGTTCAATCTTTAATCTTTTAACCTTTTCCGGACCCTGCCGATAACTTCCGCAGGGAGCTATCCAGGCAATGATCCAACTGACGCGTCTCAACGGAATTCCCATCGTGCTCAACAGCGACCTGATCAAGACGGCCGAGGCTTCTCCGGACACCATGCTCACGCTCATCAATGGAGAAAAAATCATTGTGCGCGAGCCTTGTGACGAGGTCACGGAACGAGTGCTGGCCTACCGCGCGCGGCTGCTGAGCACGGTGGTCAAGCGGCTGCCCAGCTACGACGATGTGCAGCGGGTGGTGTCGATCGCCAGCCTTGACGTCTCCGGCCAGGCCGGGTTGTCGCCGGCCGAAAAGCGCGATTCCCGGTGAAGCGGCGAACCCGGATCTCCGCATCGAGTCTCTGGAGGGGTGGCAGATGGACAAATCGAGCATTGGCGGAGTATTTCTGGCCGTCGCCGGCATTGTAGCCGGGCTGCTGATGGAGGGCGGAAACATTGGCCAGATTCTGCAACCCACGGCGGCGCTGATCGTCTTTGGCGGCACCATGGGCGCGGTGCTGCTGCAGTTTCCCATGTCCACGGTGCTGGCCGCCTTTCGCAGCCTGGTGCACGTGTTTGCCGCGCCCCGCAAGCAAAACGATCAACTCATCCGCCAGCTGGTCTCGTTCGCCAACAAGGCGCGCCGCAACGGGGTGGTGTCGCTGGACAGCGATCTGCAGTCGATTGAGAATCCCTTCCTACGCCAGTCGCTGATGCTGGCTGTGGACGGCACCGAACCCAACGAGCTGCGCAGAATCATGCAGGTCAGCCTGGATTCGACCACGGAAAGCGAAGAGCGGCTGCCCGCGGTCTTCGAGTCGGCGGGAGGGTTTTCGCCAACCATCGGGATTCTCGGCGCGGTGCTGGGCCTGATCCAGGTGATGCAGCACCTGGACAACATCACCGAGGTGGGCCGGGGCATCGCGGTGGCCTTCGTGGCCACCATCTACGGAGTCGGAATCGCCAACCTCTTCTTCCTGCCCTTCGCGGGAAAGATGCGCAGCCGCATTCGCGAGCAGCATCTGTGCAAAGAGATGATGCTGGAGGGCGTGGCCTCCATCCTCGAGGGCATGAACCCGCGCATGCTGGAGATCAAGCTGTCCGGCTTTGTCGACGATCCCATCGAGAAAAAGAAGGGGAAAGCCGCATGAGGCGCCGCGTGATGCGCAGCCGGGTTACCCATGACCGCTGGCTGGTCTCGTATGCCGACTTCATCACCCTGCTGTTCGGCTTCTTCGTCGTGCTCTATGCCTTCGCCAGGGCCGACCAGAAAAAGCAGGTGCAGGTCACCGAGTCCATCGACGCCGCATTCCGTTCCCTGGGACTTTTTCCCGACGCCTCGCGCCACCCCGCGGTGGGCCGCGCCTCCGCCTCCGGCTCTGAAGCGGCGGCGATGCCCCTGAACATCGTCATGGGCGAGGACGTGCTGTCGCCCGCGAAGGTCAAAAGCGATCTGGAGCGCGTGCACCGCGAACTGACCCAGACGCTCTCCAACCAGGTGGCCACCCACACCGTGTCCATCCACATGGGCCGCGACGGGCTGGTGATCAGCCTGCGGGAGGCCGGATTCTTCGCGTCCGGCTCCGCTACGCCCAAGCCAGAAACTCTCCCCACCCTGCGCCAGATCGCCGCCAAGCTGGCGCAAACGCCATACGATCTGCGCGTCGAAGGCCACACCGACAACGTCCCCATCCATACCGCCGAATTCGATTCCAACTGGGAGCTGTCCGCGGCTCGCGCCACCCGCATCGCCCGCATCTTTCTCGACCTGAAAGCCATGCCCCCGGACCGGATCTCCGCGGCCGGCTACGCCGAGTTTCACCCCGTAGCCGCGAACGACACCGCCGAGGGCCGCGGGGAAAACCGCCGCGTCGATCTGGTGGTGTTGCCGCGCACCAGGATCAACCTCTCCGGCTCCGGTTTGCCTCAAGCCTCCGGCCCATGGCGCAAGATCACGGACGACAACTGACATGGCCTTCCTGGCGGTTTCAGTCCTTCTATGGTTCCCTGGATAGTGTCTGGAATCTGCGCAGATTTTGTTCATTTCGATTTGAAATCCAAAATTATTGACTATTTAAGCAGTTTTTAGGTAAACTTTTGCTCACATAGGACGCAGGGTCTGCGGTGCATTTCCAACTTCAATGCCGTACACAACCCATCCCGTGCGTAAAGCAAACGAGTTCCGATGGTCCATTTGCAGATTCCAGGGAGAAGGAAGAAGACCAGGCGATTCCACCCGGAGCGGTTCTCAACCTGCGAACGAGGAAGGCAATCGAGAGCGGCGTTCCCAACCGCGAGTTCCTGACGGCGTGGAGTTGATCCCATTCGCCGCAGTCAAAAAAAACAGACGGATCAGACACAGAGAATCAAGTGAGGCCCTAATGAAGAACAAATTCCTGCGGCTTATATTCGGATGCATGTTCGCCGCGGCGGCGTGCATCTCCACTTCCCACGGCCAGACGGTCACCGGCGCGATTACCGGTCAGGTCACAGATCCCACGGGCGCGGTCGTCTCCAGCGCCCAGGTGGTGGCCCATAACCTCGACACCGGCGTCGAAACGCCCACGACCACCAATGCAACCGGCCTGTTCCGAATCGAATTCCTGCCCATCGGCCACTACCAGGTCAGTGTGACGGCCAACGGCTTCACCACCGAGACGCTGCCGGCTTTCGTTCTTGAGGTTCTGCAGACTGCGAACTTCAACGTCAAGCTGGCGGTGGGAAGTTCTTCGACGACCGTGAACGTCTCGGCCGCCGCGCCCATCCTCAACACTACCGACCCCACCCTGGACAGCACCTTCACCGCCAATACAATTTCCAACTTCCCGCTCAACGGCCTGGACTTCTCTGCCCTCACGCTCTATGTGCCCGGCTCGGTGAACACCAACGGCACCGGCGGCATGACCAGCTTCGAGCGCAGCACCTATAACTCCGACACACCCAATATCAACGGCAACCGCGCCCAGGCCAACAACTACACGCTGGACGGCATCGACATGAACGAGACCTTCAATAACCTGATCTCGTACAGTCCGGCGCCCGAGGCGCTGGAAGAAGTGCAGGTTCTCACTGCCGATTCTCCCGCCGACTACGGCAACGTGAACGGCGCCGGCGTGGTGAGCGTGCTGAAGAGCGGCACCAACCAGTTCCATGGTTCTGCCTACGGCTACGCGCAGGACTACCGCATGGACGCCAATTCCTACTCGAACAAGCAGGCAGGCGTGCCCAACAACCCCTACTCTTTCGCGCAATTCGGCGGCACGGTGGGCGGGCCCATCTTTCACAACAAGCTGTTCTTCTTTGCCGATTACCTGGGATCGCGCTGGCACCGCGGCGGAACCAACACGGCCAGCGTGATGACCCAGCAGATGCGCGGAGGCGACTTCTCCGCCCTGCTCACCGGCTTTGCCGTGCCCATCCAGATCTACGATCCGTTGAACAACTTCGCCCCGTATAGCAACGACCAGAATGTGCCCATCAACAATCCGGTGGCCAAGTTTTTGTTCGCCAATCCAACTCTCTACCCGCTGCCCAACGCCGCGCCGACCGATGGCGTCGCGGCCAACAACTTCCACGCCGCGTCGCGCAGCTACAAGGCCAACAACCAGGGCGACATCAAGATTGAATTCGATCCCAAGGCCAGCGACAAGATCACGGGATTTTATTCCATGTCGACGGCCTACGATGCTTCGACGCCGGTTCTGGCCATTACATTTCCGGGAATCAACTTGTTCCCCACCAAGATTGTCGGCTCCAACTGGGTGCACACCTTCTCCACCTCCCTGGTCAACTCGGCACGCGTTGGCTTTACCCGCACCGATTGGAGCGAAGGGCTGCCCCAGGATCCTACCGGCCAGTTCGGTACCTCCGGCGACTCCAAGGTTGGCATCACCTTTGCCAACCAGGCTTATAACGGGTTTACCTACCAGGGCATCAGCGGCGACCTCACCGGGCCGGGCAATGGCGCCTACAACGGCGGCAGCATTGTCGACAACACCTACAGCTACATCGACAACCTGACCTGGCAGCGCGGCAAGCACTATTTCAGCGTGGGTATTGAAGCGCTCCGCTACCAGAACAACTACCCGACCGGCAACAACTACGGTTATCTGGGCCAGGAAAATTACTCTGGCAACTTCACCGCCGATCCCGCCCTGAGCAGCCCGGGGGGATGGGGCGGCGCGGACTTTGTGCTCGACCGGGTGCAGTCGGCAGGAGCCACGCTGGGCTTCGTCAACGTGGGCCAGCGCCAATGGCGCACCTCGGAGTATGCCCAGGACAACTTCAAGGTCACTCCCGATCTGACGCTGATCTTTGGCGTCCGCTACGAGATTGACGAGCCCTGGATCGAGCAGAATAACAAGACCGGCAACATCAATCTGGCGACCGGCCAGTTGGAATATGCCGACCACGTGCCCGCCCTGGCCGCGGCGGGAGCCGGTGTCTGCAGCAGCCGCGGCTGCTACCAGTACAACTTCCGGCAGATCATGCCGCATGTCGGCTTTGCCTATCAGTTCAACGACCGCACCGTGGTGCGCGGCGGCTATGGCCCAACCAGTTTCTATGAGGGCAACTCCTACAACCAGCGCCTGACCTCCATGACACCGTTCATCCAGGGTGTGAACGTCTCGGTCAACTCGCCAGCGCCCGGCGCCGTAACCCAGCCCCGCACCGCGGAGGAGGGCTTTACCGGCGGCACCACGCAATTCGGCGGAACCTACAACGTGTATCCGCAGAACATTCAGCCGGCGTATGTGCAGGACTTCAACTTGACTGTCGAGTACGCGCTTACCCACACTACCTCGCTGCAAGCAGGCTACGTGGGAGAAACCGGCCAGCACATTGAGGACTACGGCAACGTCAACCAGTGGCTCACGCCCGGGGACCCGACGTCGGCTCCTTTCTACAGTAACCAGTACATCGGCGCCGCCGCCCCGGGCACGGTCAGCGTGGGTTCGAACTCGCTGCTGATCACCGAGTCGCGCGCCATGATGAACTACAACGCATTGCAGGTCGTGCTGCGCCAGCGCATTAACCATGGCCTGGAGTTCACAGCCAACTACACCTACGGCAAGGCCATGACGAACAGCTTTGGCAACTACTCGCTCAACGTCAACGGCTACAACGGCGCCTTCCAGAACTACTACAACAGCGGCGCGGACGACGGCCCGGCCGGCTACGACATCAAGCACAACTTCTCCGGAACCGGCGTCTATGCCCTGCCCTTCGGCGCCGGCAAGCAGTACTTTTCCTCGGCCAGCCGCTTGTTGGATGAGGTCATCGGCGGTTGGAAGGTCTCCACGGCGGCCGTCGTCTACTCAGGCTTCCCGGAGACGCTTACGGCCGGCTCCTCCAACGTCCAGAGCTACGGAACCAACCGCGCCAATCAATACACCAAGCTGAAGGTCGCCCACCGCACGCTCAGCAACTGGTTCGGAACCGATCCCTCGGCGCTTCCCTGCACTGCGGCCGGGGCCAGGCAGAACACGCTCGGAAACGAGTGCGCCTTCGGCGTGCCCGCCGCCAATGCCTTCGGCACTTCGCACAACGGCTCCGTGCGCAGTCCCGGCTACCTCAACGTGGATATGTCTGCATTCAAGGACTTCCAACTCTTCGAATCGCACACCATCGGGTTCCGCTTCGATGCCTTCAACGCCTTCAACATCGTCAGCTACGGCAATCCGGATACCGGGATCACCGATGGCAACTTCGGCAATGTCGCTCTCGCGGGCACTCGCTCGGTGGAGCGCCACCTGCAGTTCTCGCTGAAGTACACCTTCTAAACCAGCCGGGCTGCCGCAGGATATCGCGGCAGCCCCTCAACCCGGGCTTTACACTGCCGCCGCTGCTCACCGGATGCTACGATGTTCAGCGAGCAGCCTTACATTTTTTTCGGACGGGAACGCAGCTATCATGGACCTTGAAGTGTGTGTCGATTCCGTGGAGTCTGCGCTGGCGGCTGAACGCGGAGGAGCAAAGCGCGTCGAGCTCTGCTCCGACCTGCTGGAAGGTGGAATCACTCCGGGCGCAGGATTGATTGCCTCGGTGCGCCAGCGCATCGCCATCGGCCTGTACGTCATGATCCGCCCGCGCGGCGGCGACTTCTGTTCCACCGATCTTGAGTTCGAGGTGATGCGGGAGGAGATTGCACAGGCGCGCAACCTGGGCGCCGACGGCGTTGTGCTGGGGCTGCTGGATCCCCAGGGCCACGTGGATGTGGGCCGCACCCGCACGCTGGTGGAGTTGGCCCGGCCGCTGGACGTGACCTTTCATCGCGCCATCGACATGACGCCGGACTTGCCCGCGGCCGTCGACGATGTGATCGCCACCGGCGCAAACCGCATTCTCACCTCGGGCGGCGCGCCCAGCGCCCTGCGCGGCATGGGAGAGATCGCCCGCATGGTCGAGGCCGCCCAGGGCCGCATCGCCATCATGGCCGGAGGCGGCATCCGGGCAGGGAACATTGCTGCCATCGCCGATGGCACCGGCGCCCGAGAGTTTCATTCCAGTGTGCGCACGGCCGTGCCAAGCCCGGTCCGTTTCCGCAAGCCGGGCATGGCCATGGGCGACCTGCACGGTCGCGAGTACCGCCGCTACACGGTGCGCGAACACAGCGTCCGCGACCTGCTCGCCGCGCTCCACCAGTCGGCCCTGGAATCGCTGCCTGCTTGATGCGAATGTAGAATTCTCGAGAGCCACAACCAACCGGGGTTTCACCTTCCCATGTCCATAAAGACCGATCAACGCGCGAAGAGAATTCTCGAGCAGTTGCTGCGCCACGGCAACACCACTGTCGATGAGCTGGCCGCGCAACTGGAAGCATCGACGGCCAGCGTGCGGCGCGACCTGACCCGCCTGGAAGAGCGCGGCCTGGTCCGCCGCACCCACGGCGGCGCGAAACTCGCCGGCCAAACCCAGTACGAACCCTTCCGCTTCGACTCATCGTTCCAGGAGCGCGAAGGACGCTTTGCCGAGGAAAAACGGCGCATCGGCCTGGCCGCGGCGGAGCTGGTCCGCGAGCACGACACCGTGTGCTTCACCGCCGGAACCACGACCACTCAGGCGGCGCGCTGCATCCGTCATCGCATCGGCATCCACGTGATCACCAACGCCGTCAACATCGGCATGGAGCTTAACACGCAGGCCGCCTTGGACGTGACCCTCACCGGCGGCACCATGCGCTGGGCGGGGGCCTTCTCGCTGACCGGGCCCACGGCCATGGAGATGCTGAGCGGCGTCTTCCTCGACAAGGCCTTCATCGGCGCCTGCGGCGTGGATGTCGAGCGCGGCGCCACCACCATCGAGCCGGACGAGGCGGCCGTCTTTCGCGCCATGGTCCGTCAGGCCAGGCAGGTCATCGTGCTGGCCGACTCCAGCAAGATCGGCATGATCAGCCCGGCGCTCATCTGCCCGGTCACCGACATCGACATCCTCATCACCGACTCCGGCATCAGCGCCGAGGCCCTGGCCGGCTTCCGCGCCAACGGCGTGCAGGTGCTGGCCGTATGAGGCTATCCTGTCCTCGACCCGATCCTGATCTGCCGGCGACTACGGCGAAAAATCGGCCACAAAGCCATCGGCTGCAGATCAGCCCACGTCCTACGGACCACAAGATCATCAGCTTGATCGTTTCGCCCCGATTTAATCACGGTATACTGATCGCAATCGCAACCAGACCAGGGTTTGCACCAGAAAAGGAAAATCAAGCCCGATGACAGCCCCCAGCCCCGCATCCCCCTCCGCCGACGCCGCCGCCAAGAGCCGCTACGCCCGCTTTCTGCTCCTGGTCGCCGGTCTCGGCGGCCTGCTCTACGGCGTCGACGTGGGCATCATCGGCGGCGCGCTGCCCTACCTGCAAGCCACCTCGCATCTGACACCGGCGCAACTGTCCGTCATCGTCGCGGCCGTGCTGCTGGGCACCGTCTTCTCCACCCTCTTCGCCGGCCTGCTCGCCGACTGGATGGGGCGCAAACCGCTCATGGTTCTCAGCGGCCTCACCTTCGTCCTCAGCATCCCGGTGATCGCCCTTTCGCACGGCTACAGCCCGCTGTTCTTCGGCCGCCTGCTACAGGGCATGAGCGGCGGGCTGATTGGCGTGGTCGTCCCGCTGTACCTTGCCGAGTGCCTCTCCGCCTCCAATCGCGGCAAGGGCACGGGGATCTTTCAGTGGCTGCTCACCCTGGGCATCTTCGCTGCAGCGCTGGTGGGCATCTACTTCAGCTATCGCGTGCAGGCGGTGGCGCAGACCGCCGGCGCCCAGGCCCTCTTTGACTTCAAGAATCACGCCTGGCGGGGCATCTTCTGGGTCTCGCTGCCTCCGGGGGTGCTGTTCGTGCTGGGCAGCTTGATGGTGGGCGAGTCGCCGCGCTGGCTCTTCCGCCGCGGCAAGAAAGAAAAAGCTTACGCCGCCCTGCTCCGTTCCCGCTCCGCCGAGCAGGCCAGCCTGGAGTTGCACGAGATGGAGGAAACCGCGCGCCTGGCTGAGCAGAAGCTCCCCACCGGCAAACGCGTGCGCGAGCCGCTCGTGCAGCGCAAGTACGCGATTCCCTTTCTGCTGGCGCTGGTCATCCTCTCCTGCAATACCGCTACCGGCGTCAACTCCGTCATCGGCTACAACGTCGGCATTCTGCTGCAGAGCGGCCTCTCCGACCTCTATGCCCACTGGGGCTACGTTCTGCTCACCTTTGTCAACTTCGCCATGACGGTCGTCGGCATGACCTTGGTCGATCGCAAGGGCCGCCGCTTCCTATTCATCGTCGGCACCAGCGGCATCATCGTCTCCATGGTCAGCGTCGGCATCCTCTTCCTGCGCACGGAGAAGCTCAGCTTCAACGCCGGCTCACAAGTGCAATCGATGGTGGGAGCCGATCAACAGCTTACCCTGCACTTCGACCAGGCCGAGGCAAGCAAGCTGCTGGCCGGCGGCGGCGACCAAGGTAAACAGATCGAAAGCAATCGCGCTTCGCTGGCCATCATCTACTCCTACGGCGACTACACGGCCGCAACCAGCTTTGTCCGCTCCGACGACCCGGCCGCCGTGCCCATTCAGATCACGCGCGAGAGCGCCGTGCCCGCCAACAAGGTCGAATCCTTCTTCAAGAATCCCTTCGCCGACCTCGACGCCGCCCGGACCGCGCCGCTCAAAATTGTGAAAGCCGTTGTCGGCCAGATTCCCGACGCGCGCCACGGCTGGCTGGTCGCCCTGTGCCTCTATCTCTTCATGGGCTTTTATGCCATGGGCCCCGGGGTCTGCGTCTGGCTGGCCTTGTCGGAGCTGATGCCCACGCGCATCCGCTCCAACGGCATGAGTATCGCCCTGGTGCTCAACCAGCTCGTCTCTACCATCCTTGCCGGCATCTTTCTGCCCTTCGTCTCGAAGTACGGCTACTCCTCGATGTTCTTCCTCTTCGCGTGCTTCACCGTCGTCTACATCGTCACCATCGTCTTCTTCCTGCCAGAAACCAAAGGCAAGACGCTGGAAGAAATTGAAGCCCACTTTGAAGGCAAAGCAACGGCTTGAGCAATTCATTTCCCGATGGGAGCATCATGAAACGCATCCTTCTTCCGCTCGCGTTCCTTTTTGCATCATTCTCTTGCCAGGGCGCCGAGCCGGTCGCGCTGTTTTACCTGACCAGCAATCCTGACTCGATCCGCTCATTCCTCGCCCACTCCAAGCAGGTCGATCTGCTGGTGCCAACCTGGTACCAGGTTGACGAAAACGGCCTGGTTACGGGCGCTCCCGACCCGACCGTGCTCAAGCGCGCCGGCGACGACAAGGTCCCGGTCATGCCCATCCTCGCCTTGTTCAACAAGAAGGGCTTCCACGCGCTGGCGGGCAATCCCGCGGCCCAGGCTCTCATGAACGAGGCCATGATTCGGGAGTGCCGGCTGCACAGCTATACCGGCTTCCAATTCGATTTTGAAAACATCGACTGGACCGACCGTGACCTGCTGACGGCGCTGGTCAAGACATCTGCCGAAGCGCTGCACAAGACCGGCCTGCAGTTGACCATCGCCACCGTGCCCAACGCCCCCGGCTACCCCGGCGCGGGCGCCTTCGCCAAGTGGATCTACACCGACTGGCGCGGCGCCTACGACATTGCCGCGCTGGCCAAGTATGTCGATCTGGTCTGCCTGATGACCTACGACCAGCAGACCCGCTGGACCATGCCCGGCCCGGTCGCCGGCTGGCAATGGACCAACGATAACCTCGACTACGCCCTCAAGGTCGTTCCGAAGGAAAAGCTTTCCCTCGGTATTCCTCTGTATGGCTATCACTGGTATACCGGCGCGCCCACCAAGGACGCGGCGACCGGCGAGGAGAAGCCCAACCCGACAGCCGCATACATCGGCACAGCCAACGCGCTGCAACTGGCCACGGCTTACGACGGCAAGATTCAGTGGGACGAGTTCGATCGCAGCGCATACTTCTGGTTTTACCGCGACCAGATGCGCGAATGGATCTTCTTCACCAATCTGCACAGCTTCAAGGACCGGTATGAGTTAGTCGAGAAGAGTGGCATCCAGGGTTTCTGTTCTTGGGTTCTGGGCGAAGAAGACCCCGAAATCTGGAAGTTTCTCCCCCGGCACGAATGATCGTGCCCCGGGGTAAAACACGGGAGCCTCGTTGATGAAAACTCGACGCATTCCATCGATTGCAGCCGGCCTTGCGCTCACGCTCTTAGCTTCGCTCGCGCCCGCGCAAAACTTTTCCGACGTCAAGCCTTCAGCGCAGCAGACCGCCTGGCAGGATCTGGAGTTCGGCGTTATCATCCACTTCTCCACCAACACCTTTCTCGACCGCGAATGGGGCGATGGGACGGCCGACCCTGCCGTCTTCAACCCGACGCAATTCGATCCCGAGCAATGGATGAAGGCCATCCGCGACTCCGGCGCGAAGTACGTGGTGCTGGTCGCCAAGCACCACGATGGCTTTTGCCTGTGGCCTACCAAGCAGACCGTCTACAGCGTCAAGTCCAGCCCCTGGAAGGGCGGCAAGGGGGATGTCGTCGGCGAGGTGGCCCGCGCCGCCCGCAAATACGGTCTCAAATTCGGCGTCTATCTCTCTCCTTGGGACCGTCACGAACCAAAGTACAAAGACTCCGCCGCGTACGACGACTACTACCAGGCCGAGTTATCAGAGTTAGCTTCGAGTTATGGAGACTTAGTGGAGTTCTGGCTTGACGGCGCAGGCAGCGCAGGCCATGTGTATAACTTCGCCAAGATCGTTGAAACTCTGCGCACCTACCAGCCCAACACCATCGTCTTCGCCGACACCGGCTTATTTGAATACGGCGATGCCCGGTGGGTGGGCAATGAGAGCGGCTTCGTCAAGTACGAGAACTGGAACGTCATCGACCGCCACGGCTATCTGCGTTGGCGTCCGGTCGAAGCCGACACGCCGCTGCGCAAGGAGCATTGGTTCTGGCATCCCAACGACGAAGACTCTCTGAAGAGCTTAGGCGAACTGCTCACCACGTATGACCAGACCGTCGGCCACGGTGCGCAGTTGATGCTCGGCTTGGCTCCCGACCGCCGCGGACTACTGCCGGACAGCGACGTCGCGCGCCTGGAGGAGTTTGGCAGGGCACTGCGCGAGCGCTCGACCCGTAACCTTGCACTCGCGCACGCGCCGGCCTCGGCGGAAGCCTCCGCAGCGCTCGACGGCGATCCCGACACCTTCTGGTCCGCGCCGGCAGGTTCGCATCACGCCACGCTCGAAGTCAGCTTCCCCGCGCCGATCACCTTCAACCGCGCGCTCACCATGGAGTGGCTGAACGACGGCCAGCGCGTCCAGAAGTACTCCATCGACGTCTGGAGCGGCACTGCGTGGAAGTCCGTCGCCCAGGCGCAGGCCATCGGCCACAAGAAGATCGACAGCTTCCCCGCCGTCACCGCAACGCGAGTACGGCTGAACATTCTTTCCAGCACCGACGCCGCCCAGATCCGCGAATTCCAGCTTTACCGCGTCGAGGAGGCTGCAAAGTAAGTGCGAGCTGGCGTCAACCACGGGCCGTAAGAAACTTCGCTGCCTCTGTTACTCGATTCCCAGCACCTTCACAATGACGCGCTTGCGGCGCTGCCCGTCGAATTCGGCATAGAACACGCGCTGCCACGTTCCAAGGTCCAGCCGGCCATTGGTCACCGGGAGCGTGGTCTCGTGGTGCAGCAGCAGCGACTTCAAATGGGCATCCCCATTGTCCTCGCCGGTCTGATGATGCTTGTAATCCGGACGCGCAGGCGCCAGCTCCTCCAGCCACTTTCCGATGTCTTCAATCAGCCCGCTCTCGAGATCGTTGACATACACGGCCGCGGTGATATGCATCGGGGAAACAAAGCACAGTCCGTCTTTGACGCCGCTGCGCCGCACAATCTTCTCCACCTCGTCGGTGATGTGTACCATCTCCCGCCGCTTCCTGGTCTCAAACACCATGTACTCCGTGTGACTCTTCATAGCACCTTCCGCCACGACCCGCCTCCTGAGTCCGCTGCGTCGCATGCACCGGCTTGTCCTTTATCCTAAGGCCAGCCGTGACCGACTCTCACACCGCCGACGCGCACTCCCAGCGCGGCCTCGACCTGCTGGCTGCCGGTTCGCCTGCAAGAGCAGCCCAGGCCTTTCGCGCCGCCATCGCCGCCGACCCGGCCCACGTTGAGGCTCATCATGGCCTGATCCGCGCATTGCGCGACGCGGGCCAGGTCAACCAGGCGGTAGGCGCAGCCATGGCGCTCACGGTGCTTACGCCCGGCGACCCGCTGGCGCACACGGCGCTCTCCATCGCGCTCAAGCAGGCCGGCCACATCGAGCAGGCCGAGGCTGCCGCGGCTCGCGCCCGCATCCTGGAGTGGAAGCAACAACTCGAGTCGCCGCCAGGCGAGGAATCGCTCTTGTGAGCGGACGCACGCGGCCGACTCCAGCCAAGCGCCTGCGGCGGATGCACGATGCGCTGTTGAGAGCTTATGGCCCGCAGCACTGGTGGCCGGCGGAAACGCCCTTCGAGGTGATCCTCGGCGCCTATCTTACCCAGAACACCGCCTGGAAGGCTGTCGAGCGCTCGCTGGCAAACCTTCGCGAAGCCGGCGCACTGACCATCGAAGGGCTCCGCACGATCGCTCTCGATGATCTGCGGACGCTGATTCGCCCGAGCGGCTTTGCCACGCGCAAAGGCCCGGCGCTGAAGGCCTTTGTGGCCCTGCTCGACAAAGAGTTCTCGGGGTCGCTCG
>JARLGE010000261.1 GCA_031296215.1 Occallatibacter sp.
ATCAGAGTTGCCGATTTGCTGGCACGACTCTCGAATCAGTTGCCGCCGAGTACCGAAAGCAGTCTCCCCGCTTTTGTTGTACGCGAGGAAGCAACATGGATGAATTCGCAGGTTCGGGCAGTTCTTCAACTTGCCCTGACCCCATAATTCGCCTTTGATTGTTAACCTGACAATAATGTTGGCGATTGTTAATTGAAATAGTACCTTAGGGTACTTCGGCTACCTGAACATGTACCCAACTGATACACAGAAAGACTAAATAATACGTTACCTAGGGGATTAGAGAGACGTTACCACGGGCCCGCGGACGCATTGCCGGCTGTATTTATTGGAAAGTGCATTGTGGAAAAGACGGCAACCATCCTGTGGTTCTTGGGCCGCGGACACGATCGGGCGGCCTAGCTCAATAGGTCACGGTGACGATCGTCGTGTCGGGGTATGCGCTGGCCGCGACGTACTGTCCTGCCGCGATTTGGCCGTGGACGGGGAACATTTGGCCGGAGCCGCTGCCAGGCCCAGACCCGGGCACCGTACCGGCGTGCACGGCCTGACCCCAGTTGACGATGCCTCGGGGGGCCGAGCTGAGCGCATAGGCCAGAAAGGCCGCGCCAGAACCGGTCGCCTCGCGAATCGGCCCAGTGGCGCCGGACGGCATCGCTGCACTGAGGGTGACATTGTATGGGGTGGAGTTGCTGCAGGTGACCGAGACGGGGGAAGTCGCGTTCGCCGCCGCAGAATATGTTCTGAACGCCGCGGCAATGGCGGAGGCCCGGCAGGAGCCTTGAACCGTTACGCTGACGCCGAATGAGGCGCTGGCGGTCGCCGCCACGGCAGGTCTGACCGCCAGGCCCGACCCCAGCAAGACAAAAGCGAAAACGGCAAATACGGGCCTCATGGCGACTGACCTTCTCCTTATCCGGGCAAACTTGTTCTGGTCCTCCTATCGGCAGTTCTTGACAGAACCTTAGGGTCTGAAGTGAGTCTGGTTTTGCCCGCAAGTTTCCCACCCAGCTCGAACTGAGAAGGAACTTGGGATGTGCCACCTGGATGGGTTTCTGACTATGCCAAGGACTTGAAGCAAACTGCCAAAAGCCTTCGAAGAGACCACCACCCCTTCTCGGACGCGCTGCTGGCGGCGTCTGCAAGATGGGAAAGCGTTGAAAAAAAGCCATCTATCCATCTGGTAGTCTCTGTTCGGGCGCGATCCCGCGCCGTAGCTCAGTACGTAACGGCGACTGTAATCGAATCGGCGTATGCGCCGCCCGCGAGGTATTGCCCCGCCGAGATCTGACCATGCCCGAAGAGCATCTGGGCAAAGCCGTTCCCCTCCCCGGCCGCCGGATCGGCGCCCAGGGTCTGACCCCGGTTGACGATGCCTCGGAGGTTTGAGCTGAGCACGTAGCCCAGCAGGCCCGTTCCAAGCCCCGTCATCCTCGGCGTGGCCGCGATGACGCTGGACCCTGTTCCTGCACTGAGGGCAACATTGTAAGGGGCGGAGTTGCTGCAAGCGACCGAGACGGCCGATGTCGCGTTCGCCGCAGCAGCAGCGTAGGTTCTGAACACCGTGGCGCCCAAGGAGGCCCGGCACGATGCCTGAACCATGGCGCTGATGCCAAATGCGACGCTCGGAGTGGCCGCGGTGGCGAACCTTGGAGCCAAACCCAACTCCAGAATGCCCAAAGCGAAGACCGATAATGCGTATCTCATCAACATTGCTCATTCCCCCGCCCAGACCAACTCCGGATGGGACTCTCATCGGCCTCTCAATGAAAGACCTTTATGAGAGATTCCCAAGATCACGTGTTCCTGCGATGTGGGTTTGCCCGCCAGCGGCCGCGATAAGGCGCTACTCAGGCAACTACTGCGATTTGGAATGCTGTGAACACCTTCGTGCGCACAATGCAGGAAGAATGATGTCTTTAGTAACCTTCATAAGATCACTTCAGTAATCATAGGTAACCAACTCTTTATCAGTCAATGGTACTTCCTGGTGATGATCGGGCAGGCTAAGGCCGTGTTCCGCCTCTTGATACGACGTGTAGATGGCGCTCAGATCCAGCGCCGATACCACATCCAAAAGAAAGCGGGCCAAGTGGCCCTCGGGAAGCCAATCGTGAAGCGATGGGGGAAACAGAAGCGTCTGGTTGACCGTGTCAGGAATGAAGTTCTGGCCCATGGCTCGAAATTAAAACAGAACCTGCTGCCCACGCTATAGGCTCCGTCACAAATCTACGCCCGACACACTCCTAGGAAGCTTCGACTTCCTCGCCATCCCTGCGCTCAACAAGACCCTGGTGCTGGAGTTGGCGCGCTGCGAGTTCCTCACGCGCAAGGAAAACGTCCTGCTGCTCGGCAACAGCGGCACCGGCAAGACCCACATCGCCCTGGCGCTGGGTCTGGCCGCGTGTCAGCGCGGCCATCGCGTCCGCTTCATCACCGCCGCCGCGCTGGTCGGCGAACTGATCGAGGCTCGCGACGAGAAGTACCTGCGACGCTTCCAGAAGCAACTTGCCGCTCACGAACTGCTGGTCATCGACGAACTGGGTTATGTGCCGCTGTCGAAAACCGGCGCCGAGCTGCTCTTCGAGACCATCAGCCAGCGATACGAGCGTAGCTCGACGCTCGTCACCAGCAATCTCCCCTTCGACGAGTGGACCGAGATCTTCGGCTCCGAAAGGCTCACCGGCGCACTGCTCGACCGCATCACCCACCACGTCCACATCCTGGAGATGAACGCCGACTCCTACCGCCTCAAGCAAAGCCGCCGCAAACGAGCCTGACCCGTGCCGCCGCACCCCCGGCCAAACGCGCCTCGGGGGAGGAGGGCCGCCTCCGCTACGCTCCTGCGCCCCTCCTCCCCCGAAATACCCCTTCACAACCCTCTACTGGCTCCCTTTTGCTCCGCCCCAGTGGTCTACTTTTACTCCGCCCTTGACACTAGGTTGACGTCATTCCTGACGCAGTACATTGCCTCCTGTTCCCGCAGGCCGGTCATGAGGAGAAATTTGTCAAGTGTGAGGTGGTATCGGGAACAGACCTTGAGTAGGCTCTCCAGTTCACCGTGCTCATAGATTTCGACTTCCTGTTTGACGAACTTGGGGCGGTCGGTCCTTGAAACCAATTTGGGCAGACCATTTGCCGCCAGGAAGGTCTGCGAGCAGGCAAATTTGTTGTGGACCGAACGCGGCGATTGCTTCTTCTCCTTCTTCAGGAATGCGGTGAATTTCAGCAGATCCTTTCTGTCGATCGATTCGAGGTGAACCTTGGGACAGGACTCCCTGAAATAGGAGAGAGCAACATCGTAGCCCCGATATGTCTTCGGGTCCTTGGTCAACTGAACCTCTTGCAGGAACTCAGCAACTGCAAGCGCGATTGAACGCTTTGCCGCGTCCCCGACACGGTCTTCGTCGGAAGTGACGTTGAGGCCTTGAGCGATGGCGCGAAGTTCGGCCTCCTTACGCAATCTTGCTGCCTGAGCCTCGGCGGCCAGCGCGCCAATGTAAGTGATTGATTCTAATGGTCGGGGCGGAGGGATTCGAACCCCCGACCCTCTGCTCCCAAAGCAGATGCGCTACCAGGCTGCGCTACGCCCCGACATTCTGGTTCGATTGTATCGCGAATCGAATTGAAGCTGCGTGCAAACCCGGGTTGAGTAGAGACGATTTCCCCGCCTGGCGGAGCACGTTGCGTTCTGCGAATCATCGCGCCATAGTGCAAAGAAAGAAGCCATGCATACCTCTCATCTCAAAAGCGTCATCTGTTGTCGAGGCCGCGGGTTCGTGCGTGCATTCGGCAAGGCGGTGACGTTCGATAGAATCACTTAGCCAACCCAGCACTCTTCGAGCTTCCTAGGAGTGTGTCGGGCGTAGATTTGTGACGGAGCCTATAGCGTGGGCAGCAGGTTCTGTTTTAATTTCGAGCCATGGGCCAGAACTTCATTCCTGACACGGTCAACCGACGCTTCTGTTTCCCCCATCGCTTCACGATTGGCTTCCCGAGGGCCACTTGGCCCGCTTTCTTTTGGATGTGGTATCGGCGCTGGATCTGAGCGCCATCTACACGTCGTATCAAGAGAAGGATGGCCGCGGGCAACCATACAGGCCAACGCGGCACTTTCAGCTACCAGGAGCTGGCCTCCGATCCAGGGTCTCAGTCGCCGCTGGTCACCGACGGCAACGTGGCCGCGCTCGCCGCCTTCATCGAGAGAGAGCTCTACACCGCCGGCATCGTCCAAGGAAATCCCGTCAGAAAGCTGTTCGAGGACAGCTTCTCAGTCTTCGGACACGATAGCTGGCAGGTCAACTCAAAGTTGAACCTCAACCTGCGTCTGCGCTACGACTCCACCAGCCCCGTTCACGACGGCAAGCAGGACCTCTCCACATTCCTGCCCAGCCATGGGCTCGTTCTTGCGGGCGCTCGCCTGAAGTCTCTCTATCCGCGTGACTGGACAAATCTCGGGCCGCGCGGTGGCTTTGCTTATCAGCCTAACGCGGACGGCGGTCTGGCGATTAGAGGCGCTTTCGGCGTCTATTTCGACAAGGTCAACGTCTCCCCGTTTCTCGGCAACAGCTTCATCTATAACGGCGGACCCAACGGCGTGGAAGAAAATCCAATCGGAACAAATCCTGCGATTTCCGTTTCATTGCAGCCTGGAACTCTGCTGCCCTCGGACGGATCTCCCATCTTTGCACAGGCCAGCGCGGGCGGCTTTGCCACCATCTACTCCGTGAGTCAGAACTTTCACAGCCCCTGCACGTACAACTGCGACCTCAACATTCAGCAGGCACTCGGCAAGTCCGCGGCTTTTGAGCTGGGCTATGTAGGTAGCCAAAGCTGCCACCTGCTGCAGTTGGTCGACCTGAACCAGGCGGTCCTCGGCAGCGACTTCAACCCTGCTGATTTCGACACCAATGGCACCAACACCCCGCGTCCCTATTACGCAAAGTTCTCGAATCATGGAGTCGTCGACGAGTTACAGACTTGGACTAACTCGAATTACAATTCACTGCAGGCCTCGCTGCGCATCCATGCCTGGCACGGCATCGCTTCGCAGCTCCACTACACGTGGGCACACACCCTCGATATGTCCAGCTTCGGCGGAGCGCCGCAGGACAGCACCAATCCGGATGGCGACTACGGCAACAGCGACTTCGATACGCGCAACAACTTCACTGCCTTCTTCCAATACGAAGTGCCCTCCGGGGAATGCGGCCTCAAGTGGTTGACGAAGGGTTGGACCACCAACTCTACCCTCTCTTTCCGCAGCGGGTTGCCATTCTCTCTTGACGCGATTGGAGACTGGAGCGGCACAAGCGAAAACCTCGATCACCCGGGCCTCATCGGCAGGCCGTATGCAGGCACATTTCACCAGGCGACCAGCAGCGGTGTCTACTGGTTCAACGCCTACGCCTTCGCATTTCCGAATCCAGGCAGCTTCGGGACTTTCCGTCGCAACCAGCTCTACGGGCCAGGCTTCGGTGACGTGGATCTTTCAGTAGTGAAGACCACGCAGGTGACCGAGCGGGTCCGCTGAAGGGGACATAACCCTGATTGCGCACGGCGATCTGCGCGGGCGCGGGGCGAAGCAGCGAGGCTGCGGAAGCCGCGAAAACAGCGGCGGCCGCCAGCACTAGGAGGGGATTGCGATTGGGACGAATTCGAAAAACGGCAGACGCATGTTGCTGAATCCTCTTGGCGGGGCAATAGCAGAATATGTGCCATGAGCCCACAAAAGCGGAGTTACTGCATCCGAGGCCTCGCCGGAAGTGCTATCAGCCAAGCGTGTGTGAACCGGGAAGCAGAAACGTATCGAATGGTTGGAAAAATCCCTGCGAGAACCACCTTGACGGAATTCCTAAATCGCTTGGAAATCCGTCGGTTACCGGGCGTTGGTTGGGATCAACAATCCCGTAGAATGCGCGAACAGGAGCCAGCAGTTGGGACTGCGACCGGAGAGACGGACTGAGCGCCTATTGAAGCGAACTCTGTGGCGAGTTGTCTGCCGGAATCCATCTATTCTGTCTGCTTTCGCTGTGTCAGGCGGATCTCCCGTGCAAGCAGAGGCGCTGCCGGAAGCCTGTCAGATTATTATGCACGAATCCTGTTCAAGCGCAAGGGTTCCCCTTTGCAGTGGCGCGGCGCCAACTCCTGCCCATTCAGGGGAATTCACTGGATCTCGTTGTGAGCGGGGGCAGCCGCAGCCTTCCAAGGCAAAGAGTCGCAATTGCTAAACCGTGGAAATGCCCCTACAATGGAAGAGGAAGATTGCAGGAAAGGTCTGTCTCGAGAGATGCCCAAGGAAAAGATTCATCCCAAATACGACGCGGTGCAGGTTAAATGCGCCTGCGGAAGCCATTTTGAGACCCGTTCGACCCATAAGGGCGACATTCACGTGGAAATCTGCTCGGCATGCCACCCGTTCTTTACTGGCAAGCAGCGACTGGTGGATACGGCAGGCCGCGTGGAGCGGTTCCGGCGCAAGTACGCCAAGGCCGACTCGCAGACGGCAGCAGCCACGGCGGCCAAGTAAGCGGCGCCGATTCAGTTGGATAGGACGAATTTGGGCCTCCGCTGCGGCGGAGGCCCAAGTTCGTTAGCCGTCGGAGAGACTGAGACCGCGTGAGGATTGTATCCCAGGTCTCCTAACGCAACTTGCCTGTAAGTTGTTTAGAATCTCCGCTGGCCAAAGCCGGTTTCTTGCTCAGAAGCGAGACCTAGGGCACCCCGGCTAGATGGGCGGTTGAAATGGCCGGCAAGGGCTTTACCGTGAGGAAGGAATGGGACAACCCCATCGACCACCCCATGCCCGCGGCAGCGCGGGTGCCGGCGGAGATGCGCCTGGGGCCGGTGGTGGTGGCTCCGGCCACCGTGCTGGCTCCCATGGTCGGGGTCACGGATACGGTTTTTCGGCGGTTTATTCGGCACGCTAGCCTTTTTCACAGTGGTCAGTTGTCAGTGATCAGTGATCAGTTCCCCGGGAGCGGGGCTCGGTCATCCGATGCGAATGAGCCGGATGCGGCGGGGATTGAGTCCGAGGTCACCAACGCGCAGTCGGGCTGCGGGCTGCTGATGACGGAGTTCACCTCGGCCGACGGGCTGGCGCGGATGCGGGAGTCCAAACGGCGGCGCTACCTGACCTTCTACGACGACGAGCACCCCATCGGCGCGCAGCTCTTCGGCTCGAGCACCGAAACCCTGGCCGAGGCGGCGAGGATCGTCGAGGATACCGGCTTCGACCTTGTGGACCTGAACCTGGGCTGCCCGGCCAAGCGCGTGGTGGGCTGCAACGGCGGCTCTGGGCTGCTGCGCGATTTGCCCAGGATCGGCGAGATCTTTCGCGCGGTGCGCAAGGCGGTGAAGATTCCCTTCACCGTGAAGTTCCGCATGGGCTGGAACGAGAAGCAGATTGTGTGCGTGGATCTGGCGCGGATGGCTGAGGCCGAGGGATTGGCGGCAGTGGCGCTGCACGCCAGGACGCGCGAGCAGGGCTATAGCGGCCAAGCACAGTGGAAGTGGATCGCCGCCATCAAGCAGGCGGTGAAGATTCCGGTGATCGGCAACGGCGACATCCGCACGCCGGAGGACGCGGCGGCCATGGTGGCTGAGACCGGCTGCGACGCGGTAATGATCGGGCGCGCGGCGCCGGCGAACCCGTGGATCTTCAGACAAATCGCGCAGTACACAGCGACCGGCAGCTACGAGCGGCCCACGCTGGAAGACCGCTACCGCATGATTCGCGCCTATTTTCAGATGCTCCTGGACGAGCAAGAGGCCACCAAGGACCTGCCGCGCAGCGAGCGCATGGGGGAGACGGCCGGCAAGATGAAGCAGTTCGCCACCTGGTTTACGCATGGTGTACCGGGCGGAGCGAAGCTGCGGGCGGCCATTTACCACGCGCGCACCGGAGCCGCAGTGCTGGACCAGGTGGAGCAGTTCTTTGCGGCACGACGGGCGGAGGGCGCGAGCGATGCCTCGGTGCCCGAGGCTGAGGATCAGGCGCACAGTTTCCCCGAAGACGCGCTGGCTTGCGACTAAGACAGGCCTGAGCCGGTTACGTTTTCCAGGCGCGCCGCCGAGGCCGGCGCGTACTCACGAGCGCAAACCGGGTATATAGTGAACTCATTCCCCCAGGAAGGCTTCGGATTCGAGGCGTGACGCGAAAGCTGACGGGTAATTTGAGGGTATGGGCGTGCGCCTTGACGACGCTGGCGCTGGCAACGCTGGCGTGCCAGAGCCAGCAACTGAGCTTCAGCACCAGCACCGCAAGGTTGTCCGGCCTTAGAGTCTTCAGTGTGGCGCACGACAGTGCCGGCTCCCTGCTGGTGGGATCGGCGGACATTGACGTGCCGCTGCCGCTGGCTTTGATCCTGATGGCCTCGTTCGCGGTGCTGCTGGCCTGGACATGGAGCGCGTATCTGCTGATCCGGCAGAGGCGGACGCTGGGTAAAGAATTCGCGCGCCGCATCGAGGATCTGGAACGGGAAAAGAACGGACTGCTGCGCGCGCGCGACGAGATGCGCCACTTTGCCGAGCACGACGCGTTGACCGGGCTGTGGAATCACCGTATCATCGTCGAGCGGTTGCGCCAGGAGGTGGACCGCTCGCGCCGTGAGCACACCACGCTGAGCGTCGTCCTGGTCGATCTGGACCAATTCAAGAACGTCAACGACTCTTACGGCCATCCGGCGGGGAACCTGGTGCTGCGGGAAATCGCCCAAATCTTCGAGCGGTCGGTGCGCTCCTACGACTGGGTGGGCCGTTACGGCGGCGAGGAGTTCCTGGTGATTCTTCCCGGCTCTGGTTTCAACGGGGCGCGGCTGCGCGCCGAGCAACTGCGCAGGGCGGTGGAGGGGGCCTCGATTCACGATGGCGTGATAGCCATCCCCATCACCGCCAGTTTTGGCGTGGCTTCGGGCTTCCCTGTCACCCACGAAGCTCTCATCCACGCCGCCGACATCGCCCTCTATCGCGCCAAGAACAATGGCCGCAACTGCGTAATCGCCCTGGAGATCCTGCCTGCGGGGAGCGCGGAGGAAGCGCAGGTCTAAGACCCTGCCGGCAACCCCAGCGGGAGCCGTATCGTGGCTCGCGCGCCGTCGCCGTCTTCGCGGTTGACGAGGCTGATTTCGCCGCCGTGAGCGCGGGCGATCTGCTGCGCCAGCGCCAGACCCACGCCGCTGCCGGCTGGCTTGGTGGTATAGAAGGGAACAAACAGGTTCTCGGTGTTGGCGATGCCCAGGCCGCGATCTTCGATGGTGACCACGAGCGCCGCATCGTCGACCCACCAACTGGCGCGCACCGGCTGGGCGCCGTTGGCCAGCGACGCGTCCACCGCGTTGGCTAGCAGGTTGATGAACATCTGCTCTAGCTGATCCGGATCGGCGTCCAGCACCACCGGCGGGCCGGCGGCGAGCTCGACAGCCAGGCGCTGTTCCAGCAACACCACGCGCTCCAGCAACAGCCCCAACGCCACCGGCTTGAAGTGCGGCGGCGGCAACTGGGCCAGCAGCCTGTAGGACTGGACAAAGCGGTGCAGCGCATCGGCGCGGCTCTCCACCACGCCCAGGCCGCGGCGAAAATCGTGCAGCGTGGTGTCCTCGCCTTGCATGGCGTTCACCCGCGCCAGCAGGCTTCCGGCGATGGATTTGATGGGTGCGAGCGAGTTTGAAAGCTCGTGGCCGAGAACGCGAATCAGGCGCTTCCAGGCGATCTGTTCTTCTTCCTGGAGCGGCAGACTCACGTCGGCCAGAAGCAGCAGCGTGTGGGGCACGCCGTCCTGGCGAAAAGCAGCTTTGCGTAGCAGCCAGCGCGTGGATTTTACGGCGAAGGAATGAATGCTCTGATCGGGTGCGGCCAACAGGTCTTCAAGGCCCAGTTCGCGCGCGGTGTGGCCGAAGCTACGCGCATGCGTGAGGCCGAGCAGTTTCACGCCCGCATTGTTGACCAGTTGCAGCAGGTTTTCGCGGTCGAAGGCAAACAGGGGCGCGTGCATCACTTCGAGAATGCGGGCCAGCAGAGCCGTAGCTTCGAGCGAACGCACCCGCTGCTTCTGCAATAGGTCGGCCAGCAGGTTCACCTCGGCGGCCAGTTCGCTGAATGCGTCCTGCGGGCCTGCGCCGCGGGCACGGAACGAGTAGTCGCCCTCGCGCAGCGAGGAGACGACGTTGGAGAGCGTCTGCAGCGGGCGGATCAGGCCCTCGATCAGCGCCGCGGCCACCACCGCGAGGTAAAGCAGCAGGCAGCCTATGAGCAGAAGCGCGGGCGCGAGCGCGATTTCCTTCTGGTAAAGGTACACCCCGGTAAAGACAAGCGAGGGCAGTGTGAGCAGCAGGGAATAGAGCCACGCCCGGCGGACAGCCGAGCGTTGCTGCCGGCGGACCTCCCTTTCAGAGGCCATATTTCTCGATGCGGCGATAGAGCGCGGCGCGGCTCAGCCCCAGCGACTCGGCGGCCTGGGAGATATTGCCGTCGCAGCGCCGCAGCACCTTGCGGATGAGCAGGGCCTCGACGTCGTCGATGCTCATGTTCTCAAACGACTGTGGGGCCGATTTGGCCGCCGCAATGGCCAAGTTGGCGGGCTCGATCTCGTTGCCGCGGCTGAGCAGCACGGCGCGCTCCACGGTGTGCTCGAGCTCGCGCACGTTGCCGGGCCAGGGATAGTGCATCATCTGCTGCATGGCCGCGGCCGAGAAGCCGCTGACCTGCTTGCGGTAGCGTGTGCGGCTGCGGTTGAGGAAGTGCGCGGCCAGGAGCGGAATGTCCTCGCGGCGGTCGCGCAGCGCGGGCAGATGAATCTCTACGGTATTGATGCGGAAGAGCAAGTCTTCGCGGAAGTTGCCGGCTTTGGACTCCTCGACGAGCTCGGCGTTCGTAGCGGAAAGGACGCGCACATCCACGCGCCGCGTTTGCGAGGAGCCGACGCGCTCCAGCTCGCCTGTCTCCAGAACGCGCAGCAGCTTGGCCTGCTGGCGCAGCGGCACGTTGGCGATCTCGTCGAGAAAGAGCGTGCCTCCATTGGCCAGCTCGAAGCGGCCGATGCGGTCGCTGCGCGCGTCAGTGAACGCGCCTTTGACGTGGCCGAATATTTCGCTCTCGAAGATTCCCTCCGGCAGCCCGCCCGCGTTGACGGCCACCAGAGCCATGCGCGCGCGCGGGGAAGCCGCATGGAGCAGCTTGGCCACAATCTCCTTTCCGGTTCCGTGCTCGCCGGTGATGAGCACGTTGGCATCCGAGGGTCCGACCTGCGCGATGAGCTCGAGCACTGGCTGCATGGAGGGCGCGCCGGCCACAAACTCCGGCATGCCTTCGGCGCGCAGCAGGCGGTTCTCCAACTCTAACTGGCGGGCCCGGCGTAGTGCTGCGTGCAGCTCGGCATGGACGCGGATCAACGAGATCAGGCGCTCGTTCTCCCACGGCTTCTGCACAAAATCGCGGGCCCCGCGCTTGATGGATTCGACGGCCAGGTCGATGTTGCCCCACGCGGTCATCACGATCACCGGCAGGCGCGCGTCGTGCTCCTGAATGCGCGCCAGCAGATCCAGGCCCTCCTGGCCGGAGGTGGTGTCGCGCGTGTAGTTCAAGTCGATGAGCAGGACGTCGTAGTCGCTCTGGCCCAGGGCTTCCAAAAGGAGTTGCGGCGAGCGGACGCAGTCCACCGCGATGCCCTGCGGAGCCAGCAGCAGCTCCACGGCTTCCAGGATGTGCGGCTGGTCGTCGGCAACCAGAATACGAATTCGTTCTTGCTTACTTGGAATGGTCCGCCTCCACTACGCCCGCCTTGGCGTCGGCAATGGAAATGCCGTAGTCCTCGAGAACCGACCCGGTGGCGCGCCTGACCTCGATGCGCGCCTTTTCATAGGCGGTCTCCGCGGTCACGAGCGCCGAATCAGCCAGGGCCAGGTCGTGCTCGGCCGAGAGCGTCTGCTGGTTCGAGCCGGCCCCGAGTTTCTGTTCCTTCTGCATGATATCCAATGTCTTTGCGGCCAGGTCGCGCGCCTTGCGCGCCGCATCCACGCGGCTGGCTCCCTGCTCCAAAGCGTAGCGCGCGTTTTGTACCTCGATGCGAATCTGCTTCTTTCTCTCCTCAAGGTACACCTGCGACTGGCGGTACTCGAGCTCGGTGCGATACTGGTCGGCTTTGGCGATGCGGTTGCGCAAGGGAACGTTCAACTGCAGGCCCACCTGGTACTCGGGCGAGGAGTAGTTCAACGCATTCTCCACGGTTCCGCCGAAGGTGGTGGGCGCGGTGGTGGGGATGGTGCTCGCCGGGTTGGGTGTGCCGCCGTAGCCGGTGCCGGCATAGAAGCCATACACGGAGAGCGAAGGCAGCAACGCGTTGCGCGCGGTCTTGCGGCTCAACTCGCTGTTCTGCAACACCAGGCTGGACTCCAGCAGCTCGACGCGATTCTTGAGCGCATCGGAGATCATGTCCTGCACCGGCACGGTGATGGCCTGAACCGGGTTGCCGATGTGGTCGGTTGGGACCACCGGCATCTCCTGGAGCGCAGGATCGTCGAGCGAGCGGGTGACGGCGTTCTTCATGTAGAGCTCTTGCAGTTCGAGATTGGTGCGGGCCACGGTCAGGTCCTGTTGGCGCGTGGCCAGATCTCCCTCCGCCTTCAGCACCTCCATCTCCGGAATGGCATGGAGCTCGAGCTGCTTGCGGCTGGTATCCAGCGTCTCGGTGGCAAAAGCCACGGAGCGATCTTGCACCTGCTCGTCATCGTAGGCGCTCACCAGGTCCCAGTACAGATCGCAGATCTGCGTGACCGTGGCGATGACCTGCGCTTTGAAGGCAATGTCGGAGACTTTTTGATTGGTCCTGGCGATGCGCAGGTAGCGCAAGTTGGGGCCCAGTCCGAAGCCGGCCAGCAACTGCTGCTGCATGAAGACCTGCACGTACGAGGTGAGCACCGGATTCAGATTGATGTTGGGGCTGTTGGTAGTCTGGCGCTCGTTGTTCCACAGGACCTGAAGGCCGCCTCCGGTAGGAAACGCCTGCTGATAGGAAAAATTGCCCAGGATGGTGTTTTCGTGAATGACCGGAATTCCGTAGAGCGTCTGGTTGGGCAGCGTCTGCGCAAGATGGTCCACATAGGTATTGGCGGAGATATACGGATCGTAGGAAGAGACAGACGTGCCGGTGCCGAGCGTGGAGGTGACCAGGCCCGAAGCGCCGGCCCCCGCGCCGCCCGCGCCGCCCGAGGTGCCACCCGCGCCGGCGCCGGAGCCGCCGCCAAAGCCGCCGACGCCTGCTCCGCCGGGCGTGCCGGAGACGACGCCGGTATTTACGCCGCGCACCGAGCCACCGGCCGAGGTGCGCAGAATGTCCATCTGCGCGATGGGAATGTTGTAGCGCGCGATGACCAGGTCGAGATTGTTTTCAAGGGCCAGGTCGATGGCGTTCTGCAGCGATAGATAAAGCTTGCCTTCCCGCACGAGTGCGTCGAGCCGAGGCGAATTCGCCAGGCTGGGCGGCGCCACCGTGGTGCCGCGATAGGCATTGATGGGATTGCGCGACGGCCGCAGCATCTCGTTGAACGGAATCTGGGCGGCCTGCTGCGGCCGAATCGGCTGGGACGAATCTGTTGCCGGCGCTTGCGGAGCGGCCGCGGATTGCGCGGAACCCGGCTCCGCGGCGAAGGCCAGATTGACTTGAAGGAGAAGAATCGCGGCCCCGGCCATGATCGACCGACCCGCATTGGACTTGAGTGGATTCACTTGGCGCCAACCTCCGTTGCCCTGGGTTCGACTGCTTCATCGCGCGTAAGCCATCCGTCGCGCAACTCGAGAATGCGCTTGCTGTAGCGCGCGTTCTCTTCTGAATGAGTCACCTGCACAATGGTTGTGCCCTGCCGATTGAGCTGGCAAAACAGCTCCATGATCTCGCGCGCCTGCGTGGAGTGCAGGTTGCCGGTGGGCTCGTCGGCCAGCAGCAGCGCGGGTGCGTGCACCACGGCGCGCGCAATGCCCACCAATTGCTGCTGCCCGCCGGAGAGCTGGTTGGGATAAAGATCCTTCTTGGCCACCATCTGGAAGCGGTCGAGAATGTCGGCCACCATGCCCTGCCGCTCTTTTGCAGGCAGGTTCTTGTAACTCAGGGGTAAGTCGATGTTCTCCGCAACCGTAAGATCGTCGAGCAAGTGATAACTCTGGAAGACCATACCGATGCGCTGGCGGGCCAGGTCGGCGCGTTGCTTGCGATTGAGCTTGTGGGCCGGCGTCTCGCCGAACCAGTACTCGCCCAGCCAGCCGTCGTCGAGCAGGGCCAGCACATTCAAAAGGGACGACTTCCCTGCTCCGGATGGACCCATCACCGTGACGAACTCGCCCTCGTTGATGGTGAGCCGGATCTGGCGCAGCACCCAGGTTTCGGTGTGGCCGGTCTTGTAACTGCGTTCTACATTTTTCAGTTCGATCATAATTGTGTATTACTCCGATCTCAAAGCAAGAATAGGGTCGACTGCGGCGGCGCGACGCGCCGGCAGCCACGCGGCGAGGAAGGATGCGGCAGCCAGAACAAGAACCACCGCGATGAAAGTGAGCGCGTCGTGCGCCTGCACGCCATAAATGTAACCATCGGCGAAGCGGACGGCAAACCAGGCCAGCACGCCGCCGATGGCCAATCCGATGGCGACGAGCAGAAGCGCACGGCGCAGAATGAGCGAGAGAATATTGCCATGCGGCGCGCCCAGAGCGATGCGCAGGCCAATCTCGCGCGTGCGCTGGGCGACGGCAAACGAAAGCAGGCCATACAACCCCACCGATGCGATTATCAGCGCCAGCCCGCCAAAGCACTCCAGCAGACGCGCGATCAGATTCTGGCTGCCGAAGGAATCTTCGACAGCTTCGTGAATGGTTTCGACGTTCGTGGTTGCGGCGTCGGGGGCCACCTCGTGGAGCGCCTTGTCAAATTGCGCTCGGAGTGAATCGGCTGGAACCGCGCCGCGAATGGCCACTTGAATGAACGCGGTCGCAATGCCGTAGAGAGGCGTCCCCGGTTCGGTCTGCGTCAGGCAGAAGTACATCTCCGGCCTGGTTGCATCGGTGACCTTGGCTTGCTTGACGTCGCCGACGACGCCAACTATGCGCATCTCCGCAAATCGCCCTTTCTTGCCCATCGAGAGAATGTGCCCAATAGGATCCTGACCGGGCAGAAACTTATCGGCAAATGCTTGATTGATCACTACGACAGCAGGAGCGCTGCCCGTGTCGTCCTCGGTAAAGAAGCGGCCGCGCCGCATGGGGATTCCCAACGCATCGACCAGACCCGCTGTGGCCAAGCGGCCATCGGCTCGCGGCTGTTGCGAAAATGGCACCTCTTTGTGATCGAGACTGGTGATAATGTTCACGCTCATCTCACTGCGCAGCGGAAGCACCGAACTGAGCGCCGCTGCCTGGACGCCGGGAACGGCGCGCAGCCGCTCCAGCAGCGGAAGATAGCCGGTGCGGACGATATTGGCCTCCTGCCCCGCCGTGCCTTCCATCTGCTCCAGCTTCCCGCCGCCATTGAGAATGATGCCGCCCGTAAGCACGTTCTGCTGGCTGAAGCCGAGCGGCACCGAGCGCAGCGCCATGATGGTGCGGAGAAACAGCCCGGCGCCGACGAGGAAAACGAGAGTGAGTGCGAGCTGCGCCACGACCAGTGCTTCGCGGGTGCGATTCTGGCTGGCGGATGCCGTCGCCGTCACGCCGTGCAGACTGGCATACACATCGCGTCGCCGAGCGCGCAGCGCGGGGAAGACACCGACAAGGATCGCGGTGAAGAGCGCAAGAAGCGCCAGGCAGACAACAACCCGCCAGTCGAGATGAATTGCATTGGCGAGCGGAAGATCGCGGCTGATTTGGTGCCAAAGCAGCTTGATGGCGGATTGGCCGAGGAGCAATCCGAAGACACTGCCGATGCCGCTCAGCAACAGGCTTTCGACGATGGTTTGTTGCAGCAGACGGGCGCGGCTGGCCCCCAACGCGGCGCGGACGGCCTGCTCGCGAGTACGCGAAATAGCCCGCGCAAGCATCAGGCTGGTGACATTCAAGCTGGCGAGCATCCAGATGCCGAAGACCACGGCATAGAGCAGCATGAGCGGCTTGCGAACCTGCTGGTTCATCGATTGTTGGTACTCTGTGACCGCGATGCGGGGAGGAATGGAGGGTCCGTCAGTGGTTTCCTTGGAGATGATCGCCTGCGTACGGGTGAGCTGGTCGGCGAGCTGCGCGCTTGTCATCCCGTCAGGCAGACGGACGTAGAGTTCTCCCCACGCTGCTTGTTTGCCACTCATTGCAGAGCGACTGGCCCGATCGATCGCGGCCGGGGACCAGATCTGCGCATCTTCCCCTCCAAATGGAAACGAGAAACCTCGCGGCATAACGCCAAGAATAGTGAACGATTGACCCTTGATGGTGAGTGTCTTGCCTGCGATTTGAGCGTCGGAAGCGTAGAACTTGCGCCATGCCTCTTCACCGATGAGCACGACGCGATTGCGGCCCGGATCGTTCTCTTCGTCACGGAAAGAACGGCCCAGGATGGGCTGTGCACCGAGCATTGCTGGAAGGCCGGCGGTGACCTCAATCTTCTGCGCCTGAAAGCGGCCGCCTGGAGCGACGACGCTGGCCATGGAGCGATTCATGACCACGCCGAACCGCAGTCTTGCGCCAATTGCGTCGCGCAATTGGAGCATATTGGCGTAGCTCATCATGTAATACGGTTCGGTTCCCGCGCCTTCGATTTCGACGATGCGATCCGGTTGCGCGTAAGGCAGCGGGCGCAGCATGATTCCGTCCAACACGGTGAAGACGGCGACATTCGCGCCCAATCCTAGCGCCAGCACAGCCACGGCTGTGAACGTAAATCCCGG
>JARLGE010000262.1 GCA_031296215.1 Occallatibacter sp.
ACAAGAGGAGAAACACACGCCGTGCTGGCGACTGCAAAGAAAACAACCCTGATCGAACGTTTCCGGACTCATGAATCGGACACCGGCTCGCCGGAAGTCCAGATTGCGATTCTGAGTGAGCGGATTGGCGAACTGACCGAGCACTTCAAAACCCACAAGAAGGACCACGCTTCCCGGCGCGGCCTCTTGCAGTTGGTCAGCAAGCGCCGCCGTCTGCTTGACTACCTGAAGACGCATGATTCCGACCGCTACCGCGACGTGATCGGCAAACTCGGGATCCGCAAGTAGGCGGAAGCCAACCCAGAAAGCCAACGTTGACACGGAAGCGCTCAGACCGGAGTTTGGTCACGGCCCCCGTTCTTTCCAGAACCTGGGGCCATGGTGTACCTGGCGACCTTGAACCGCTGCCGGGCACGGCGCAGAGCTATCGGATGAGCGCGTTCCTGGTGTTGCGGGCCACGGAGATGATGGACATTCGGGGCGAAATCCACGAAAAGCATCCCTCAGGGGCTAAAGCCCAGTTTTGTTTTGTTCCGTCAGCGGCACCCTTCGACGTTGCTCAGGGCAGGCTGCTGAAGTCGTGCCCTCTCAAAGCAAAACGATCTTCCGCATCCTGTTCAGCCCAGCCTTTCGCCAGGTTTTCCGCACCCTACCGAGCCTTCCCCCCACAAGTTTCCCAAGCGAACAAAAATGAAACGAGGACTCTATGTCTAAGCATGAAGTAGCTGTCGAGCTTGCCGGCGGCAAGCGTCTGGTCTTTGAGACCGGGCGCATGGCCAAGCAAGCCTCAGGCGCCGCACTGGTGACCACGGGCGAAACCGTGGTGCTGGCAACGGCCGTGGCCTCTCCCGATCCCAGGGAAGGCATCGACTTTTTCCCGCTCACCGTGGATTACCGTGAGTACACCTACGCCGGCGGCCGCATTCCCGGCGGCTTCATCAAGCGCGAAGGCCGGCCCAGCGAAAAAGAAGTGCTGACCTGCCGCCAGATCGACAGGCCGATCCGCCCGCTCTTTCCTGATGGTTTTCGAAACGAGACCCAGGTCATCGCGCTGGTCTTCTCCGCCGACAAGGAGAACGACCCCGACGTGGTGGGCATCAACGCCGCCGCCTGCGCGCTGGCTCTCAGTGACATTCCCTTCAGCGCCACGGTGGGCGCCGTGCGCGTGGGCCGCGTGGATGGCGAGTTCGTCATCAACCCCACCTATTCCGAGCGCGCCGCCACCACCGTGAACATCATGGTCGTCGGGCACAAAGACGGCATCGTGATGATCGAGTCGGGCGCCAAGGAAGAGACTGAAGCAGTCATCCTGGCCGCCATCGAATTTGCGCACGCGGAGATCAAGAAGATCGTCGCCGCGATCGACGAGCTGGTTGCCCTGGCAGGCAAGCCCAAGCGGGCCTTTACCGCGCCGGTTACCGACGAGGGCTACTACGACGAACTGAAAGCCCGGATCGGCGATCGGCTCAAGGACGCGCTCGACACCAAGGCTCACGACAAGACCGAAAGCCACGTTTTGGTGAAGCAGATCAAGGACGAGCTAGCTGCCGAGCTGCCCGCCGACGATCCGGCGGCCAAGAAGAAGCTGGCCCACTACTACGAGCTTCTCCGCGAACGGACCTTCCGCGAGCAGGTGACCAAGGAGCGCATCCGTCCCGACCGCCGCGCCTTCGACGAGATTCGCGAGATCACCATCGAGACCAGCGTTCTGCCGCGCACGCACGGCTCGGCGCTGTTCACCCGCGGCGAGACGCAGGCCCTGGTGACAGTCACGCTGGGCACCGCCGACGAAGGTCAGCGCATGGAAAACTATGAAGGCGACAGGAAAAAGCCCTTCATGCTGCATTACAACTTCCCGCCCTTCTGCGTAGGCGAGACGGGCCGCATGACGGGCACCGGCCGCCGCGAGATCGGCCACGGAGCGCTGGCCGAGCGCGCCATCAGCGCCGTTCTTCCGACCCCGGAAGAGTCGCCCTACGCCATCCGCATCGTGTCTGACATTCTGGAATCGAACGGCTCTTCGTCGATGGCCTCGGTCTGCGGCGCGAGTCTTGCACTCTATGATTCCGGCATTGCGCTCAAGGGCGCGGTGGCAGGCGTGGCCATGGGTCTGGTGAAGGAAGGCGACGACTACGCCATCCTTACCGACATTGCAGGCGCGGAAGATCACTACGGCGACATGGACTTTAAGGTGGCCGGAACCCGCAAAGGAATTACTGCGCTGCAGATGGACATCAAGATCGGCGGACTAACCCGTGAGATTCTTGAGCAGGCCATGGAGCAGGCGCGCCGTGGACGCCTTTTCCTCCTCGACAAAATGGATGCTGTGTTGGACGGACCGCGCACCGAGCGCTCGGCCTACGCGCCGCGCATCGAGACCGTGATGATTCCCACGGACAAGATCCGCGACCTGATCGGCAAGGGCGGCGCCACCATCCGCGGCATCATCGAGCAGACCGGCGCCAAGATCGACGTGGACGACACCGGCCGGGTCAGCGTCGCCTCCTGCGACGCCGAAGGCCTGAAGAAAGCGCTCGAGATTATCGGCAACATCACCGCCGTGCCGGAGATCGGCAAGGTTTACCTGGGTAAGGTGGTTCGCTTGGCCGAGTTCGGCGCGTTTGTCGAGCTGTTCCCCGGCACCGATGGCCTGCTGCACATCTCCGAGATCGCGGAGCATCGCGTGAAGGAAGTGAAGGACGAGCTGCGCGAGGGCGATCAGGTGATGGTGAAGGTTCTGGCCATCGAAGGCAATCGGATCAAGCTCAGCCGCAAGGCGCTCATCAAAGAGCAGAAGGCCAAGCTGGCGCACTCGGCCCCGGTCGAGCCGGACGGGGAAGAGGTTGCCGCATCCGAGGCTCCAACCGCACCGGTGCCGCCGGCCCGGCCTCGCCACGAGTTTGACGATCGTCAGCCGAAGTCGAACCAGAGCACCATTCTCATCGAAGGCGGCGACGACTTCGACGAGGCAGGCGGCGAGGAGTTCGACGAGGAGAACGAGCCCAACTTCAACCGTGTGGAGGGTGCACCGGTCCCGGTGGGTCAAACAGCCGGCGCGGGTCGTCCCCCGGCCGGCGCCAACAACAATCGCCGTCGGCGTCGTCGCCGGCCCGGTGGTCCCGGTGGTGGACGGGGACCAGGAAGCGGCGGCGGTCAGGGATAATCGGGTGGCCCAGTTGAAGACAACAAGAAGAGGCCCGGACAAACTGTCCGGGCCTGTTCTGCATTCGGTCTGAATCGCGGCTGCAGAGGCGTCCTACTCCACGACCTGCAGGCTGGCCGGTCTGTGGGGCTCCAAGCAGGGCAGGGCGCTGTTGGCGCGCGCGGTCTCGGGCGCCTGAAGTTCGCGGGAATCCTGCTTGGCTTCGTACATGCGCAGATCGGCAGCGATGCACAGGTCCTCCATCTCGGAGGCATCGTCGGGAAACATTGCGATGCCGACGCTGGCGCCGATGCGCACGGTATGTTCGCCCAGTTCGAGAGGTTCGCTGAGCAGTTGGGTCAGGGAGTGGCCCACACGCTGGGCGTCCTCGCGGCTGGTCGGGTCTTCGAGGATCACGGAAAACTCATCGCCGCCGGTCCTCGCCACTGTATCGGAGCGGCGCACGCGCGAGGCAAACAGCGAGGCAACCCGTTCGAGCACCAGATCGCCCACGTTGTGGCCGAGCGTGTCGTTGATCTGCTTGAAACCGTCCAGGTCGATCATCAGCAGGGCGGTATGCGTCTGGGAGCGGCGGGCGCGCTCCAGGGCGTTGGCCAGCCGGTCCTGATAGAGCCTGCGATTAGGCAGTCCGGTCAAGTGATCGTGCAGCGCCAGGTACTGGTTGTGCGCAATCTGGTCTTCCAGAAGCAGCAGAATCATGCCCAAGGCGACCACGAACTTGGGCAGATTCCATACTTCACTCTCGATGTGGATGGAAGGCCAGTAACTGACCATGAATGGACCCACAGTAAATACATTGGCCCAGGCAAAGAACCCGGCAATGGTGACGAATGCGCCGGCCGTTGCGCGCCGGTACCCGAAGAAGAAATGAATGCAGCAGCCCAGGTAGGCGGTGAAAAGAACGGCATTCAGAGCAACTAAGGTCCCGATGTCGGGCCGCATCTGGAAGAGAAGAAGGAAGATCGCCAAAGCGCCATAAAGGGCGACCAAGACCCAGCGAAGCGGTGGGTGGGTCTTGCGCATCCACGCAAGCGCAACGGCCAGCGGCGCGGCACCCAGCAGAACGGAGGCCGGTATCAAAGTCCAGTCATTGGCGGGTCTGGCTATGATAAGGCCGATATAGAGCGCGTTTGCAGACAAGAGCGAGCCGAGCATCCATTGGCTGGAGACTTCAATGCGATAAGGGACCGAGGCCCACATGAAAAGGACACCGGCCCAGATCAGGGCTATGGTCCCCACGATCTCCGCCACGACGCCCCAAGAGCCGGGAGCATCCGAAAAGAGGGAGGCGGCAAAATGGAGGGCGATCATCAGCCATCCTGTGAGCCAGATTTTCGAGACATGGGTTTGATTACGGCGAGCCACCGAGGCAAACGCGGCAGTCAGCAGGCCAACTGCCGCCAGGTCCGGAAGCGCATTCCA
>JARLGE010000044.1 GCA_031296215.1 Occallatibacter sp.
AGGCGAGCGCATGGCGGGGATATTCGGCCAGTTGCGTTCCTTGGAGCATCATCGCCCCGTCGTGAACGACCGTGACAAATCGCCCTTGCCTTGCGGGACAGGTGGGATGGGGCAATCGTTGGGGGTCGAGGTGTCCCGCCCTCCATTTTGGGCCCAACGGCTACGTTGACTCACCCGCAACTCGGGGCCGCGAGCGGCGATGGCCGAGAGGACGGTGGATGCGGCGGTCCGGAGTCGGGAGACGGCGGGCTAGGTGCCGGTGCCGGCCAGGACTACGCGGATGGTGCGGGCCAGAATCTGGAGGTCGAGCCAGATGCTCCAGTTGTCGACGTAGGTGACGTCGAGGGAGATGTAGCTGTCGAAAGAGGGGTCCTGACGGGCCTGCACCTGCCACAGGCCGGTGATGCCGGGCATGACATGGAGGCGGCGCAAGTGGTCGAGCTTGTACTCGCGGACCTCGCTGGCCAAGGGCGGGCGGGGGCCGACGATGCTCATTTCGCCGCGCAGGACATTGAGGAACTGGGGCAACTCGTCGAGCGAGAACTTGCGCAGAAAACTGCCCAGCCGGGTAATGCGGGGATCCCGACTGATTTTGAAGAGCACGCCGTCGCGCTCGTTCATGTGCAGTACGCCGGCGCGGAGGGTGTCCGCGTCCTGGACCATGGTGCGGAATTTGATGCAGCGGAAGACGCGACCCTTCTTGCCGATGCGGTCGGAAAAGTAGAAGACGGGGCCAGGCGAATCGAGCTTGATGGCCAGGCTGACAGCCAGCAGGACCGGGGAAAGGACGACCAGGGTTAGGAAGGCGACGATCAAGTCCATGACTCGCTTGAGCAGCAGGCCGAGCTCGGGGACGTGGCCGCTGTGCAGGGGGATGGTGGGAAACTGGCCGATGTATTCGATGGGGCTGTTCCAGGAGACGCCGTCGTACATATCCGGAACCACGCGCAGATCGATGCCGTTGCGGCGGGCCTGGTCGAGCACGCGGTGCACGATGGAGCGTTCGCAGGCGGTGGTGAAAAAGATCTCGTCGACAAACAGCTTGCGGGTGGCCTGGAACATGGTTTCCAGGGTGCCCACCACGTCGCTGGAAGCGACCGCGAGCCGGGAGCCGGGGCCGGGAAAATCGATGAAGCCTTTGAAGGTGTAACCCAGATGGCGAAGGCTCTCCAAGTGATGGCGAAGGGCGTGGGCCTCGGGTCCGGCGCCCACTATGAGGACGTTGCGGGTGCCGACGCCGCGCTGGAACTGCTTGTACATGTGGATGCGGTAGACAAGGCGGCGCACGCTCAACGAGACGGTGACCAGGCCGATGGTGAGAAGCACGATGCTGCGCGGGATGTCTTCGGCCTTGATGAGATAGAGGGTTCCGGTGAGGAGCAGCGCGGAGACGACGCAGGCCTGCACGCTGAGCCTCTGCTCATGCAGAATGCCGGTGAGCCGCTTGGGGGTATAAAGATGCAGGCGGCGGCTGGTGAGGATGAGGGCGATCGCAAATCCGGCGGTCAAGGCCAGCAGATTGCCCATGGGACGGCCGTGAAAGAGGGTGCCGTGCCAGAAGCCTTTCGCGCCGGCCAACGGCCCTGTGTGCGCCTTCCAGAGCGTGGCCAGCACCGCCGCGACGAGGATGGTGAGCAGATCGAGAACGATCCAGAACCTAACCTTGCCTGTTGCTGGACGCGCGCGCCGCACTTCCGGAACTTCCAGCCTGCGCGGCGCAGACGAGGCAGCATTCGAAACTCGTTCGGAGAATTCAGGCGTCGCCATGGGTGCTTCGCAGACCTTTGAGGTTCAGAACTTCAGAAAACGATCAGAATGCCGTCCACGTAGGGAGATAGTGACCTTGCTCAGTTCTCCGCTTCTTTCCTTGTTGATTCCCTTTCGCAGCGGCGGGTTGCCTTTCGGACCGGTTCGGTCGTGCCGGCGGGCTGAGACCAGCCCAGGTTCCGCGCGATCCGGTTTCTCAACAGGCGCCGCAAGGCTCAATCCCTGGCCGCGACGCACCCCATGGAACCCTTTTTCCCGCAAGCAAGGTCCTTCGCCCCAGGGGGCGCCCGAGTCAATGGAAACCAAAGGCAGAAACGGATACAGGACCTAAAAAGGCGTTAGCCTCGGCCAAAGCCAATGATAATAAACCAATTATGCAGAATTGAGCCCGCTGGACGGTGCCCATTCTCCTGGTCCCAACTACGCAATGTCTCTCTTGCGGGCATTGGCGCAGTGTGAGAGTTCAAGCATAGCGCGGGAGCAGAGAGGAAACACAAGAAAAATCGACCGGCCGAGGGGCCGTTGAGTGGCCAATCGCCAATTACATGGGTAATGCATAAGCGTCCAGGGCGAGAAATTGGCGGATATTCGGCTCGCTGGACTCCAGGAATCCCCGCAGCGGGCCGAAGTAGGTGGCCCGGCCGCGGTCGAGGAAGAGGACTTGATCGGCAAGGCGCTCGGCAAAGCGCACGTCGTGGGTGACGACAATCGAGGTAAAGCCTAGCTGCTGCTTGAGGCGCTGAATGAGGTCGCCGAGGCGGCGGGCAATGAGGGGGTCGACCATGGTGGTGGGCTCGTCGTAGAGGACCACTTCGGGCTGTGCGGCCAGGGCGCGAGCGATGGCGACGGCGCGCTTGCGGCCGGTGGAAAGGCTGGCTGGGAGGGCGTCGGCCACATCTTCGGCGCCGACCATTTTGATGAGCCGCTCAACGATTTCGTGGATCTGGTCTTCGGCCAGGCCGCCGTGCTCGCGCAAAGGAAAAGCCACGTTCTCGCGGACGCTCATGGAGTCGAAGAGGGCGCCGTTCTGGAAGACCATGGTGACCTTCTTGCGCACCGCGCGCATCTGCTCCTCGGTGAATGCATTGACCTCTTCGCCCGCCACGCGGATGGAGCCGACCTGAGGCTTGAGGAAGCCCATGAGGATGCGCAGGGCGACGGATTTGCCCACGCCGCTGCGGCCCAGAATACAGAGCGTTTCGCCGCGGTTGACACTGAAGCTGACGTCGTCCAGAATCCTGCGCTCGTCGAACCACATTGAGACGTGACTGAAGGAGATGATGGGCCAGGCGCCTCCATCCGCAGGCAGGCCGCTATAAACCTTCCCGTCCTTGGACGCGAGAGGTTCGGAGAGCTCGGGAATGAGCGTGTGGGAAAACTCCGGGTTGGGGGAGAAGTCGGCCATTGCCCTGAAACCAGCTTACGCGATGAGCCGCTGCAGGTGAACCTGGGCCTGGCGTAGAGCGTCTTCGCGGTTCACGTTGAGGAACCAGCGGGAGGCGGGCAGGCCGTGCGGGTGAGCGAGCTGGCCGGCCTGGACGAGCAGCTCGACGGGCAGCACGGACAGGGGTTGGGCGAGGCTGGAGGCGGCGGCCTCAAAGGCGGAAAAACAGCCGCGATGGCCGGAGGCCAGTCCTCTTTCGAGCAGTGGAGCGATGGAGCGGTCAAGCACCGCCGGGAAGGTTTCGACGAAACCATTGACGGAGGGAACGGTGACCGGGGCGCCGGTGAGGGCGGCGTGGCGCAGCAAGGTGAGCAGCAGCGACGCCGGAAGCAGGGGCAGATCGACCGGAAGAAAGACGGCCCAGCGGGCGGAGGTCGAGGCCAGCGCGGCGCAGATGCCGCTCAAGGGGCCGAGTGCGGGTTGGGCGTCGGCGAGCAGCGGCGCATAGGCTGCGAGAGCGGGCTGGCCGCCGGCGATGGATGGGGTCAAGCCCGCATCGCGCAGAATGCCCAGCGCGTGCTCGATGAGCGGGCGGCCGGCAAGCGGGACCAGAGCCTTGTCGCGGCCCATGCGGCTGGATTGCCCGCCGGCCAGGACAAAGCCTGCGGCGTCGGGCCGGGCCCCTGCGGTTGCGGTTTCCATCTTTGCTTCTATTGAGGTCAAAGGTCGCTCCGGTGCAGGCTCCCCATGATTCTAAGCGGCGATGCCAAGGGGCGGGATATGGGGAGTCTTCTTTAGGGACCGAGTGCCCCATCTTCCGATGAGGACGGTTGATTGAGGTTCGAAGTCTCCAAGGTCCGAAGATCCGGGCCTGGCCCTCCGCCGTTCGCCGGATACTCCGGTTTGACAAGTGTTAGGCTACAGGCTACAGTGGTTCAGATGAAGATCCGGGAGTTCGTTCATAAGGGCTTGAAGAGGCTCTATGAAGAGGACAGTGCGAAAGGGATTCCGGCAAACTCGGCGGACAAGATTCGCAAGATGCTTGCCTTTCTGGACGAGATGGACGACGCGGAGGAGTTGCTGTCGCTACCCGCATGGAAGGCGCACCGGCTGACCGGAGACCGCAAAGGAACGTGGAGCCCGAGCGTGACCGGCAACCTGCGGCTGACCTTCCGCATCGATGCTGCCGAACGCGAAATCCGCGCAGTGAACTTGGAAGATTACCACTAGGAGAAACACGCGATGCCAATGAAGAATCCACCCCATCCAGGGGATTTTATCCGGACGGAGATCGTTGCACCCGCGGGATTGACGGTGACGGCGGCGGCGGCGGCGCTGGGCGTCTCGCGGCCCACGTTGTCCAGCTTGCTGAACGGCAAGGCCGGCTTGTCGGGGGAGATGGCGCTGCGCATCGAGAAGGCCTTCGGCGTAAAGATGGATACGCTGATGCGGATGCAGTCGGCCTACGAGATTGCCCAGACGCGGAAACGGGAGAAGCGGATTCGCGTACAGCCGGTGCGCCGCGCGGCTTGAGTTGGGGTCAAAGATCAGGGGTCAGAGATCAGAGATCAGAAAGACACCCCGGTTGAGGTTCGTGGATTCCCAGGTCCCAAAAGCGGGACCTGGGGCACCCAATCGTTTTGGGATGGTCTAGGGCCACCCGCCCTCGGGTTACTAACATTGATGGGACCTGCGCCACCCGCGGACCTGGGATTCCACGCGTTTCAACTTGCCACACGCATCTCTTCGCGCAAGATGCGGCGCAGAGTCTCTTCCAGTTTCGGCGCTTTGCCCTCCACGTGCTGACGCAGGGCTTGGTTGATGAGCGTCTGGTAGCCAACTGCTCCGCCGTAGGCGCCGGCCTCTTTCAGGAAATGATCCACCAGATCTTCATCCAGCCGAATCGTGATGCGCGTTTTGCCGGCCGGCTCCGGCTCCGGCGGGAGTATCCGGCCTCGCTTGCCTTTGCTGAAATCGTAACTTTGCTTCATCTGTGCTCCTCGTATTGCCTGTGCTCATGCGCCTCTGCCGGGCGTGCGGAGACGATGCGTATTTTGCCGCCGCGATAGCAGTAAGCCACCACCAAAACCCTCCCCTTCAGGCCCGTTCCAATCGACACAAACCGCTGCTCATCGGGGTCCGATTCATCGTCCGTGATCGTATCGGCATAGTCGTCCGCGAAGACCGGCTCCGCCTCGGCAAAGCGGACCCCATGCTTTCTGAAATTTGACTCATCCTTGCGGGGATCCCATTCGCAGCTCATACCGCCTTGGCTGTATGCACATATTGTACACCCGAGACGCTTCGCAGAGCAAGGATTCTTCGGTGGCCGGCGGTTGCGCCATGCCTCGATTTTGAGGAGACCTGGGGCGACGGCTTATTTGCCGGCTTCCTCCAGAAACCGGATCAGGGACTCGATACCCAGCTCGAAGTTCTTGAGGTGGAACTTCTCGTTGGGGGGTGGAGGTTGTCGTCGGGCAGGCCGAGACCTGGGATAGCACACTTCAAGCCCGCGGCAGCTCATCCCCCGGCATGGGAGGGTTATCCGGAATGAGGTCGAGGTAGGAACTCAGCCCCTTGCCCGCGCCCAAGGCTCTGCGCCGGAAGAACTCAGCGGCGGTCTCCACCGCGCCGATCTTCTGCGCCAGCGCGGAGGTCACCCAAACATCCAGGGAGACGCCATCTTCACGCGCCAACTCCTCGGCGCGTTTCACGAGCGAATTCGGTAGATCGAATGTACGCGTCATTCTTCCCTCCCTATCCGCCCGACCTGCTCAAGCAATTCCGCAGGCGACAAGACCTCAATCCCAAAGCGTTCGGTTGCCCGCTCGAAGTCTCTTCTATTATGCGTCACAATTGCCTCGGCCTGCCCGTTAATCGCCGCTTCGAGCACCATTTCGTCGTCCGCATCGCGCAACTGAGGCCGCCAGACGAACCAGATTTCCGCCGGAGAGATACACAGCGCCAATTCCGCAAGAAAGCCGTCCACAAACTGCGCGGGAAGACCATGTTCTTCCCGCTTGAGCACAGCCTCATATTCCAGAAACAGAGCGGGACTCGCCACAAGCACCACCCTGCTCGCAGCAATCTCCTTGAGCAGCGCAGCGCTCGCACCCAACCGTGAGCGCAGCCCTGCAACAAGCACCGACGTATCCATCACAATACGCATTCGCGCAACCGCGCTCCCATTGATTGAAAGATGGACGGCCGGTTCTACCGGCCCGCTTCCTCCAGGAAGCGAATCAGCGACTCGATCCCCAGCTCGAAGTTCTTCAGGTGGAACTTCTCGTTGGGGGCGTGGATGTTGTCGTCGGGCAGGCCGAAGCCCATCATCACGCTGGGAATGCCGAGATGGCGGTCGAAGTCGCCCACAATCGGAATGGAGCCGCCGGAGCGGATGAAGACCGTGTCCTTGCCCCAGACCTCGTGCAGGGCGGTGGTGGCTGCCTTGATGTAGGGGTTGTCCACCCGCACCAGGCATGGGTCGCCGGAGTGGATGAGGCGGATCTCGACATCCACGCCCGCGGGCGCGATCTTCTCCACGTAGCTTTTGTATTGGGCGAAGGCCTTGGCCGGGGTCATGCCGGGAACCAGGCGCATGGAGACCTTGGCGACCGCCTTGGCGGGGATCACGGTCTTGGCGCCGGCGCCGATGAAGCCGCCGGGAATGCCGTGCACGTCGACCGTGGGACGGGCCCAGGTGCGCTCCAGGACGCTGTAGCCGGCCTCGCCGACCAGTTGCTTCGAGCCCACTTCGTTGATGCGGTACTGCTCCTCGTCGAAGGGTAGGCTCTGCCAGGCGGCCAGCTCCTCGGGGCTGGGCGGAATAATGTCGTCGTAGAAGCCGGGAATGAGGATGTGACCGTTCTCGTCCTTGAGCCGAGCCAGGATCTGCGCCAGCGAAACGAAGGGATTGGGCGCCGCCCCGCCGTACATGCCGGAGTGCAGATCGGTCTTGGCGCCGCGGACTTCCAGCTCGGTGTAGATCATGCCGCGCAGGCCGACGCAGAGGGTGGGCAGGCCAGGGGCAAACAGCTCGGTGTCGGAGACCAGGGCAAAATCCGACTTCAACTCGGGCGGCTTGGAGGCGACAAAGGCCTCAATTCCCTCCCCTCCGACCTCTTCTTCGCCTTCGAAGAGGACGCGCACATTGATGGGCAGCGCTCCGTTGCCGGCGAGCAGGCTTTCCAGAGCCTTGACCTGGGCGACCACCTGGCCTTTGTCGTCGCAGGTACCGCGACCGTAAAGGTTGCCGTCGCGCTCGGTGGGCTCGAAGGGCGGCGAGAGCCACTCGTCTTCGGGGTCGGTGGGCTGGACATCGTAGTGGCCATAAAAGAGCGCGGTGGGCTTCGCGGCGGCGTGCAGCCAGTCGGCGTAGACCAGGGGATGGCCGCCCCCTCTCTCCTCGCCGGTTTCAATCAGGCGGACATTCTCCATGCCGATCTTCTTCAGGTCGGCGGCGAGCACCTCGGCGGCGTGGCGGCAATCGCCCTTGTGCTCGGGCAGCGTGGAGATGGAGGGAATGCGCAGCAGGGCCTTCAACTCATTGAGGAAACGCGGGTAGTTCTGGCGGGCATAGGCAACAGCGGACGAAGACATAGGAGAACTTCCTTTCGGTGAAATCAACCAACAAAGTATATGCCGTCCGGGCGGTGTGCCGCTGGGATCACCGAAACTGGGTTCTCAATAGCGAGGGACAGCCGGATCGACCTCGGCGGACCAGGCGTCAATGCCGCCACGCAGCGACTGGGCCTGCTCGAATCCCTGGTTGCGCAGCCAGACGGCGACGTTCATCGACCGCATGCCGAGATGGCAGACGATGACCAGGCGCTCCTCGGGGTCGAGCTCCTGATGGGCGCGGGCGGGCACGTCACCCATGGGCATGGCGACGCTTCCGGGGATACTTGCGGTGGCGAACTCCCACGGCTCGCGGACGTCGATGAGGCGGGCCTGGCCTTCGGCCAGAAGTGCGGCGGCTTCGGTAGGGGAGATTTCGTAGTCCTGCATGAGTTCAGTTTAGAGCCTCAACGCCCGCATCGGGAGCAGCAGCTGGGGCGATGCGGGCGCGGGCTATTGTGCGGGCGCTGCCGGCTGCAGGCCGCGCGCTTTGACCATGGGTGCAGTGCCGGGCTCCCGGCCCAGCCACGCCGCGTAGGCTTTGGCCAGGTCTTCGGTATTGCCCCGCGAGAGGATCATGCGGCGGAAGCGATCGCCGTTGGCGCGAGTGAGGCCGCCGTTCTGTTCAAACCACTGGTAGGCGTCGTCGTCGAGCATCTCGCACCACAGATAGGCGTAGTACCCGGCGGCGTATTCGTTGCCCCAGATGTGCATGAAGTAGCTGGAGCGGTAGCGGGGCGGAACAGCGCCGAGGGCAAGGCGGGTTTTGCCGAGCGCGGCGGTTTCAAACGCGTCGGGGTCCTGGAGCGGCGCATCGGAAGCGAGGGTGTGCCACTGCATGTCCAGTTCGGCGGCGGCCAGCAACTCGGTGAGCATGTATCCCTGGTTGAAGGTCTCCGCCTTTTCGATCTTGGCGGCCAGTTCCGCGGGCATGGGCTCTGCGGTCTTGTAGTGCTTTGCGAAGTGCTGGAAGACCGCCGGGTTGCTGGCCCAGTGCTCATTGAACTGCGAGGGAAACTCGACGTAATCGCGGGGCACCGAGGTTCCCGAGAGGCTCGGGTATTGGGTGTCGGCAAAGATGCCGTGCAGAGCGTGGCCGAACTCGTGGAACATGGTGGTCACATCGGAAAAGCTGATCAGCGCCGGCTCGCCCGCTGCGGGCTTGGCGAAATTGGCGACGTTGTAGACGATCGGCAGCGTCCCCAGCAGTTTCGACTGCCCGGCAAAGTTGTCCATCCAGGCGCCGCCTTGCTTGTTGTCGCGTTTGAAGTAGTCGCAGTACCAAAGGGCCAGCGGCTTCTGGTCGGCGTCGATGACCTCGTACACCTGCACGTCGGGGTTGTAGACGGGGATGTCGGTTCGCCGCTTCATGGTGATGCCATAGAGCATGTGGGCCGCGTAGAACACGCCGTTTTGCAGCACGTTGTTCAGCTCGAAGTAAGGCTTGGTCTGGGCCTCGTCAAGATCGAACCTGGCCTTGCGCACCTGCTCGGCATAGAAGTTCCAGTCCCAAGGCTGGAGGGTGAATCCGCCCTGCTGCGTATCGATCAGGGCCTGGATATCCTTGGCCTCGCCCGCGGCTTTGGCGGTTGCCGCGGGCACCAGCGCATCCATGAACTTGAGCGCCGCTTCCGGAGTGTGGGCCATCTGGTCGGTCAGCTTCCAGGCGGCGTAGTTGGGGAAGCCGAGCAGCCTGGCCTTTTGGGCGCGCAACTGCGCCAGACGGGCAATGGTGGCGCGGGTGTCGTTGTCGCCGCCTCGTTCGGCGCGCTCCCAGGAGTCGAGGAAGAGCGCATGGCGGGTGTCGCGATTGGTGAGCGATTCCAGTTCCGGCTGCTGCGTGGTGTTCTGCAGCGAGACCACCCAGCCCTGCACGTTGCGCTGTTTGGCGGCATCGGCCGCCGCAGCCAACTCCGCGTCGCTCAACCCCGCCAGCGCCGCCTTGCCGGTGGTCGCATACGCGGCGTCCTTGGTGGCCGCAAGCAACCTGGAGATGAATGCGGTGGTCAGATTCGCTTCCTCTTCATTGAGCTTCTTGAGCGCCGCCTTGTCGGCATCAGAGAGCTCGGCGCCGGCAAGCACAAACTGCTGGTACTGGTATTCGACCAGGCGCAGCGACTCCGCATCGAGATGCAGGGAGTGGCGCTGTTGGTAGACCTTGGAGACGCGCTGAAAGAGCCTGGCATTGAGGTGGAGCGCATCCTGCATGGCGGCCAGCTTGGGAGCCTCGGCGTCCTGGACCTTCTGCAGCACCGGGTTCATATTGGCGCCGGTTACGCCGTTGAAGACCAGCGTCACGCTGTCGATGAGCCGGCCGCTCTTTTCCATGGCGACCAAGGTGTTCTCGAAGGTCGGCTCCTGGGGATTTTCGGCAATGGCGCGAATCTCCTCGAGCTTCTGCGCAATGCCGGCCTCGATGGCAGGCTGGTAGTCCTCATCCTTGATCTTGTCGAAGGGCGGCGCATGAAAGGGCAAGGAACTGGGCGCATAGAAGGGGTTGGCGGGGCCAAAGGCGGCCGGAGCGGCCTGGGCGGTGGTGGAGCCGGGTGTCAGCGCGATTGCGCCCGCGGCGATCAACGTGGAGATTTGCGCCAAGAGAGGCCTCGTTAAGTAGGGATGGGTTTTATGCATGACTGCGTGTGCCTCCTGCATTCGGCGACTATTCTACCGGAGAGCGCGGCCTGTGGGCTGTGCGGCTGACTTGATCTGGGCCAAACCGGAGCGGACAGCCGGCGAATCGGCGCGGTGGGAGCCGTGGCGGCCGGAGGCGAGGCGGCTTCAGCGGGGGAGATTTCGTAGTCGGGCATGGGCGCAGTGCAAGCCGCCAGCGCCGGGCTGCGGTTCAAGTTCGACGGGCATTTTGAGACTTGGCGATTGGGCGGCAACGGAGAATTGTTCCGGAGGAGATGGCGACCCAAAGCAGCCGGCACGGACCGTCGGCTGAATTCCGGCGATCAGCTCGGAATAATGCGGCTCGCCGGTTTTTCTCTCGCCCTTAACCTAGCCTGGACCCCACATGAAAATTCCTAAGGGACGCTATTGAACTGCGCGGCGAGTTTTTTCATTGCCGCGTTTTCGCGGGTAACTTCACCAACCTCGCGACTGTGCAAAGCTATCTCTGCCGCGATTGAGCGGCCGAGAATTCGCTGATCGATATTGCCAAACGATCCAGGCACGAGGCTTCCAAACCAACCGACCCAGGCCGGGGTATGAGCGTTGCCGACAATGATGCCGGGGCGAAATATGGCGAGGCGGGCAAAACCAACAGTACGCACGGTGTCTTCCTTCATGCCCATGACACGTGCATAACGAAGCCGGCTGCGAGCCGAGCTTCCTGCCGCGGAAAGCAGGCAAAACTGGGCGATTCCGGAGTCATGGCATCCACGCGCAAAGGCGCCCACGACGCCGACCTCAAGTCTTTTCAATTCTTCTTCGCTCCAGCGCATCGATCCGGAACCGACACCCACACAGCTCACGGCGCTGGCCGGACCGTGGCTTAAAACTTCGCGGGCGAGGGCGGCAGTGCGCTCGGCAAAGTCAGCAGCGCCAGTATCAAGAACGACGTTGCGCACCCGCGATCGCGGCGCAATGGGCTTTCTGGTGACCATCACCACTTCCCGGCATTCCGAAGTTGCCAGCAGTTCTGCGACGGCTGCACCGCCGACTTGTCCGGTGCCACCAAGGATAATTGCCGCGAAACTCTGCTTCACAAATAAGACCTCAGATGAGGTAAGGATACGACAGCCCCGTTCACTCCAAGAGGGAAGCATACTCGGTCTCGGTTCTCAATTGAGCCAAAGAAGCATGGTTTTTCTCAATTGGCGCTATCAGGCCTTAGCACAAATCGAGCCGCATATACCCATCCCTCTCCGCCATTTACCCTAGCTACAGATGCCTCCGATTCTCAACGCGCAATCCGTGAGCAAGCAATTCGGCGCTGTGCCGCTGTTCAAGAACATTTCTCTCACCGTCGAGGACGGGGATCGGATCGGGCTGATCGGGCCGAACGGGGCGGGCAAGTCGACGCTGCTGGCCTTGCTTGCCGGGCAGGTGGAGCCGGACGCGGGCGAGGTGGCCGTGCGCAAGCGGGCGCGCGCCGCCTATGTGCCGCAGGACTCGCGCTTCGCGCCGGGGCTGACCATCCGGCAGGTGTTGGAGCAGGCGCTGAGCGGGGCGCACGTGAATGAGGCGGAACGCGAGGGACGGCTGCGCGAGCTGACCGGGCGCGCCGGGTTTGCTGACCTGAACGCGGAGGCGGCTTCGCTCTCCGGCGGTTGGCGCAAGCGGCTGGCCATTACCGAGGCCATGGTGCTCGAGCCGGAGGTGATGCTGCTGGACGAGCCGACCAATCACCTGGACCTGGCGGGAATCGAGTGGCTGGAAGAGCTGCTGCGGTCGTCGCCGTTTGCCGCCGTGACGGTGAGCCACGACCGTTATTTTCTGGAATCGACATCGAGCCAGATTGTGGAACTGAACCGCGTGTTTGCCGATGGGTTGTTCCGCGTGAAGGGGACGTTCAGCCGGTTTCTGGAGGAAAAGCAGGCTTATCTGGAATCGCAGAGCCGGCAGCAGGAGAGCCTGCGCAACCGCGTGAGGACGGAGATTGAGTGGCTGCGGCGCGGACCCAAGGCGCGGACGACCAAATCGAAGGCGCGCATCGATACGGCGAACGAGATGATTGGGCAGTTGGCGGCGATGGACTCGCGGACGACGGTGAACACGGCGGGAATCGACTTCGAGGCCAGCAAGCGGAAGACCAAGCGGCTGGTAGTGTTCGACAAGGTGGCGCTGGCGGTGCCGGCCGGCCTGGATAGCGCAGATTCCTCCGAAGCAGGGGAGAAGAGCCGGCGCATCTTGTTCGCCGGGCTCAACTTTGTGCTGACGGCGGGGATGAAAGTGGGCCTGGTGGGACCGAACGGCAGCGGCAAGACAACGCTGCTGCGGCTGCTGAGGGGCGAGATTGAGCCGGCCGCGGGGACCATCAAGCGCGCAGAGGCTTTGCGGATGGTCTACTTCAGCCAGATGCGGGAACTGGATGAGGACGTGACGCTGCGCCGCGCCCTCGCGCCGGAGAGCGACGGCCTGATTTACCAGGGGCGGACGGTGCATGTGGCCAGTTGGGCGGCGCGGTTTCTGTTTACCGGCGAGCAGTTGAACCAGCCGGTGCGGAATCTTTCCGGCGGCGAGCGGGCGCGGGTGCTGATCGCCAAGCTGATGCTGGAGCCGGCCGACGTGCTGCTGCTGGACGAGCCGACCAACGACCTGGACATTCCCACGCTCGAAATCCTGGAGGAGAACCTGCTCGACTTTCCCGGCGCACTGGTGCTGGTGACGCACGACCGCTACCTGCTGAACCGCGTGTCGTCGACGGTGCTTGGCCTGGACGGGCGCGGCCACACGGGCCGCTTCGCCGACTACGCGCAGTGGGAAGACTGGCTGGAAGAGCAGGACGAGGCGGGGCGCGGCGGAGCTGATCAAAGCAAGACGGCGCGCCGGGCCGATGGCTCGAGCGCCGGCCAGCGCGCCCCCGCTAACTCCGGGACCTCCATTAAGAAGAAGCTCTCGTACCTGGAAGCGCGCGAGTTCGCCGCGATTGAGCAGCGGGTGGAGCTGTCGGACGCGCGGCTGGCCTCG
>JARLGE010000263.1 GCA_031296215.1 Occallatibacter sp.
CCTCACCGCGCCTCCACCACCGTGCTCCCATGCGGCGGCAGCGTTACGCTCACGTCCTTCGATGGCTTGCCCGCCTCGCCCGTCCACGCATCTTCTGCTGCGTGCTTGCCATCATCCAGCCCCAGGCTCTTCCAGCTCGCGCGCAGCGTCACCGGGCTCTCGCCAAGGTTGAAAAACGCAAAGTACTCCTGGTAGCCGCGCGCGCCGGGAGCGCCGATGGTCGCCCGCCACACACGCGCATTCTCAAATCCGGCGGGCAGGCCCGACTGCTCCACCGGCCGGCTGAACGACGAGGTCTGGTTGATGAACAGCAGCGTCTGGTTGGTCACCAGCGACCGGGTATAGGCGTCCAGCTTGGTCAGGTTCGCGCCCAGAATCAGCGGACACCGCGCCATCGCCCACAGCGTGAATTCGGTCTTCTCCTCGTCCGGCGTCAACCGCGACTGCCTTGCCTGGCCCCAGCCCGGATGCGGCCCCAGCCAGCCGAACGGCAGCATATCCTCGTCCGGCCAGTTGCCCGCCTTCACATAAGGAACCCACCCCGCCAGCCGGTCGAATGCATCCCGTGTCCCGAAGGGAAACTCGCCCGCGCCCGCCTTATGCTGCGCCGTCCACACATCCCAGTGGTCGTCGCTGATGCGCCACATCTGCGCCTTCCCGGCCACCTCCGCCGCGTGCTCCAGCGAGGTCGGCCCCGGCGAAAGGCTCAGCACAATCGGCCGCCCCGCGTTGCGAATCGCCAGCGCAATCTGCGCAATCTCCGTGGGCCGGTAAGGGTGGTCGCTGATGCAGTCCACCTTGATGAAGTCCAGGCCCCACGCGGCGTACGTGCGCATCATCGAGTCGTAGTAGGCCTGTCCCGCGGCGTTGTCCGCCACCCCCCAGTTGCCCTCGTCCCACGGGCAGGGCGAGCTCATGTCCGCCGCGTCCGTCGCGTGAAAGCTCGACCCCGCAATGGGCAGGTTGTCCTTCACCACCCCTCGCGGAATCCCGCGCACAATATGAATGCCGAACTTCAGCCCCTTGGCGTGCACCCAGTCCGCCAGCGGCTTGAACCCCGCTCCGTTGGCCGAGGAAGGGAAGCGGTTGACCGCCGGAATCAGAATCCCGCTCGCGTCCCAAACATACTTGTGCCCCGCAACGCTGTCGGCGAAGGGGTCCTGCATATACCACCCCTCGTCGATCACCGCGTACTCCCAGCCGAACTGGCGCAGCCCCGCGAGCACCGTGGCGTTTTCCCTGAAGCCCGCCTCGTCGATGGTCAGCCCGTAGCCGTCCCAGCTGTTCCACCCCAGCGGCGGCGAAAGGGCAAGGCCCTGCGCGTGCATTGGAGTTCCAGGCAAGCCGGCAGCAAAGACAGCGGCGGCAACCAAAAGAGCAGCGAGAAAAATACGCAGACGTTCCATGCGGAAATCGTATACCACCTCCGCCGCCCGCGCAGGTGACGAAAGCCCCCGCGGCTCTGCCGTCCTCTTGCCGCCCTGCTCTCCGGCTGCCCCAGCCTCACCTCGTGCGATAAGCTTGTGCGGGGGTATCTTCCATGCGTTTTCGCGCCCTGAGCCGCGTGGCTCTTGCGTCGCTCGCCCTTCTGTTTGCCGCCGGCCTGGCAGCTCAGCAGCCTTCTCTTGAGGATCCGCCCAACCCGCCGCTCCCCGTCCTGCACGTCGACAACGGCTCTAACTCCGCCGCCGCCCAGCGCGCCCATTACGTGGTCCTGGTCTCCCTCGATGGCTTCCGATGGGACTACGCCAAGCGCGACGCCGCTACCCACTTGCTCTCCCTCGGCCGCCACGGCGTCTGGGCGCCCGACGGCATGATCCCCAGCTACCCCTCGCTCACCTTTCCCAACCACTTCACCATCGTCACCGGCCTCTATCCCGAGCACCACGGCCTGGTCGCCAACAGTTTCTACGACGAGACCAGGCAGGCCCGCTACGCCATCGCCGACCCCAAGGCCGTCACCGACGGCTCCTGGTATAGCGGCACCCCGCTCTGGAGCCTGGCCGAAAGCCAGGGCATGCGCACGGCCTGCTTCTTCTGGCCCGGCTCCGAGGCCAAAATCGCCGGCTTCCAGCCCACCTACTACCTCAAATTCGACGACAAGATCGACGACAACGCCCGCATCCAGCAGGTGCTCTCCTGGCTGCGCCTGCCCGCTGCCGACCGCCCCCACTTCATCACCCTCTACTACGCGGAGCCCGACCATGAAGGCCACGAGTTCGGCCCCGACGCCCCCGAAACCAAAGCCGCCGTCCTCAAGGTCGACGCCCTCATCGGCAAGCTCAAGGCCGGCCTCGACTCGACCGGCCTGCCCATCGATTTGGTCGTGGTGAGCGACCACGGCATGGCCAGAGTCGAAGGAGGCTGGATCACCCTCGACCAGTTCGCCGACCTCACCGGCTTCGACACCGCGGGCGCACTGCTCTACGGCAAAAGCGAGCAGGACCGCGCCCGCGTCTACAACCAGCTCAAGCAGGCCTCGTCCCAGTTTGTCGTCTACCGCCGCAAAGACGTGCCCGCCGCCCTCAACTACAGCCAGAACCCTCGCTCGGGCGACCCGGTCGTCATCGCCACCGGCCCCTACGCCCTCCGCGCCCACGCGCCCCCCGCCGCCAGGCCCGACCCGCCGCCCATCCCCGGAATGCACGGCTACGACCCCCGCAAAATGCCCCAGATGAAAGCCAGCTTCTTTGCCGCCGGACCCGATATAGTTGAAGGAAAGACGGTTGCTCCGTTTGAAAATGTGAATCTTTACCCCTGGCTGGCGCACATGCTCGGTCTCACCCCTCCCCCGTCCGACGGCAGCCTGAATGTACTGTCCGGAACCCTGCGCGACGGCGGCGCAGACAAAGGCAATTAGCATGGTGACCTGGCGGTTTTGTAATCGCGCCCATAAATTTGGGTGCCCCAGGTCCGGGGTCCCCACGGACAGGTCTTCGTTCGTGGGGCGGAGGTCTCGCTTTTGAGACCTGGGAAACCGCAAATCGCGTGGTCGCGGTACTGGGGAAATTAAAGGACCGTCGAAGGAGTTCAGTAAGAATGAACGTGGTCTTGGGAATCGATGGCGGAGGGACCCGCACCCGCGCCTCGATTGTTTCCGGCGAGCGGGTGTTGGCACACGGTGAAAACGGCTCCATCAAGCGCCTGCGGGTGGGCGCGGAAGCGGCGGAGACCAACCTGCGCTCGCTGCTCAAGGAGGTCTACGCCCAGGCCGGCGTCACCGGCGTTCAGGCCGCCTCTTGCGGCGTTGCCAGCGCTACCATGCCCGGCGTTCACGAATGGATCACCGATGTCTTCCGCGACTTCGCCGTCGAGCGTTCCGAAGTGGTCGGCGACCAGGTCATCGCCCTCGACGCGGCCTTTCACGGCGGCCCTGGCATTCTCCAGATCGCCGGCACCGGCTCCAACACCATCGGCCGCGCCCCCGACGGCAGCGGCGAAAGCGCCGGCGGCTGGAGCTCCCGCCTCGGCGACGAGGGCTCAGGCTACTGGATCGGCGTCAACAGCGTCCGTCGCGCCCTCCACGCCTACGACCGCGAGCAGCCAACCCGCATTCTGGAAAAGGTGGGCGAGATCTGGGCCACCCCGAAGCTCGACGACCTGGTCAACCTCGGCGACAGCTCGCCTGGCCCCGACTTTGCCGCTCTCGGGCCCGCCATCAGCCAGCTCGCCGAAGCTGGCGACCCCGTCGCCCTCGCCGTCCTCAACCAGGCCGCCGCCGACCTGGTCGACTTCGTGCTCCTCGTTCGCGCCAAGCTCCGCCGCCGTCACCAAATCGAAGCCGAAGTCCCCGTAGCCTGGACCGGCGGCGTCATCGAAAAGATGCGCATCGTCCGCGAAGCCTTTTTCGCCGGCCTCCACGCCGCCGCGCCCCAAATGCCGGTTGCCCGCGAAGGCGTCGTCCCCCTCGACGGAGCCCTCTGGCGCGCCCGCCGCCTCGCCGACTCCGCTGATTTGCTGCCTCGCTGATTTGCTGACCCGCTGCCCCCCTCACCCGAACCCCATCCAACCAGCCGGCAGGCAAGAAGGCCGAAACGGCCCGAACCCCCGCGGCGCTACTCGGCTCGCAAGGCTTCAACTGGATCGACTGCGGCCGCGCGGCGCGCAGGCAGATAGCTTGCCAGCGCAGCGGAGATGGCCAGGATCAACGGCACTGCGATGTAAGTAAGAGGATCCAGCGGGCTGATGCCGAACAGCAGCGACTTCATCAACTGCATCAGCGCGGCCGCCGCCCCCAGACCAATCGCCACGCCTGCCCCCGTGAGCAGCAGCGCCGACCGGACGAACATCCACTTCAACCCGCGCTTCTGCGCGCCCAGCGCCAGACGAATGCCAATCTCGCGGGTGCGCTGCGAAACAGCGTAAGAGATCACACCGTAGATGCCAATGATGCCGAGGGCAAGGGCCATGGAGCCCGCAATCGCCAGCATCACCAGCGTAAACGAAGTGCGTGCCAGCGACTGGCCATAGATGTCCTGCATGGTTTCGACAGACGCCAGCGGCAGGTTCGAGTTCACTGACCACACCGCTTGCTGCATCTCGCTGAGAAAGCCCTCGTTTCCGGCGCGGCTGCTGCGAATGACGTAGGTGACGGCGCGTGGAGCGTCAATGGTTGGCTGGCGGGTATAGGGGTCGTTGAGCATTGCGGGCCAGTAGATGGTGGGTGGCGCATCCTGGTCCACTCCGTGCTGGCGAACATCCTGGACAACGCCAATGACTTCCTGCCAGGGCGAATTTGTGAACTGACGGACTCGCTTGCCTACGGCGGCCGGGGAAGACCCCCACGATTCGCGGGCAAAGTTCTCCGACACCATCACCATCGGCCTTAAACCGTAGATGTCGGCCCAGGTAAAATCACGGCCCGCAATCAGTTTTGTGCCCGCCGTTTTGAAATAACCCGGCGAGACATAGTTGTATAGCCTGAGGGGCGGATCGCCGCCCTCGTAGTTCTTTCCCTCAACGCCAATCTGGTCCCAGTTGGGATCGTTATTCTCCATGGGCACGGCGCCGGCAAACCCCGCTGAAGAAACGCCGGGAATCGCTGCCAGCTTGTCGACAATGCTGTTCTGGACGCGCGTAACTGTTTGCGGGTCGGCGATCAGCAAGTCGGGAATCCAGATGTGCATGGTCTGCAAGTGCACAGCGTCGGAAAACCCGGGTTCGACGTTGCGCAGCGCGGCGAAGGTGCGGATCATCAGCAGTGCGCTCACCAGAAGCACCAGGGCCATGGCCACCTGTGCCACCACCAGCACATTCCTGGAGCGCTGCCGCTGCCGGCCTGTGCTGGCGGTCCGGTTGGCGTTACCGATGGCTGTCGCGGCTGCCGCGCGCGCATACCTCAGCACCGGAATCGATCCGAACAGCAGCCCTGAAAGAACAGAAAGAAGCAGCGCGAAACCAAGCGCGGGCAGATCGAGCGAGACTTCGTTGAGCCGCGGCAACTCGGCCGGACCGATGGCTGTCAGCAGCCGCAGTCCTGCGTAGGCCACGCCGGCCGCAATCACGCCTCCCATCAATCCCAGCGTCACACTCTCCGTCAGCAACTCGCGCGCAATGCGGCCTCGGCCGGCGCCCAGGGCGGCGCGGATTGCAAGCTCCTGCTGCCGCGATTCCGCGCGCACCAACAGCAGATTCGCAACGTTGGTGCAGGCAATCAGCATCACCAGGCCAACCGTCGCCATCACCACCCACAGCACGCCGCCCACATTGCCAACCACTCGCTGTTTGAGAGAACGAAAACTCGGGGTGATTCTCCACCTCTCGTAGAAATGCGGGTTCGTGCCCGGGCCGTTCGACCAGGAATCCATCCACACCGGAATCAGCCGCGCCACGTCCGCGTCGGCCTGTGCCAGGTTCACGCCCGGTTTGAGCCTGCCAATTCCCTCGTATCCGAAGGGCGCCAGCTTTTGATTGGTTCTATCGAAGGCCAGAGGTGCCAGCAGATCGAATTCCTTGTCGACCATCTTGAACCCGCGCGGCATTACGCCGACAATCTCTCGCGTCTGCGCATCGATTTGGATACTCCGGCCAATGGCGGATGGGTCTCCGCCAAAGCGCCGCTGCCAGTAGCCGTAGCTCAGCATCACCGTCTTCGCGCCGCGCGGATCCTGGTCACCCGGAGAGAACCACCGCCCGGCAACGGGAAGAACACCGAGCGTCTCCAGAACACCGTCGCTGATCAGCGCTGTCTGAACTTCCTCCGGTTGCGCAAGCCCCGTCACGCTCGCCGTGCCCGGCGTCCAAACCCCAAGCGACTGGAACGTCCGGTTCCGCTCGGAGAAGGTCAAATACATCGACGGCGAAAGCTGCAGGCCGCTGCTGAAGTCGGCCAACCCTTCAGCGCCTGGCGCCCGCAGTGTTAGAGCTGCGAGCTGCCCTTGATTCGGATAAGGAAGCGGTTTCAGCAGCACACTGTTGATCACGCTGAAGACGGTGGTGTTCGCGCCTATGCCCAATGCCATGGTCAGCAGCACAATCGCTGCAAATCCCGGCGACTTTCTCAACCGGCGCAAGGTCAGCTTCAGGTCGGCGACAATGGATTCTAGAACAGACCACTGCCAAACTTCGCGGCTGCGTTCCTCGATCAGCGTCACGTTGCCGAACTCGCGCCGTGCCGCTTGCGCGGCCTGTTCGCGCGATCTCCCCTCTTCCATCAACTCCTCGGTCCGCTCTTCGATGTGCTCCTGGATCGAGACCGAGATGTCGTTATAGCGGCGACCGCGGTTGAACAGCTTGCTCAGACCCTGCATCGTTTGACCTCCTGGGACTACAGTTGCAAATCGAAGATTCCGGAGCGGGCAGGGGGTTTTAACCCCTGAAGGATGGCGAATTGACGTGGCCTTTAAGTTCGGGCCTTTGCTTGTTTTCCAGGAATCCAGCGAAACACAACGGTAGTACTAGACCTGGTTGCATAAATCGGGCTTTGAAAGGGCACGGCTTTAGCCGTGCCGTAACAGGCCCATAAAACCTGGGGCTTTAGCCCCTGAGGGACAGTCTTCTCTGTCCGAAATGAATGATGCAACCACCTCTAGGCCGGGGCCACGGCCAGCACGCGCGTGATTCCGGCAAACATCTTTTCCAAGCTGACCACTTCCTGCTCCAGGTGCCGAACGCCCGCATCGGTGAGCCGGTAGATTCGGGTAGGCCGTCCCTTCGCGGACAGTCCAGTCTCCGCTTCCAGCAAGCCCTCCCGCAGCATCCGCTGCAATGCTGGATACAGGGACCCCTCTTCAACCTGAAGCAGGTTGTCCGAGACTTGCTTGATGTGCTTCACCAGGGCATACCCATGCATCGGCCGCAGGCGCAGCGACTGCAGGATCATGATTTCCAACGCGCCAGGAAAAAGGTCGCGATGTTCGGGATTCTTGGCCATAGCATGAACAATACCACAAAATACCTATTTCTAAAATAGGTATTTTATTTATTACGTCCGGATCGATGCAGCTAGTTTCTGTCTGGCGCTATCGGCCCAACGGGCTTATGAACAGGCCTAGCCGCGGGTGGATTGAAGGGAGGGAGACCACGAACCCAACCGGCTCACTGAACCAGCGTCGCCCGCTTTCCCTTAACAAACGACGCCTGCAGCCTTCCCGCGGAATCCACAGCCACCAGACTGGCAGGCTGCCCAACAGCCAGCGCCCCGGCCCGATCGCCGAATCCGGTCATCGCGGCGGGGTTGGCCGTCAGCAGCCGCAATCCGTTCTCGAGCGTTGCGCCGGTGAACGCCAGGAAGTTGGCCAGCGCCTTGTCGAGCGTGAGCACGCTTCCCGCCAGCACGTCGCCGAACGAGGCCCTGCCGTTGGCCACCTGCACCATGAAGCCGCCCAGTTGGTACTCGCCGTCCGGCATGCCGGCCGCGCTCATCGCGTCGGTCACCAGGATGGCCCGCTGCGGTCCCTTGCAGCGCCACCAGATATTCACCATCTCCGGAGTGTTGTGGATGCCGTCGCAGATCAGCTCAGCGAACAGTGCGTCGTCGCTGAGCACAACGCCCAGGATGCCCGGCTCGCGGTGGTCCAGCGCCCGCATCGCATTGAACGTGTGCGTGGCGCTCACCGCCCCGGCGGCGATGGCGGCCCGCGTCTGGGCCGCAATGGCGTTGGAGTGGCCCACCGAGACGCGCACCCCGCGCGCCGTCGCGTGCGCCGCCAGCTCCACCGCCCCCGGCAGTTCCGGCGCCAGCGTCATCAGCCGCACCCGGCCCTCGGCCGCTTCGTAGAGCCTGTCGAACGTGCCGATGTCGGGAGCCAGCAGCAGCTCGGGCGGATGGACGCCGCGTTTGGCGTGCGAAAGAAAGGGTCCCTCCAGATGAATGCCGATGGGCCAGGAGATGGCCTCGGTCCCCTGCGGCGGCTGGCCCATCAGCTTTGCCAGCCCCGCCAGCGAGCGCAGCGTCGCGTCCAGCCCGGCGGTGACGGTGGTGGCCAGGTAGCTTCCGGTCCCGTGTGCGGCGAGAAACCGGCCCATGGTCTTGAGGGCCTCGGGCGTGGCCTCCATCACGTCGTGGCCGGCGGCCCCGTGCGTGTGCACGTCCAGGAAGGCCGGGGCCAGCGTGGCGCCGGGAAAACCCAGAACCTTCGCCCCGTCTCCCGCGGGCTGCCCGGCATCGGCCCGGCAGCCAATCGACGCGATCCGCCCATCCTCAATCGACACAACGGGATGATCCAGCAGGCTGGTCCCACTCCAAAGCTTGTCCGCAGTCAGTACCGTTTGCATAGAGAAAGATTACTGCAAGGCGCTACTTGGCCGCCCGCTCGGAATCTCCGCCTGAATTCCGCGCTAGTTGACGAGCAGTTTGCGCTCCAACGCGCGCAAGCCGGTCCGGGCCTGCGAGGCCTGCAACACCGCCTGGGTGGCGGCCAACTCCGCCTGGCAAGCCGTCAGTTGGGCTGAAAGCTGCGCAAACTGCGACTCCAGATGCTTGCGCAGTTCCACGATGGTCTTCTCAAGCCGATCGCTGGCGGCAATCTGCTCGGCCTGGCTCATCTGCACGGACTTCAGGTTGGGCAGGATTACTTCGGCAAGCAGGCGCGTCAGGGAGGCAAAG
>JARLGE010000045.1 GCA_031296215.1 Occallatibacter sp.
CTAAGCCCAGGGCGCTTCGCCCGGCCCCTTACTTCGACTGCGCCGCCCCGGCAATGTACAAATCCACATTGCTCGCGTCCACCAGCGACGTGCCCGTATCCATGAACACCGGGTAGGGCGCAAACGAGTCGGCGCTGTAGTCCTTGCCCAACGTTTTTGGCGGATCGTGGAAGACCTCGTCCAGCGCCTTCAAGCCCACATAGCCCATGGTGAAGGGCTTCTGCGCGATGGTCGCGTCGATGGTCCCGGCCTTGATGGCGTCCAGCGTATCCTGATCGACATCGAAGGCCACCAGTTCCCGGCCCCCGCCGGCCCGCTTCACCGCGTCCGCCACCGTCTTGCCCGACGAGGCTTCCAGGCACACAAACGCATCGATCATCTTGGGCCCCGTGAGCGCCAGGTCCTCCTGCGCCTTGTCGAAGGCGTTGCGCGCATCGCCCTTGATGTCGACCACATCCACGATCTTGATCTCCGGCCGGCTGGCAAATGCGTCCTTGAATCCCTTCAGCCGCTCATCCGTGTTGGGCTGTCCGCCCAGCGTGAAGAACACCACGTTGCCTTTGCCGCCCAGCTTCTCAATCACCCGCTTGCCGCCCATCTCGCCGGCCGCCAGGTTGTTGGTCCCGATGAAATAGAGCCGCTTGCTGCCGGCCGCATCCGAGTCCATGGTGATCACCGGAATCCCCGCGGCCGCCGCCGCATCGATCTCCGACTGCAGCACCGACGCATCCGCTACCGAGATCAGGATGCCCGCCGGCTTGGCCGCGATGGCGCTGTGCAACTCGGCCAGCTCCGCCTTTGGGTCGTAGCTGTCCGGGCCCACCACTTTGGCCGTCACCTTGTACTGCGCCGCCGCCTGCTTGAATCCAGCCGCCGCCGTCTGCCAGTAGGGCAGATTCACGTTGGTCGCAATCAGGTAGAAAACCTCTTTGTCCGAGTGCCGCGCCCCGCAACCCGACGTAAACACCGCTGCCAGCGCCAACATACTCAACGCAACTCTCTGAATCGCTTTCATGCTTGCCTCCGGTCCGGATGTGAAATGTCTTCGGAGCCCGGCTCCTGGTTCATCCCTGCGCCGGCGCCCATGCAAAATGTGGCAGGATGGTACTCCCGTTCAGTTGGGCTTGTCCAATCCTCGCCGCATGGGAAACTTTATATCACTCGAAGCCGGTTCCTATCGTGATTTCCAACACTGACCCTCTGCTTGCACGGCGCTCCCGTGCCTGTCTGCGGTATAACCAGACGTGAGCACCTCCATCGCTCGTCGAAGCATTGGATCATGACCGCCCCCGCGCCCAGCCCGCCGACCAAACTCCCCGCTGCCGTCGCCGTCCCCGGCGCCGCTGACGACCCGCTTGGCAATCCACTGGTCAGCCGCGCCCACCCCGAGCCGCCCCACCCCTATCGCTCGCCCTTTGCCCGCGACGCCGCCCGCATCCTCCACTCCCGCGCTTTCCGCCGCCTGGCCGGCAAAACCCAGGTCTTTACCCGCCTGCCCGCCGAGCCCACGTCGGACCACTTCCGCAGCCGCCTGACGCATACATTAGAGGTCACCCAGATTGCCCGCACCCTGGCCACAGCTCTGGGCCTCAACGCGGAGTTGGCCGAGGCTCTGGCCCTGGTTCACGACATCGGCCATCCGCCCTTCGGCCACGCCGGCGAGAAGGCCCTCGACCAGGCGCTCGAAGCCCACGGCCTGCGCTTCGACCACAACCTCCACGCTCTGCGCATCGTCACCTGGTTCGAAGAGCGCTACGCCGGCTTCCGCGGCCTCAACCTGACGCTCGCGGCGAGAGAGGGTATCGTCAAGCACTCCCGCGACTACTCCCAGGCGGACCACCCCGAGCTGGCCGAATATTTCCTCAACGAGTTTCCCCCGCTCGAAGCCCAACTGATCGATCTGGCCGACGAAATCGCCTACCTGACCGCCGATCTCGACGACGGCCTCGACTCCGGCATCCTCAGCCTCGAGCAAGTCCGCGCCGCCGTGCCCCTGTTTCGCCGTTTCCACGATGAGGTGCTGGCGCAGTACCCTGCCGCCGCGCAAAAACTCACCATCAACGAGGCGCTGAAGCGCATCCTCAACCTGCTGGTCACCGACCTGATGAGCGAACTCCGCGCCCGCGTGGCCGCCCTCAATTCTGACCATCCGGGCGCCGTCACGCTGGCAGACATCCGCCGCGCCCCCAGGCGTCTGGCCGCCCTCAGCCCGCAAGTCGAAGCCGACCGCGCCCACGCCAAGCGCTTCCTCTACGACAGCCTCTACAACTCACCCGGCATGGAAGAAAGCCACGCACACGCCGAGCGCGTCGTGCAGGGCCTCTTCGCCGAACTCCTCGCCGACCCCTCGGAACTCCCCGCCGACCACCAGGCGCAGATCTCCACGCAGGGCCTGGCCCGCACCGTCGCCGACTACATCGCCGGCATGACCGACAGCTACATCGAGCAAGCCTGGCTACGCTGCGGCGGGCGGTGAGCACGCGGGCCACGGTCACTCTTTCATCGCCAGGCAAAAGGAGGTCGAATGCGCGCGCAATACCACTTCCGAAACTCGCCTGAAGGCCTGTGCGCATGGAGCGTCCACCGGCTCGTTGAGGCGTCGAGCACATTGACCAGCGAGCGAGTACCGCTGGCGGCGATTCGCGAACTGGACGAACCTTTTTGGACGGGCGGGGAGAATCAAAAACTGACCTGCCGTGAGATCGTCGATCATACACGCTTGATTCTGGAATCCAACCTTGCATTCCCGGTCATCCTTTCCAGCAACGGGCGCGTCATGGACGGCATGCACCGCGTCTGCAAAGCGCTCTCGCAGGGCCTGGATCACGTGGAAGCGGTGCGCTTCAACGACGATCCGGAGCCCGACTACGTCGGAGTGCACCCGGACGACCTGCCGTACGAAGATTGAGGACGGGCAGCGCGGGACGGCCTGTTTATTTTGCGGGAAGAAACTCAATCCGCGCCAGTTCGGCAACAGGCTTGAAATCGTAGTCCGCCGTCACCAGCACATGCGCGCCGGACTCCATCGCCAGATCGAGAGCAAAGCCATCGACATAAGAAATCTTGCGCTCGAGTCGCAGGGCAGATGCCCGAACAGCGCGTTCACCCGTTGCCGGAATAATCTCCAACTCTTGCGGTATAAGACTTTCCAGAATGCGCGTCGCTGACGCCGGACCAAGCCGCTTGCGAAGCTTCCCAGCTATCTCGCCCCACTGCAGGGCGGAGATACGCATTTCGCCCTGCCCCTGGACGCAAGCAATAAAGATTTCGCCTACTCGGTCAGCGCCCGCTTCGTCGTCGACGTAACGCAGGAATGCCGATGAATCCAGAACGAAGACAGTCATAGGGAATCCTTACCAGCCGTCCTTGGCAAGCTCCGCCTCGCGTTCGCGGCGGCGATCCTCAAGAAGCTCATCCGTCATCGAAGGACCACCCGCCGTGAGTCCGCGCAGCTCGCGAATCTTCCGTAGCTTGGCGGCCAATGTCTGCGGTTCGAGGATCAACATCTCGCCTTCCTGCCGAACCGCGAAGCGCGTCCCGGACTCAAGCCCAAGCGACTCGCGAAACGCCGCCGGGATTACGACCTGCCCCTTGCTGCTCAGAGTTGTATATGCCTGCTCCATGGCTTACATGGTAGCACAGGTAAGATAAACAAGAGAGGTAAGCCTGCCCCTAAGAGGGTAAGGGGAAAGTCTATTTCTTACCAGCGATAGGCACGCCTTACTGCACCGTTCCCGCCGGCCTCAGCCTTCTCAAATCCAGCGCGCACGCCACCGCATTCTGCGCATGCAGCCGCAGGTTATCCGAGGCCGCCCACAGAAACAGCCGCGTGGCCAGGTTAGGATTGCGCCGGTCCCTCTCCGTCCTCAGCCGCACCAGCACATCGTTCTGGCCGGTGGCCGCAAGATTGGACGGAGAATCCGTATCCTCCAGCACCAGGTCCACGTGTTCGCCGCCCAGCGCGTCTTCGATGGCCGCGATCTCCACCGCCCGCTCCAGCTCCACGGCAATCGAAAACGCATGCCCGTGAAACACCGGCGCAAGGATCACCTGCAGGGCGAGGGCCGGCCAGCGTCCATCGCCCAGCGCTTCGTAGTGGCGCCGAATCCGCGCTTCCTCGGCGCCCAGGCTGATGGTCGCGCTCTCGCCCAGCCCGGCCAGAAGGTTATAGGCCGCCTGCGCGTCATAGGTGGCTCGCGGCAGCCCCTGGAAGCTGAGCAGGCTCACCGTCTGCTGGTGCAGCTCGTCCATTGCCGCGCGTCCGAAGGCGCTGGCCGGCTCCAGCACCGTGGCCGCCGCAAACCGGACCGGCGCGGCCAGTTGCAGCCGCTCCAGCACCAGTGCCAGCGCCAGGGCCGCCGGGTGCGCCGGAACCACCGCCGGGGTAAACAAATCGGCCGACGCAGCCACCGGGCCCAGCCAGGGCGCACGCACCAGCACGCCGGTCTCCTGGTCCAGGGCGCCGGACAGATCCAGCACCGTCGACCCCGCTCGCAGGGCCTGCCGCCAGTGCTTCCGCGTCAGCGACTCCGGACCGGCAAAGAAGGTAAAATCCACCCGCTCAAACGATCCCCCGTCGATGACCTGGACAAACGTAACCTCGTCGCCCACCTGGTCCAACTGGCCCTGCGCCTCTTCTTCGTCCAGCAGCACAAAGCGCGCCCCGGCCAGCGTCGAATCCTCCAGCGCTTCCTTCAACTCACGCCCCAACAGCGTCGAGGCTCCGGCAATGGCGATCTTGTACACAGGCATCCTTCTTTACAGGGTTGCAGGATCGGCAGAAAAAGCTACAACGGCCGCAAGGAATCGGGCTCTGCCACAACGTCCTCCGAGGCCGCGATCTCTGCCGGCCGTCTGCGCCGCCGGCGCGACCACCCATACGCCGCACGCGCCCAGATTCCGGAGAACGTATACGTGAGCCCGATGAGGAAAAACACCACGTTGGAATAGCGCAGCATCACGTAAAACACGATGGCCAGCACGAATAAAAGCTGGAACGGATGACGGTGCGCAAAGTTGATCTCCTTGCCCGACCAGAACCGCCAGGTGCTCACCATCAGGAACCCGCACAGCCCCACGATCCCCAGCCAGAGCATTGCGTACCACCACGCACGCACAGGGAGACCGTATGAAAAGTGCACCGTCGAGGCCACCATTCCCGCCGCCGCCGGAATCGGCATGCCCACAAAATATTTCCGCCCCGGCCGTCCCGGATTCTTTGGCTGCGCGTCGTGCGAGATGTTGAACCGCGCCAGCCGCGAAACCCCGCCGATCAAAAACAAGAAGCAGATGAACGCCCCGGCGTGTTGCAGGTTGTCGAGCAGTTGCTTGTCGATCGAATCGGGCAGAAAGTGAAAGCCCCAGATCATGGCCAGCAGCGCCGGCGCTACGCCGAAGGTGATCGCGTCGGCCAGCGAATCCAGCTCCTTGCCGAAATCGCTCGTCGTATTGGTCATGCGCGCAATGCGCCCGTCCAGGGTGTCGAAGGGGATGGCGAGAATGATGGCCAGCGCCGCCCAGTCCAGGTGCGTCGCCGCGTCGCCCACGCCGCTGATGGCCTTGATGGTCTCGGTGATGGAGAAGTATCCGAAGGAAATGTTGCCGAAGGTGAACAGCGAAGGCAGCAGGTACATGCCCCGCCGCAGCCGCGCCTTGGCGTTGGCCCTCACCACGGCCGGATCGATGGACGGCCCGCGCCCGTTCACGCGCCTTCTCCGCCGGACGCGTCCGGTTGTGCGCCGGCGCTCATGGACTTGCTGGCGGCCGGCATGGCCATCGCCAGTTCGGTCGCCGGCATCTCCGCCAGTACGCTCGCGCCGCCTTGCACCTTGTCGCCAACCTTCACCCGGAGCGCCGCCTCGGCGGGCACAATCACATCCACGCGCGAGCCGAACTTGATCAGCCCCACGCGCTGGCCGCGGGCAACGGTGTCGCCCTCGCGCAGGCTGAACACAATGCGCCGCGCCAGCAGACCGGCAATCTGCTTGAAGGTGACTTCGAATCCATCGCCTGTCACTGTAACCACGTTCTGCTCGTTGCAGTCCGCCGAGGCCGGGTTCATGGCGTTCAGATATTGGCCCTTCCGATATTGCACACGGCGCAATACTCCGGCGATGGGCGAGCGGTTCACATGCACATTGAAGACGTTGAGAAAGATGGAAATCCGCTGCTTGGGCCCATCGGGGGTGGAGATGGCGATGGTCTCCGTCACCAGTCCGTCGCCCGGCGAAACAATCAGCCCGGCGCCGGGTGGGATCGCCCGCTCGGGATCGCGGAAGAACCACAAGAAAAACGCCGCCAGAAGCACCGGCGCGATTCCCCACGCCCAGTGGCCTGTAGCCCATGCCAGCAAACCCGCCACCAGCAGCAAGCTCAATCCGTAGATGTAACCGTCGCGAACCATTGTCCCCAACGATTATACGGGCTTTTCGTTCGGCTGCGGTCTCAGGGCTTCCTGCCGCGGGCACACTAACCGGTAAAGCGCCGCCTGGGGCAGCCGGTCAGGCGGTTCGCCGGGCAACTCGTCTGCCGATTCTCTGCCTAGGCAATCGCCGGCAAGCGGCGCTCCAGCGCAAAGATCAGATCCTTGGCGTGCAGCTTCAGCTTCTTCAGCCGCACTTCTTCGAGTTGTTCGTCCGAGGAGAGATAGGGTTTTTGAAGCAATTCTTCCAGCCGCTGAGCGTAGCGACGATGTTCGGCATGCAGGCGATCGATCTCTTCGCTCAGCGTTGGATCCTGTACTTCGTCCATCAAGCACCTCCGTCGTTAACAGAACATTTACATATATCCCCGCCGGTGTGCAACCGGCAAGAAAGAAAAGCGGCAAAAGTAACCGGCCTGTGGATTTCGGCAAGAAAAGCAAACAGCCGTGACCAAAATCACACTCCAGGCGGCGACGACCGCTGCTACGGCTATGGCCGCCCTTACGGCAGGCGCAGCGCCATCAGCGCTGCATCCTCTTCAGGATCAGCATAGTAGCGCGTGCGCCGCCCGGCGTCGTGAAACCCCAGCGCCCGATAGAACGCGACCGCAGCCTGGTTCGACGCGCGCACCTCCAGCAGCAGCTCGTTCACCTGCGCTAGCCGCAATGCGTCCACCAGCGACCGCAAAAGCCGCGCTCCCACCCCGCGCCGCTGCCCTTGGCGGGCCACCGCAATTGTCTCTAGCTCCGCCTCCGGCGCCACCACGCTGGCCACCAGGAAACCCAGCGCGGCATCGCTCGCTGGGTCAGCCGCCACCAGCGCGATTCTCCGCGGCGCGTGCGACGGATCGAGAGCCGCGCGATAAACAGGAGCCGCCCACTGGGGCGCTTCGCGCAGGCTGGCCGCAATCTCCACCACGCGCTCCAGGTCCGAGGCGCTCATGGGGCGAATCCGCACCTCCGGAAAGCTCATGCGCCCCGCACCTTCGCTACTTCCCCGAAAATCTCCGCATCCGACCGCCGCAGATAGTGCCCATCCAGCAGCGCCACGTCTTGAAACTCCCCCGCCGGCCCCCGCGCCCCTGCAAGCCGCAGCGCATCCGCGGCCTTGGGCGCATCGGTCCCAACCAGTTCCACGCTCGGCCAGGCCGACTCAAGCAGCCGCTCCGCGCCCTCGTCGCAGACGGCGATCCGAGCGTCCGCCGGCCGCAGCGCCTTCAGCTCCTCAGCTCCCGCCAGCACCTCACGCGCCTTCCCAGCCGCCAGGCCCAGCCGCAGAAAAATCTCGTGCCGGTGCGCATCCAGCGCCGAGGACTCCACCCCGACCTTCCAGGCCAGCACCTCCAGCCGCGAAACCGCCGTCACCGGAATCCGCGCCGCCTCGGCCAGCCCCTTCACCGCGCTCAGCCCCACGCGCACGCCGGTAAAGCTGCCTGGCCCGTTCACGGCGACCATGGCGCCCAGGTCCGCCACACGCAGGCCGGCGCGCGCCAGCAACTCGCCCACCGCCGCGACCAGCGTCGCCGAGTAGCTCCGCCCCTCCAACTCAACTTGCCCGAGGATCTCCGCCACGCCGCCGTCCAGCCGGCCCAGCGCCACCGACCCCGCCGGCCCGCAGGTATCCACGGCCAGCACCAGCCGCTCCGCCGCCGGACTTTGTTCGGAATTGTTCACGATCGCTGGCATC
>JARLGE010000004.1 GCA_031296215.1 Occallatibacter sp.
GCCTCGCAGCCCGAAGCGCTCATCGAGCGCGCGGCTGAGCTTGGCATGCCCGCCCTCGCCCTCGCCGACCGCAACGGCCTCTACGGCGTGGCGCGTTTCCACACCCAGGCGAAGAAAACCGGCGTCCGGGCCCACATTGGCGCGGAGATCGCCGTCTCCTCCTTCGGCAACCGGCTCACACCGCCCCCCTGGCTCCCGCACCAGTTTCCTTCCGAGCCGCCGCGCCTGCTCCTGCTCTGTGCCTCGCAAATTGGCTATCAGAACCTCTGCCAGCTCATCACCCGCTTCAAAATGCGCGAAGCTACCAAGGCCGAAGGTGCGGCAACCCTGGATGACTTGCAGGAATTCTCCGCCGGACTTATCTGCCTCACCGGCGGCGGCGAAGGCCCGCTCGCCGCCGCTCTTGCCAGCGGCGGTCAAAGCGAAGCCGGCAAGTTACTCTCCCGTCTAACTGCGACTTATGGACGCAGTAATGTCTATCTCGAGTTACAGCGCCACGGCCTGCGCGAGCAGGAATGCCGCAACCAGTCCCTTCTAACTCTAGCGTCCTCGCTCAACTTACCCGTCGTCGCCACCAACGGCGTTCTCCACGCCACGGAGCGGGACCGCGAAATCCTCGACGTGCTCACCACCATCCGCCACCACACCACGCTCGACCGCGCCGGCCGCTTGTTATCCAGCAACAATTCTCGAAATCTCCGCTGCTTGCAATGCTTCGCCGACATTCCCGAAGCCATTGCCAACACCCGCCTGGTCAGCGATCGCCTCGAATTCACGCTCGACAATCTCGGTTACCAGTTCCCGCACTATCCGGTGCCCGACGGCGTGACCATGGACAGTTTTCTCGCCCACCGCGTCGAAGAGGGCGTCGTTAAACGCTACGGCTCATCGGCCAAGCGTTCTCTCCTCTTGAAAGCCCGCGCCCAGGTCGAGCACGAACTCAAGCTCATCGCCAAACTTGGCTTCGCCGGCTACTTCCTCATCGTCTGGGACCTGGTCCGCTACTGTCAGCGGCACGGCATTCTCGCCCAGGGCCGCGGCTCGGCAGCCAACTCCGCCGTCTGCTACGCGCTTGAAATCACCGCCGTCGATCCGGTCGGCATGGAACTGCTCTTCGAGCGCTTTCTCAACGAGAACCGCGGCGAGTGGCCCGACATCGACCTCGATCTGCCCTCCGGCGATCAGCGCGAGCAGGTCATTCAATACGTCTACCAGCGCTACGGCCAGCTCGGCGCCGCCATGACCGCCAACGTCATCAGCTATCGCGGCCGTTCCGCCGCGCGCGAGGTGGGCAAGGCCCTCGGCTTCGACGACGAGCAGCTCGCCCGTCTCTCCGGCCTGGTCGGTCACTGGGAGTGGCGCGGCGCCAACGACACCATGGAGCGCAACTTCGAGCAGGCCGGCCTCGATGCCCGTCATCCCCGCATCGCCCGCTATCTCGACCTCTGGCAGCGCATGCAGAACCTGCCCCGCCATCTCGGCCAGCACTCCGGCGGCATGGTCATCTGCGCCGGCATGCTCAACCGCGTCGTCCCCCTCGAGCGCGCCTCCATGCCCGGCCGCACCGTCATCCAGTGGGACAAGGAAGACTGTGCCGACATGGGCTTGATCAAGGTCGATCTGCTCGGCCTGGGCATGATGGCCGTCTTGCAGGACTCCATCGAACTTATCCCTCGCCACTACAAAAAGGAGATCGACCTGGCCACGCTGCCCGAAGATCCACTCGTCTATCAAACGCTTTGCAAGGCCGACACCGTGGGCATGTTCCAGGTGGAGAGCCGCGCGCAGATGGCCTCCATTCCCCACAACGCGCCCACCCGTTTTTACGATCTTGTCGTGCAGGTCGCCATCATCCGCCCCGGCCCCATAGTTGGCAAAATGATGCACCCCTACATGCGCCGCCGCCAGGGCAAGGAGCAGGTCACCTATCCGCATCCTTCGCTCGAGCCCGTACTCAAGCGCACCCTCGGCGTCCCCCTCTTTCAAGAGCAGCTTCTGCGCATGGCCATGACCGTCGCCAGCTTCTCCGGCGCGGAGGCTGAAGAGCTGCGCCGCGCCGTGGGCATGAGGCGATCCATGCAGCGCATGAAGGACCTGGAAGGCCGCCTGCGCTCGGGCATGACCTTGAACGGCATCGGCTCCGAGGCGCAGGACAACATCGTGCAGGGCATCTCGTCCTTCGCCATGTACGGCTTTCCCGAGTCGCACGCGGCCAGCTTCGCGCTCATCGCCTACGCCTCGGCCTATTTGAAGGTTCACTACCTGGCTGCCTTCACCTGCGGCCTGCTCAACAACCAGCCCATGGGCTTCTACTCGCCCGCCGTGCTCATCAAGGATGCGCAACGCCACGGCCTGCGCGTTCGCCCCATCGATGTGCAACGCTCCGATTGGCTTTGCACGTTGGAGCAAGCCACGGAGAAAGCAGATGTTTTGAAAGGGCACGGCTTTAGCCGTGCCGATTGCGAGCCCAATAACGACACGGCTTTAGCCGCCGAGGGAATGCTGGTTGCCGAAAATGCATTCCCTCAGGGGCTAAAGCCCGGACTTTATCATTTGTCATCTAGCGGCACGACTAAAGTCATGCCCTTTCAAGACAGTAAATCTGAGCGCACGATAAGCTTCCCCGCAGCCCATGCAGCCCCCGAGGGCATGGCTCTCCGCATCGGCCTCAACTACGTGAAAGGCCTGCGCCAATCCTCGGCCGAAGCGCTTCTCGCCGCGCGCCGCGCCGATGGCCCTTTCCCATCGGTTGACCAGCTGGCCGCGCGCGTGCCCGCACTGAACCGCAAGGAATTGGTTGCCCTCGCCCAGGTCGGCGCCCTCAATGCGCTGGACGCAGTCGAGCATCGCCGCGATGCCCTCTGGCAGGTGGAGCAGGCCGGCAGGCCCGTGGGCCCACTGCTGCGCGGCGCGGTGCCCATCGAGGCCGCAGCCTTAAATCCATTGCAGCAAATGTCCGACGACGAGCGCCTGGCCGCAGACTACGCCGGCACCGGCATCACCACCGGCCCGCACCCCATGGCCTGGCAGCGCGCTCGATTGCGTAAGCAAGGCTTTCTCTCCGCGCAGGAGCTGGAAATCTGCCGCGGCGAACGCCATGTGCGCGTGGCCGGCCGCGTCATCAGCCGCCAGCGCCCCGGCACCGCCAAGGGCTTCGTCTTTCTCTCTCTTGAAGACGAAACCGGCATCGCCAACATCATCGTCGCGCCCGATGTCTTTGAGCAGAACCGCCTCATTGTGACACGCAGCCGCTTTCTCTCCATCCAGGGAAAGCTGCAGAATCAAGACGGTGTCATTCACGTGAAGGCGCGGCTGTTAGCGCCGTTATCTCCATCCGCCGGCGCGGCTCAATGACAGAAGGGCGAACGACGGAAGTGTGATCCCCGCTCGCCCCTCAATACCGCTCAGCGAACTACCACCACTCCATCAGGCGGCCCGACGCGACCTTGGCGCTGCTCACCGGTTTGGCCGTGCGCAGCAGCAGCACCGGGCAGGAAACCAGCTTCATCACCTTCTCGGCTATCGATCCAAAGACCAGCGGATGCCAGCCGGTCAACCCATGCGTGGAGATCACCACCATGTCGGCCTTCTCGTGCTCCACCGTTTCCATAATCGCGCTGGCCACATCGTCGCCCACTTCCACGGTCGAGCCCACCTTGATTCCCTTGCCGGTCAGGTCGGCCTTGACCGCGGCAAAGTGCCGCTCCGCATCGGCCCTGGCCGCATCGAGATACTTGCTCTCCGGAATGAAGTCCGGGAAGGTAGTGGAAGGAAACATGGGAAGGACATGAACAAGATGAATTGCGGCGCCAAAATGCTCGGCAAGATCCGCAGCCGTCTGCAAGGCTGCATGCGACGAGTCGCTGAAGTCGACGGGCACCAGGATTTTCGTTGGAATGGTACTGAGTCCATTGGTTTCGGGCATTACGCTCTCCTCGAGGTCAAGCCAGGGATCGGGCTTGCCTCTCTCGCCCTTCATCATACCAAGGCGCGGCTCTACCAAGCCTGTGACAGGCAACACTCCTATGCGCACTGGGCCTTCTGATGCGCGTCATGGCCCCTGCGGCCTCAAACGATCTCTGTGGAGGTCTGCGCCTCTGCCCCTGGCGCCGATTCGACAATCAGCCGCTGGAAAGTCTGATCCTGCCGGGCAAATCGCTGTTGAACCCACCGCGGCCGGAAGTTGTCTTGAAACAGCGCCGGAACCGTCCCCGCCAGCAGGCCCAGATCGCTCCACAGATTGGCGCCTTGCAGGTAGGCCGCGGAGATGCGCAGCTTGTCCGGCGTCACCACGGTCTTGAAGTGGTGCAGCGGATCGGTCGAAAGCGCCAGCAACTCCGCCTCGCGGCAATACTGCAGGGTAGCCGGATCGGTCAAACCGGGACGCACCTCCAGCAACCGCTCGTAAGCGGACCTGAACTCCAGGGCCAGTTCCGGAACTACCGGCCGCGGCCCCACCAGGCTCATCTCGCCTCGCGCCACATTCCACAGTTGCGGCAGCTCGTCCACCTTGAACCGGCGCAGCCAGCGCCCCACGCGCGTAACCCGCGGATCCCCGGCCAGCGCGTACACGGGACCATCGCTCCCCCTGCGCATGGTTCTCAGCTTCCATATCTGAAAGATCCTGAACCCGCGGCCCATCCGCGCCTGGCAAAAGAAAGCCGGGCCATCGGAATCCAATTTGATGGCGATTGCGGCCGCCGCCACAAGCGGCAGACAAACCATCAACAACAGCCCTGACAGGGCCATATCCACTCCGCGCTTCAGCACCAACCCCTCCACTCCAGAGGACCTTCGCGTCCAGCCCGTAGCGGGCATCGAACACGCTCAAGGAATCGCGCCCGGCGGAGGGAGGGCAGTTGCCCGCTGGATGCCCGTGCGGAGAAAATCCGCCCGCGCCCACTCCCGATAACCACCTCAGCTGCTCTCCTGGTGACAACGCACACGGAAGCCTGCCACGCAGACCTTCCGCTGGAATGAAAAAGGTGCAGTACAGAAAGGAAAAATCTTCCGGCCCAGGATGTCAAGGCGCTGGACCGCATCTAGATAAAAGAATGCACATTACTTTAGGACTACAGCAGTGAATCGAAGATTGCCAAGCGAGCAGTGGGCTTCACGGGCTGCGGAAAACCTGTCTGGAGGAGCAACAAGTGTCAGGGCATGACCGGGGTACCCTCTGGGTCGAGGCTGCGGAAAAACTCATTGCAACGGCAATTCCCCATGGCTTTGTAAAAGGGCATGACTTTAGTCAGGCCGATAAAGCCCATCAAATGAACGTCGGGCTTCAGCCCCTGCAAATGCCAAGAGTCGAACTCCTCTCTTCTAAGGCCTTTTTCCGCAGCCTCTTCAGTCGTGCCGCAAATCCAGCCCAATCAACTTGGGCCTCATCGAACGTTCCTTGGGACACAGTGGAATCACTGCAAGGCAAAGCGTAGACGCCCCAAGCGCGCGAGCGCTACTGCCTTTCCACGGCCAGGTAGACAGCCACCGCAGACAGCAGCGCCAGGGTGGCAACAACCGGAATCACAACCAGCAGGCCCCCGCCCGCATTCACCAACGCGGAGGGGCTAAAGCTCTCGACGTGCAGGGTGGAGATTTGAATTTGTCCCATCCAATCGAGCCAGCGAAAGCCCTGCCGGGCCTGGCTGGCAGCCAGCGCTGCGCCCGCCACCGCCAGAATCGAAAGGGCAAACACGTAGGCGCCCAGGATGGGCTTCGCCATCCTCTCCAGAGCGGCGTTGCGGCGGCGAAGCTGGGCGCGCCACCAGAGGTATCCGGGAGCTGGAAGCTCCGCCTGCGCGGCGGCCGAAGCCCGCAACCGCTGAAAGGCCTGTGTCACCACCAACAGCTCGCCACACGAACGGCATTCAGCCAGATGCGCATGAAGCTCCGGAGGGCAGGCGTGGGGCCAGTGGCCGCGGGCTTGCAACTCCAGCACTTCCGATCGGCGAGCGCAGGTGCGGAAGGTCATGGCTGGCTCCTCAAGTCAGGCGCATGCCGCGGCTGGCCGGCGTTCGGCAGCGCGTGCAGCTCGTCCTGCGCCATCAGGATGCGCGCGATCTTGCGTCGCGCGCGAAACAGCAGCAACCGGATGCTGGCGCTGGCCAGGCCGGTGATCTGGGCAATCTCGCCGTGCGAGTACCCCTCCGCGTGCGCCAACCAAAGCAGTTGCCGGTCGCGCGGCCGCATCCTCGCCAGCGCCGGTCCAAGAACTGCCTGCGTGTCGGCCTGGGCGGAGCGATCGGTCGCGGCAAACAGCTCCTCGGGCAACTCCTCGATCGAAGCGGAGACCGGCCGCCGCCAGTGGTCCCTCAGCAGATTGCTGGCAATGCGAAACAGATAGCGCCGCGCCGCCACTTCTCCCTCGGCCAGCGAGAGTTCCGGCCGGCCGGCGCACAGCAGCCGGACAAAGCTCTCCTGTAGCAGGTCGTCGGCCAGCGCCGGGTCGGCCGAGACCCGCGCCAGATAGGCCCACAGCGGCCGCGCCGAGCGCTGGTAGAAGGCGGCAAACGCGTCGCTATTCATCAGCATTTCCGCGGGCAGCCCTGCGGCCAGGGCCGGCGCATGAGGCCGGCTGCCGGCGATCGAGTTCGGAAGTACGAATTCCCACCTCATGGCTGCTGGCTCTTTCCTTTGTCTCGTTGGCGTCCCGGCTCACTCGCCGTTCCCGTGACGGGTCGGGCTGAGCCGGCTGCCGCCTGCCGGGCTCTCCGGGATCA
>JARLGE010000046.1 GCA_031296215.1 Occallatibacter sp.
AGGCAAACCGGCCCGGCTATCCATCTGTGCATCCTTCAGCAAGAGATGATTCCATGCAGGCTGGCTCCAGCGTTCTCCGCTTCCACGCAATTCTATGCTTCTCAACCGTTCGCTTCAAAAACGGGCAAAAAAGAACGGCTCTGTCCCCAGGACCTCAATTGCAATGGCCTGGTTGCTTTGACGAGTCTTAGACGCATTCGTCGTCTCTTCCGCTCACGCGCTCCGTCTCAACTGCCCGCCCGCATCCGGATTCCCGGCCCGGACTGAATCACCGGCTGCCTTCAGGCTGCGCGCAGCGTGAACAGCGTGATCTCCGGCGGACAATCGAACCGGAAGGGGACGCCGACCGTGCCGATGCCGCGGTTGACGTAGAGCTGCATCGCGCCAAACCGAAACCATCCCTCCACGTATTTCTTGCCCAGCTCCGGCAGTTGCAGAGCGCCCACCAGCGGCAGGCGAACCTGGCCTCCGTGCGTGTGTCCGCTCAGCATCAGGCTGACCGCATTGCCCACCGGGCCCGCCAGCAGAGTGTCAACGTAATCCGGCGCGTGGCAGATCAGGATGAGCGGCTCATGGGGCACGTTGCGAATCGCGATGGGAACGGCCCGCTCCGCATCGGGCGCTCCCAGCACTGGATCGTCGAGCCCCGCCAGCCACATCCTTCCGCCCTGGCGCTCGATCGGCAGCCATGCGTTGGTCAGCACTCTGATGCCGTTGGCCGTCAGCGCCGCGGTCACCGCTATCGGATCGACGCCTACGTCGTGGTTGCCCAGAACCGCATAAAGGTGCTTGCATTCAAGTCCGCTCAGGATATTGGCGCATTGCCACGCTGCGCCCACCGCAAAGCCTGTCGGTGCGAGTCCAAAGCTGATGAAGTCTCCGGTGAGAAGAACCATGTCCGGCCGCTGGGCGTTGATCCGGTCAACCACGTGGCCAAGAAAGTAGGGCTCCGTGTATTCGTCCATGTGGATGTCGCTGATCTGTGCGATGCGCAGGCCGTTGAATGCCGCGTTCAGGCCGGCCAGGGGAACGTCGTGCGCGGTAACCTCGATCCAGTGGCGCTCAATCCCTCCCGCATAAATCGCCAGGCCTGCCGCGCCCCCCAAGCCGGCCTTGACGAAGCTGCGTCTGCTGATCGCCGGCCGTCCAGGAGCATCGAGGATTCCCATGTCTTCATCGTCTCCATTTGCAAGCCGGCTGGAAGCTCGTCGCCGCAATCAAACCGGGGCTGGGCCAAATTGTGCAAAGGCGAAGTACCTGTTCGGGACAAGAATGCAGAGCCTGGGAGAGGAAGCCCAGGCCCGGCGGGTCCAATCGTTGCACACTGCGGCGCGTTCGCAGAGCCGTGCAACTCTACGGTTGGGGAGCGGACGGCTGGGAAGCAGGCGCCGGTGGAGCAGGCGGCGCGGCAGCAGCGGGAGCTGCATTCGCGTCCGGAGCCGCCGCCTTCTTGTTTTTGTCGGTCAAGCGCGTCTTCTCGCCGCTGGTGGTCCTGGTCTTCTTCTTGACTGAAGTGTCGCCATTCAGGCCCAGCGCTGCGGCTTGCTGCTGCCGGTCCGCAATCTCGGCCGCATCCGGCGGAGGTGGAGCGTCGCTGTCCAGCGAGGGCCCCTTCACCTTGGCCTTCCTTTCCGTCTTGGCGCGGGAGCTGAACCGGGTCTTCTCGGTCGCCTTGCTGCTGGCTTCCAGCGGGTTGGCGGGCTCAGGCGCCGCAGCGGGCGCGGCAGCCACCGCTCCGGCATCCTCGGTGGTGCTGGAGGCGGCCGCGGGCAGCGTCTTGGTGGGCGCTTGGCCGAAGCGGATCTTTTCCTTCTTGCCCGGCTTCTCTGTCTTTAGGCTGGCGTTCTTCTTCGCGGCCCCGCCCTTGGCCGCGGACTTCGGCGCCGGCGAGGCGGCTTCCGCGGGCGCGGGCGCGGCCGCCTGCGGCGACTTCTGCCGGAAGGTGCGCGTGGTCTCGCGGAAGCGGGTGCGCTCGACCTTCTTCTTCTTCTTGGGCACCGGTGGCGTATAGACGCTGTAGATCGGGGTGATCTGCTTGGTGCTCTTCCCGGAATCCACAAAACCGTCCTTGGTGTAGATGTAAGCTTCCTCGCGCATCTGCGTGAGGTAGGCGCGCATGGCCGGCTCCATCCGGCTCTCGTAGTAGTTCTGCTCCACTTCCTGTTCCACGTCCTTGTAGGCGGGAACACCGCCAGGAATGTGCTGATCCACCTTGAAGATGATGTAGCCCTGCTTGGTGCGGATCGGATTGGTGTACTCGCCCGCCTTCAGGCCAAACGTTGCGTCCTCAAAAACCTTGGCCAGCTCTCCCTGGTGGAAGGTGCCGAAGGCTCCGCCATCCGCGGCCGTGGTGCCGTCGCTGAACGATTTGGCCAGCTGGGAAAAATCGCCGCCGGCATGCAGCTTGGCCTCCAGGTCGTCCGCCTTCGCCTTGCCCGCGGCAATCTTGGCCGCATCGTCCGGGTCGGCCCCCGTGGAAACCAGAATCTCGCTCAGTTCCACGCTCTCCGGCTTGGCGTACTCCTGCTTGTGCTGATCAAAGTAGCGCTGCGCCTCGCCCGGCGTGAACTGAACCCGGCGGCCCACCTGCTCGCGCATCACTTCCTGGGTGATGATCTGGTTGCGGATGTTGGCCTTGAAGTCCTCAAACGAGACCCCCTGCTGCTTGGCCGCCTTCTCCAGGTCTTCCAGGGTCTCCATGTTGTACTGCTTGCGGATCTCATCCAGGCGCTTGATCAGCTCCGTCTCGCCGGTGATGCTCAGCTCCTTGCCCTTGGAGAGCCACAGTTGGCGGTCGATCAGGTCCCGCAGCAGGTCCTTGTGGGTCTCGGAGATCTGCTGCATCGTTGCCCCGCGCTGCTTGGCCTCGTCATCCATCTCCTTCATGGCCCGATCGTAGTCCGATTGCGTAATGATCTGGTCGTTGACGCGGGCGACTATATCCTCAACCGTTACACCGCCATAAGGGCTTTGTGGCGTGGTGGGACGCGTTTGCGCCAGGGCCGAGCTTGCGAGCAGCGCCGTCGAGAACAGGAGAGCCGCGGGAGTGCGAAAGAATATTGGAGTCATAGGTTAGGACACGGCAGGGGGCAAACTTCTGTTCCCCTTCAGCCATAGACGTGATTGTAAATGGCTGGGCAGCAGGACGGCGACGTTTGCGCCAATTCAGGAACAAATCGAGGCGGAAAGTCGTCAAGCGTCCATCCCAATTGCCCCTGAGGAGAAAAACCGGGGGTACTCCGCCCCTGCCGCGCGCCGCTACCGGAAGCCTCCAGCCGCCGTCAAACAGCCGGGTGGTATACTTTAGCCCTAAGACTGGGGTTCCAGGCCTGTTTCCGCCCGCCTGCCGCAACCCAAGTCCGGAGGTTCCTCCAGCCTATGACTCCCCGCGCGCGCCGCGCACTCTTCACCGTGGTACTTTTTTTCGCCGTCTGCGCCGTGCTGGGCAGCCTGCTGCAACGTCGTGTGGGCGCGCAATCCTCTGAGGATGAAAGCCAGCTTCGCGACAGCCTCAAGTCGTTCACCAACGTCTACGCCCTGGTCGAGCAGAACTACGCCGAACCCATCCAGGGCGACAAGGCCGACACCGCCATCTACGACGGGGCCATCCCCGGGATGCTGCGCGTGCTCGACCCGCACTCCAACTTCTACGACCCCAAGGCCTACGCCAAGATGCGCGAGGAGCAGCACGGCCGCTACTACGGCGTGGGCATGACCATCCAGCAGCAGTTCGGCGGCGGCAAGGTCTACGTCGTGTTCCCCATGGAGGGCGGGCCCGCGTTCAAGGCCGGCATCCATCCCGCCGATGTGATCTCCGCCATCGACGGCAAGACCACCGACGGCATGACCTCCGATCAGGTGGCCAAGATTCTGAAAGGACCCAAGGGCACCGCCGTGCAGGTCAGCATGACCCGCGAGGGCCAGGCCAAGCCGCTGGTCTTCCCGCTGGTGCGCGACGAGATTCCCAACCCCTCCGTCGACCTTAAATATGAGATTCGTCCCGGCATCGGCTACGTCCACCTGAAACAGTTCCAGGAGACCACGGCGCAGGAAGTCATCGAAGCCGTCGACGGCTTCGGCGATCTGAAGGGACTGGTCTTCGACCTGCGCGACAATCCCGGCGGCCTGCTCAGCCAGGCGGTCGAGGTGTGCGACCACCTGCTCACCAAGGGCCAGACCATCGTCTCGCAGCGCGGACGCGCCTACCCCGACCAGAACTACGTAGCCCAGCGCGGCAACAACGGCAAGACCTTTCCCATCGTTGTGCTGGTCAGCCGCGGCACCGCATCCGCCGCGGAGATCGTCTCGGGCGCACTGCAGGACCACGACCGCGCCCTGATCGTCGGCCAGACCACCTTCGGCAAGGGCCTGGTCCAGACCGTCTACAACCTCAGCGAGAACACCGGCCTGGCGCTGACCACCTATCACTACTACACACCCTCCGGCCGGCTGATCCAGCGCAACTACGAGGGTGTCTCGCTTTACGACTACTATTACAACCACGCCGGCGCGCTGCCCCCCAACAAGACCAACCAGGAGGTCAAGCTGACCGACAGCGGGCGCACCGTCTACGGCGGCGGCGGCATTACCCCCGATGAAAAGATCGACCCGGTCAAGGCCAACCACTTCCAGGAAACGCTGCTCTACAAGGACGTCTTCTTCCACTTCGCGCCGGTTTACCTGGCCAACCGCACCGTGGACAAGAACTTCCAGGTGGATGAGGCGGTGCTTGCCGAGTTCAAGCAGTACCTCGCCGGCCAGAACATTCCCTACACCCAGGCCGACCTGGACGGCGTCAGCGACTGGCTCAAGGCCAGCATCAAGGACAAGATCGAGGCCACTCAATTTGGCGAGTCGATCGGCCTGCGCGTGCGCGCCGACTGGGACCCCGAAATTCAGAAGGCGCTCTCCTTCCTGCCCGAAGCGCAGGCCCTGGAAGACACCGTCCACAAGGTTCTCACCCAGAAGGCGCAGGCACGCAATGAAGGTGGGCAGGGCGTACCTGCACAGCCGTAGCCGGCCGCTCCCATCCAGTTTCCAGATTGACGCAGAAGGCCATCCCGCGCGGATGGCCTTTTTGCTACTGAAAAACTCAACGGCAGAGGCAAAGAGTGTCAGGGCACGACTTCACAGGCTGCGGAAAAACTCTGTTCGCCGCGAATCTTCGACCGCTCTGTAACAAGGGCACGACTTCAGTCGGGCCGCAAACGCAAAAGAATCAATGTGGGCTTCAGCCCCTGCGCACTTTTTACAATTCTCGCTCCAGCCAAAGCCTTTTTTCGCATCCTGCTAGGCCGCAAACGTCTTGTCCGGAGCGCTCTGGTCGTCGAGCCCCGCCAGCAGGCCGGCAATGGAAATGTCCTCGTCCAAAGACTCCCAATGCAAGCCCCGACTGCTGATCCTCACCTGCTCTCGCTCTTCCGCGGTGCTGTGCAGCAAGCGCGGGAACCAGGCAAGAGGCGCACCGATCGTCCGGCCGTCGCTCAGATCGACCCAGAAGCTGTCCGAATCGAATCGTACCCGCATTGCGCTAACCGAAGAACTCATTCCACGCCCTCTCGACCTTTGATCGAATCCTACTGCTCATCCTTATAGATGTGCACTTCGAGCTTCCCGCCCTCGGCAAGCCGCGCGCGAAACATTCCCGGAGTGTTGAAGCTGAACGCGGTCTGCCCATCCGGCGTCAGCGCAATCACGCCGCCATCGCCGTGCAGAGCTTCCAGTTCCTGATGAATCACCTGGTCCGCCGCCTGCTGAATCCCCATGCCTTTGAATGCGACCAGGTTGCAGATCTCCCGCGCCACGCCCAGGCGGATAAAGTACTCGCCCGAGCCTGTCGCCGAAACCGCGCACGACTGATTCGATGCATACGTCCCCGCGCCGATAATCGGCGAGTCCCCCACCCGCCCCGGCATCTTGCCCTGCAAGCCGCCGGTCGAAGTGCCCGCGGCGATGTTGCCGTTCCTGTCCAGCGCCACCACCCCCGTCGTCCCGTGGCTGCGCGAGTCGCCCGCCTCGTCGTAGAAAGCCACCGGCACAGCCTCGCCCGGCGGCGGCGCGCCCGCGGGCCGCGATGGAACGGGCTTGCCTTCCTTCGTCAACTGCTTCACCAGCGACTGCCAGCGGGCCTCGGTGAAAAAGAAGCTGGGGTCCACCTGCTCCAGGCCCACGCGCGCGCCAAAGGCATCGGTCCCTGGACCGGCCAGCATCACGTACGGAGACTTCTCCATCACCGCCCGCGCCAGCGAGATGGGATGCCGCGTGTGTGTCACGCCCGCCACCGCGCCAGCCTTCAAATTCGAACCGTCCATGATCGACGAATCCAGCTCGTTCTTCCCCTCGGAGGTAAACACCGCCCCGCGCCCGGCGTTGAACAGCGGATCGTCTTCCAGAATATTCAGCACTGCTTCCACCGCATCCAGCGCCGATCCGCCCCGGTCCAGCACCTTTGCGCCCGCCTCTGTAGCCGTAGTCAGTGCCGCGCGATACGCCGCATCGCCCTTGGGACCCAGCGCTGGCCGCTCAATCACCCCCGCGCCGCCATGCACCACAATGGACCAATGGTGCGCCTGCGCCTGCTGCGCCAACCCGGGGGCAACCGCCAAAGCAACCGCGCCCACCAAAACGCAGACCTTCAATCCACTTTTCATTGTCACAACCCCTCCCATCCGCTCATCCAAGCTCCAACGCGCTGACTCGCTGACTTGCCGGGTGCCCCAGGTCTCGATTTTGAGACCTGGGAATCACCAACCCCGCCGGCTTGCTAACCTGCTACTCGGCGCCCTTCTTCGGAATCGTGAACACCGCGCCTTCGCCCACTTTATACGTCTCGGAGAAGTTGCGCTGATCGATGCCCAGCGACAGCCGCCCCCGCGAGTCGATGTAAAAAAGTTCCTTGCCCACCGGAACATCGGAAAAAGTCTTGACCAGCGGAAAGACGTAACGCTTGCCGGCGAGCGTGATCGGAACCTGGTCGCCAAGTTTATACCCAAGCTGCGCAAAGGTCTCCGCCGGCACGTTCAGCACCAGGTTGCCGAACGGTCCGTCTGTCCCGATCACCTCGCCATACAGCCCGGTTGCATCGATGCTGGCGTTGTGCAGGTCGAGATGGACAAGCTTGCTCACGTCGAGCGCCGGCCCGGCCTGGGCCATGTCGTCGCCCCGCGCCGCATGGGCGGCGGAGGGCGAAAAAATATCGCGCCCATGAAACGTCGACGAGATTCCCGTGCCGATCATCCACGCCGGGTTGGTAATCTCGTGCGCCTCCGCGATGCCGTCGCGGTCCTCGACCAGCGTCAGCAGCCCGTTGTCCGGCAGCACGAAGATCTGCCCCACCCGCGAGCGCGCGATGATGGCCTTGCGCGTCGACCCCACACCGGGGTCGATGACCACCACGAAGACCGCATCGCGAGGAAAGTAAGGCGCAGACCCCGCCAGGAAGCGCGCCCCCATGGCGATGTTGTAGGGCTCCGACTGGTGGGTAATGTCGATGATGCGCACCCCCGGCGCAACCCCTTCCATCACCGCCTTGCAGATGCCCACCGCATCGTCCTTCACGTCGAAGTCGGTCATGAAGCCGATCACCTTGGCCGGCTGCTGCGCCGCGGCCGTGAAGGCAAACACCACTGTCATGGCCGCCCAAGAAAGAATCCTTCGCCCACATCTCATGCTCGAAACCTCGCCGATTTCTCCCATGGTATCGCGGAACGGCCACCAATCGCTTTGCCCGGCAGCGAGTCTCAGATACCATGGCAATCATCAGCACCAGAGAAGGATTGCATGAAGCGGTGACGACATGCCAATGATTCCATTTGAATATCGCGACTTTTGGGATGTCCCTCGATTCATTCTTTGCACTGTGGATGGGACCGAAATCCTGCTCGATGCGGGATTCGACGATTCGCTTGAGAACTATGCCTCCGACTACAAGGTTTATGCTCTGCCGCCAGAATTGGACTCCGGCTCATTGGATTCCTGGGCGGAGTTGCCCTCAGCTCAGGTCACTTATCTGGGCAGCATTCCGGTCCGCGAGATCGAGTTCGATGCTTCCGGAAGAGAAGGAATTGAGATAGGTCCGCTGCTCAAACTGCTCAGGGGGATGAAACCCGGGCTCTGCATCGACAAGGAAGGCAGAACGACCGCATGAACACCCCAGCACGGTATTCCCTTGCGCTTCTATTCCTCATCTCTTTCGCAGCCGTCTCTCAGGCCAGGCCCCGCCCCATCCCCGTCAAGGTGGTCGTGGTGGCTATGTTCGAAGTCGGCGCCGACACCGGCGACCAGCCCGGCGAGTTGCAGTACTGGGTGGAGCGCGATCACCTCGACCGCATCTATCCGCTCGCCGCCGCCTACCACGCCGTGCGCATGAATAGCGATGGCGAGATGGCCGTGCTCACCGGCCAGGGCGCCGCGCACGCCGCCGCCACCATCATGGCCCTTGGCCTCGACCCGCGCTTCGACCTCAGCCACGCCTACTGGATCGTCGCCGGCATTGCCGGAGCCAGCCCCGACAAGGCCTCGCTGGGCTCGGCCCTGTGGGCGCGCTGGGTAGTCGATGGCGACCTCGGCTACGAGATCGATGCCCGCGAGACTCCGCCGGACTGGACCACGGGCTATCTGCCGTTGCGCAAATCGAAACCGTTCGAAGAGCCCGCCGCGCCGCTTCCCGGCCAGGTGTACGAGCTGAATAAGAGCCTCGCCGAGTGGGCCTACAACCTGACTCGCGCCGCGCCGCTCGCCGACTCTGCATCCCTCAAGGAGATTCGCAGCAACTTTGACGGAGCCGCAGCCCAGCGCCCGCCCTTTGTCGCCATGGGCGACGAGGTCTCCTCTTCGCGCTACTGGCACGGCAACCTCTTCGACGCCTGGGCCGCGGAGTGGATGCGCTACTTCACGCGCGGCCAGGGCCAGTTCGCCACCACCGCCATGGAAGACACCGGCACGCTCCAGTCGCTCGAGTTCCTGGCCAATGCCCATCGCGTAGACGGCCAGCGCGTCCTGGTGCTGCGAACGGTGAGCAACTACGATCGCCCGCCGCGCGGCATGACTGCAGCCGAAAGCCTGGCCACGCAGCGCATCGGCAAGTACAGCGGCTACCTGCCCTCATTGGAGGCCGCGTACACGGTGGGCCATGTGGTGGTGCGGGAGCTGCTCACGAACTGGCCGCAATACGCGAACACGGCCGCCGGTGCAGATCAGGCGAAGCGCAATCCATAGCGACAGAAATACTCTGCCCGTGAATGCCTGGACACTCTTCAGCATTCGCCGTCCGCGCAGGTCACTTGGCGAGCACGGGCCTGACAGTGCAGAATGCTTGAGTTCAGCAAATTCATCCCTGGCTGGCGCTGTGCATCTGGCAGGGCAAGCGTCAGCAGGCGCAAACGCCGCAGGATCGCGCGGAATTTAGGTGGTTTGGGGGTGTCGCTTGAAACTCAACGTCGGGACCCTGGCAGTGATCGTAGTGTTGGCGCTGCTCTTTGCAACTCAGGCCCGCACCCTTCCCTGGACAGTTCCACGCATTGCCGGAGTGGCTATTGCGCTCCCCGCCTTTCTGCTCTTTGTTCTTGCCCGCATCCAGTTGGGACGGGCTTTCAGCGTGGAGGCCAAGGCAACCACGCTGGTGACTACCGGGCTCTATTCCCGCATCAGGAACCCCATCTACTTCTTTGGGGCCCTCATGATCGTGGGTGTGATCGTGTTTGCGAACAAGCCCTGGCTGTTTCTCATCTTTGCCGTCCTGGTTCCCTTGCAGGTCTATCGGGTCCGGAAGGAAGAGCAAGTGTTGAGCGAAAAATTCGGTGCGGCCTATCTGGACTACAAACGGCAGACGTGGTTCTAATGAAGTTCAAAATCAACGGGTGAATCGATCGGTCCTTCGAGGCGCCCCGAACGTTTCTTGAGGAAGAGTACATGCATTCTGTCTGGTTGGGTGAGTTTCTGGGCACGCTGGTTCTGGTGCTGATGGGCAACGGCGTGGGCGCCGCTGTAACCTTGCGCAAGTCGTACGCGGCCGACGCGGGCTGGATGGTGATTGCGACAGGGTGGGCACTGGCCGTGCTGTGCGGCGTGCTGGTGGCGCAGGCCTTCGGCAGTTCCGGAGCGCATATCAATCCAGCCATCACCCTGGCCGCGGCGGTCTCCAGCGGAGACTACTCGCAGCTCGCTTACTTCTGGTCGGCGCAGTTGTTGGGCGCCATGTGCGGCGCGGCGCTGATGGCGCTGCACTATGCGCCGCACTGGAAGCTCACGCCCGATCCTGCGGCCAAGCTGGGCGTCTTCTGCACCAACGCCGCGGTGCGCAGTCCCTTCTTCAATCTCTTGAGCGAGGCATTGGGCACGGCGGTGCTGGTGGTGGTGGCCGCGGCCATCGGCTCGCACGGCGTCTCCCCGACCGGCCCTGCGCCTGCCCTCGCGCCATGGCTTGTCGGAAGCCTGGTGTGGGGCATCGGCCTCTCGCTCGGCGGCACCACCGGCTACGCCATCAATCCCGCGCGCGATCTGGGTCCGCGCCTGGTTCATTGGCTGTTGCCGATCCCCGGCAAGGGCGGCTCCAACTGGCGCTATGCGCCAATTCCCATCGCAGGTCCTCTACTGGGCGCGGCGCTGGCCGGGCTGCTGTTGCGGTTTGCTCACCTTTAGAAGAGAGGCCTCGCCTGAGACGCCAGACCCGCTCGCATTTCTAAATGGGTTCAAACTTCTTTAGGAAGGGCTTCGGATGAAAACACTGGATCGTATTCTCGCCTGCATTGTCATTCTGGGCAGCTTCGGCCACGGTGTCGGATCCTTTCTTGCTTACAAGCATGAACCGGTCACCATGCTGTGGGCGCTCTCCACGTCGATGCTTTGGCAGCTCATCGCAGCTATCAACTTGCTTCGCACCTTTCGGCCCGGCGACGGGCCGCTGGCCTGGATCGCCTTTGCGTGGAGCGTTGCCATGGCAATCTCGGCGTTCACTTTCGGCGTTCTCATCGGCAATGTCTTCGATGTGCGCGCCGTTGTCAACGTCTTCGTATCCCTCGGTCTCGCTGCCTTTAGCTTGAAGGCCGCTCTGGGTGCAAGCAGGACGCACGCCTGATCTCTGCCGAGGTGCAGCCGCCTACTCCAGGCACGAAGCCACCACCGCCAGCGCCGCAATCGCCGCCGTCTCCGCGCGCAGAATGCGCGGGCCCAGCGACGTGGCGCGCCAGCCGTTGGCGTCGAACAGCGCCTCTTCCCCCGGCGCCCATCCGCCTTCCGGGCCGATGGCGATCTCCAGCGTCGGCATCTCCGCCGCCGCCGCCGCAGCGGCTTCTTCGATTGCATGCCGAAGCGTGGTGGTGCGCTCCTGCTCGGCCAGCACGATGCGCGTGGCCCCCGACGCTGCCCGAACCTGCGCGGAGAGCGGACCGGGCTCATGAATCAACGGCACATCGGAGCGCCGCGACTGCTGCGCCGCCTCATGCACGATGCGCCGCCAGCGTTCGGCGCGCTTCTCCGCCGCCTTGGCCAGGTGCTTCTCGGTCCGCTGCGCAATCACCGGCGCAATCGCCGCCACGCCCAGCTCCGTGGCCTTCTCCATGGCCCACTCCATGCGATCGAATTTATACACGGCCAGCACCAGCGTCACCGGCAGCGCTGGATCGGCCTGCACCTCGGCGATCAAATTGAAGCGCACCTCGGTGGGGCGGACGGCGGCCACCTCGGCGTGAAAGACTCGCCCGCCCGCAACCACATCGGCCTCCATCCCAGCCTGCGCGCGCAGCACGCGCGCCATGTGTTCGGCCTGCGCGCCAACAAGGGTGGCAGTCGCTTCGTCCCAGTGTTCGGCAATCCAGCGGCGTCGTGTCATGACATTCCGGGAATCGGTTCCCTTCCCCGTGTTCCCTTCGCTACAAGTCTATTCCTTCTGCGCAGAGACCGGCATGGCGAGCGCGAAGGCCGCATAAACACTGAGGGGAACGCTTTTAAGCGTCCCCCTCGGAGTGTTGCCTTGTTGTTGGTTTGACCGCTATTACTTCTTTTTTGCGGCCTTCTTCGCGGGTGCCTTCTTGGCGGCTGCCTTCTTCGCGGGTGCCTTCTTGGCTGCCTTCTTGGTTGCCATTTTTCCTATTCTCCCTTTTCGATGGTTTGCATCGATGTCTGCAATCTACAAATTGCAGTTGATGAATGTATAGATTCATGATTCGCAAGTGTCAAGAAAAAAACAACCAAAGAGTGGAAAAAGGGTCAACAATTTTTTCGCGATGCATCGCGTGCCGATTTGCGGATGCGCATTTAATCCGATTTCAGTCACGCACGATCGGGCTTCTCGCGCCGCGATGGAGAGACAATGCGCGCGCCCACGCTCTTCAATCGCCTCATGCAATCAGCACTCGATGATGTTCAAGGCAAGCCCCGCCAGGCTGGTCTCCTTGTACCGCGATTGCATATCGAGCCCGGTCAAGTACATCGTGCGGATCACCTGATCGAGCGAGACCTTGTGGTCTCCGCTCTCGTTCATCGCCAGCCGCGATGCATGGATTGCCTTGGCCGCGCCCATGGCGTTGCGCTCGATGCAGGGAATCTGCACCAGGCCGCCAATGGGGTCGCAGGTCATGCCCAGGTTGTGCTCCATGCCAATCTCGGCGGCGTGCTCCACTTGTCCATTCGTGCCGCCCAGCGCCGCGGTCAGTCCGCCCGCGGCCATGGAACAGGCTACGCCCACCTCGCCCTGGCAGCCCACTTCCGCGCCGCTGATCGATGCGTTCTCCTTATAAAGGATGCCGATGGCCGCGGACGTGAGGAAGAAGCGCAGCAGGCCTTCATGGTCCGCCTCTGGAACGAAGCGCTCGTAGTAGTGCGCCACCGCCGGAACCACGCCGGCCGCGCCGTTGGTGGGCGCCGTCACCACGCGGCCGCCGGCGGCGTTCTCTTCATTCACCGCCATCGCGTAGACCGTGACCCAGTCCAGGGCGGCGAGCGGATCGCCGCGCAGGCCGGTGGCCTCCTTGGCCTCGAGCCGGCCGGCGAGCCGATGCGCGCGCCTGCGCACCTCCAGGCCTCCGGGCAGAATGCCCTCGGTCGCGATGCCGCGCAGCACGCAGTCCTGCATCGTCTTCCAGATCCGCTCAATCCCCGCGCGCACCACCTCCACCGGCGCCCGCTCCTGGCCGCCCGCCGCATGCTTCGCCAGCGCGCACTCGTTCTCCAGCATGAGCTGGCTGATCGACAGCTCGTTGGCATGCGCCGTGGCCAGCAGCTCGGCGGCGCTGTGAAAGGGAAAGGGAATCTCCGCCTGGTTCGCGTCCGGCGATTGCGCCGCTCCGTCTTCGACGATGAATCCGCCGCCGATGGAAAAGAAGGTGCGCCGATCAACCACCGCGCCCGCCCCATCGAAGGCGGTAAGGCGCAGTCCGTTGGGATGCCTGGTTTCGGCGCCGGGAGGATACATCTGGCTGCGCTCGAAGATCAGATCGCGCGCCTCGTCAAAATCGATGGATCGCTTCCCGGCCAGTTCGAGTCGTCTGGTCGCGCGAATTTTCGCCACCGTCGATGCAATCGCCGCCGGATCGATGCCGGCCGGCTCGTTGCCAGAGAGGCCGAGCAGCACGGCGCGGTCGGTGGCATGGCCAACGCCTGTGAGCGCCAGCGAACCATAGAGCACCGCCTCGACGCGCGCCACGCGCCCCAGCAAGCCGCGCCCTCCCAGCTCGCGCGCAAAGCGGCACGAGGCACGCATCGGCCCCATGGTGTGGGAACTCGAAGGGCCGACGCCGATTTTATACAGATCGAAGAGACTCGTTGTCACGCATCCGATTGTAGCGACAAACAGGGAACAGGGAACAGGGGTCAGGGGTCAGGGGTCAGTTGTCAGGAAACAGAAACCAGACCCGCCGATCACGCCCCGTGCCCCATCCTTGCGATTTGTTCCTGTCGCAAGGGTGGGAGAGCACAAACTCCGATCGGTAGTGGTCCCCCACCCTTTCCGCAGAAAGAAGCGGAAAGGATGGGACACGGAACTTTCTCTCCCGATCCCTGACCCCCGATCTCTGACGACTGTTCACTGACCACTGACAACTGACCACTGTCTTCTGCTACACTCGCCTCAACTTCGAACCATGCTCTTCAAAGCCCTCAGCGCCGCCGTGTACGGCATCGATGCCAACCTCATCGATGTCGAGGTCGACTATAGCGGCGCGGTGACAGAGAAGGATGTATTCCACACCGTCGGCCTGCCCGACGCAGCCGTGCGCGAATCCCGCGACCGTGTCCGCGCCGCCATCAAGAATTCCGGCTACACCATTCCGCCCACCTTCATCACCATCAACCTGGCGCCCGCCGACATGAAAAAAGAAGGCGCGGGCTTCGATCTGCCCATCGCCGTCGGCATCCTCGGCGCTTACGGCGCGCTGCGCGTCGACAACGTGAGCCGCTTCCTCATGGTTGGCGAGCTGGGACTCGACGGCAGCGTGCGCGGCGTGCCCGGCATGTTGCCCATCGCCATCCTGGCCCGCGAGAAGAATATCCCCAACCTTATTCTGCCCGCCGCTAACGCCGCCGAGGCCGCGGTGGTCGAAGGCGTGAACGTCTACCCCGTCTCCTCGCTGCTCGACGTGCTCGAGCTGCTCAACACTTCGGTCGTCGGTTCCATTCAGCGCGAACCCTATCGCGTCTCCACCGAGGCGCTGCTCGGCGAGCTGCAGCACTTTGCCGTCGATTTCAAAGACGTGCGCGGCCAGCAGACCGCCAAGCGCGCTCTGGAAGTGGCCGCCGCCGGCAGCCACAACATTCTCATGATCGGCCCGCCCGGCTCCGGCAAGACCATGCTCGCCAAGCGCCTTCCGTCCATTCTCGCGCCACTCACTTTCGAAGAAGCGCTGGAGACCACCAAGATTCACTCCGTCGCCGGCGTGCTCGATGCAGCCGCGGGCCTGGTCACGCAGCGGCCCTTCCGCTCGCCGCACCACACCATCTCCGACGCCGGCCTGATCGGCGGCGGCATCATCCCGCGGCCCGGCGAGGTTTCCCTGGCGCACAACGGCCTCTTGTTCCTTGACGAGCTCCCCGAGTTTCCCCGCAACGTGCTTGAAGTGATGCGCCAGCCCCTCGAAGACCACACTGTCACCATCGCCCGCGCCTCCATGTCGCTCAGCTTCCCCGCGCGCTTCATGCTGGCCGCGGCCATGAATCCCTGCCCCTGCGGCTACTTCAACGACAAGTCGCGCGAGTGCATGTGCACGCCGCCGATGATCCAGCGCTACGTGGCCAAGATCTCGGGGCCGCTGCTCGACCGCATCGATATTCACATCGAGGTTCCCGCCGTGCAATACAAGGAACTGCGCGGCGGCGCGGCGGCCGAAGGCTCGGCCGAGATTCGTGGCCGCGTCATGGCCGCGCGCGAGCGGCAGCGCCAGCGCTTCCGCAAGCACGGCGAAAAAATCTACGCCAACGCGCAGATGACTACCCGCCAGATTCGCACCCACTGCGAACTGGGCGTCGACTCCGAGCGCCTGCTGGAGCGCGCCATGCAGCAGCAGGGCCTCACCGCACGCGCCCACGACCGCATTCTGAAAGTCGCCCGGACGATCGCCGACTTGGAAGGCGTCGAACGCCTCACCGTCGCCCATCTCGCCGAAGCCATCCAGTACCGCACCCTCGACCGCAGCTACTGGGCGTGAGAAAAGCAGGAAAAAGCGATCAGGGAACAGAGGGCCGCCGCTTGCTTCCGTCAAATCCCTGCGCGTTTTTCAGCCTCAGCACCGCTTTCCCGGCGTTTGAGTTCCAGTTGGGCTGTCGAAGGATCACTCCGCGATCTGCTCCCCATTTCCCTATTCCCGCGAGCACCAGGAACCCTGCCTGAAACGCGGTCGAGGCAACCTGTTAACGCAATCAAATCATCGCGATTTTGCGCCCCCGCGGCACACTTTCGGAGAGATTCTGCTCAGGAATTCCTCCCTTCTCGCCGCAGGTTCCGCCTCACCCCGCCTCCGCCAGGGGCCAGGTGGGGAGGGGAATGTCTCCTATATCTATATGATTCTAAATGCTTTCCTTGCATCGAGGGGAAGCTCGCCGGCAACCCCTCACGGTGGGGAAAAAGTCCGTAAAAAACAGTTGACCCGGACCTCGACTCGGTATAGATTCATGAGTGCCATCCATTCAAGGGCCGCCCGCGGTAGATTCTCGCGCGCCCGTCTGTGGTTTCCCGCATCATCCCGAGCTGGGGCACATCCGTTGGTGCACTGGTGCGTTTCGGTTTCCGCCGGAAGTGGGAACGACAGGGCATGGGTTCCCAGGACGGCAATCGCTACCTGTGATTCGGCACAAACCCGTTTCCGGGCGTGCAAAAGTGCGCCAAGATTTTTGAACTCGACACACACTTTGTGCGTCTAAGGATTGAGAAACAAATACTGGGGGACCGCGGTTGCTGTTGGCTCCCCACTGGACTCCTCGGCGCCAGGCAAGTTCCGAGCGGACAGGAATTTCAAGCAAGGAGAGATGTATCATGCGTTCTGATTTAGTTTTTGGGGCACTTTCTCATGTGTCCAATCGCTACCAGCTCTGTCAACTGGCTAGCAAGGCGACCCGCAAGCTGCACAAGCCGAACACACGGCTGCAAGACACGACCAATGAAGTCCTGGGCCGTTTTCAGAACACCAATCCGGGAGCTGCGGCGTCAGTGGAATCCGCTCAGCCGCAGGCCATGGAACGGCGTCGCGCCGCCTGAAAGGCTCAGGCAGAGTAGAATTGATGCAGGCAACGGTTTCAAGGCGGCTTGCCGTCCGGGTTAGCCACATTCCTCAGGCGTTTCCATCTTCCTCTTGATCCGGGGGACGCAACAGGCGCGGCCTGCGCCCGTTGCTTGAAGAGATTCCCGCCCGGTTTCCTCCTGGAGCACATCCCCTCTCCGCACCCCCTCACTCCCATCCCCCCTTATCGCAGGTGACCATGACCATCGCTGAACTTAAAGAAAAAAACATTACCGAACTCAGCCGCATTGCGCGCACCCTGGAGATCCCGGGCGCCAGCGGCCTTCGCAAACAGGACCTGATCTTCAAGATCCTCCAGGCTCAGAGCGAAAAGGAGGGGCACATCTTCGCCGACGGCGTGCTGGAGATTCTGCCCGACGGC
>JARLGE010000264.1 GCA_031296215.1 Occallatibacter sp.
CGAGCTGAAGGTCTCCATCGTGGCCGGGTTGAACGTGGCCCCGTCCGACCCGTTGCCGATGGGCAGATCGGTAATGATATGCCCATCCGTCGCCGACAGGATGATCATGTTCTTGTTGTCGCGGCAGGCGGCAAAGAGGATGCTGTTCTTCGCGTCGAGCGCCAGCCCGGCGCATCCTCCGCCCTTGCTGGAGATGTCGTAGCTGCCGACCATCTTCATGGTGTTTGCGTCGATCACCGCGATGGCTGCCTTGTCTTCAATGTCCACATAAATCTTTCCCTGCCCGTCGGTGGCGGCCTGCTCCGGTGCGCCGCCGATGGAGATGGTTCCCAGAATCGAGCCGTCCTTGTCGTCGAGCACCGTGATATTCGGCTCCGAGTGGCTGAGGACGTAGAAGCGGTGGTTGTAAGCATCGTTCAGGTAGCCGTCGGGATTGCCCTGAACGTCAATCTTCTTCAGGATGGCAAATGTCTTGGCATCGAACATGGTGACCGGCTTGGAGGTTGCGAATCCATGCCCGGTGGCCGTATCCACTGCCCCGCCGTGGGCGCTGGTGCCGGGAATGTCGCCCACCTGGGCCAGCGTGTCCAGGTTGAATACGCCGATGTGCCCGGCCGGGCCGGAGCGGGCCACGTACAGATTGCGGCCGTCCGGGTCGGCGGTCACGTAGTCGAAGCCGCCCTCGCCGCCGACCAGTTGAATCTTCACGACTTTGTAAGGCCCGCTGTCCGGGGCTTGGGCCAGGCCGGTCAACGGAATCAGAGCGGCGAGTGTGGCAACGGCGAATGGCTTCAAGTTCATGGCGGGATCTCCTGGATGCGGCTTCCCGGCTGACCCGGGCTCTTGGAGGCGCGGACAAAGCTCCGCATCCTTTCGCATTCGAGGATACAGCGCGCAACCTTAAGGTGGCATGAATTTGGGATCGGGCCGGCCGGCGCGCGAAAGCCAACGGCCGCTCCGCCCCATTCTGAACCGCAACTGCCCGCCCGCCTCCCTTCTGCCAGGTGCGGCCAGTCACAGGACGTTCACACTCCTCGTGTGATAGCATCCGCTTTTTGGTGATAGACGCCGGGCGGAAACCTCCTCCGACCCCTCCCCCGGCGCCGGTCCGGACCTCGATATGGATGAGGTAGACGGCAGACCGGGACACGTGGCCCTCCAATTCGGCCACCTGGACGCCCCTGCGGACGCCCGCAATCTTTCCCTGTGCCTGCGGCAGGGATCGGGGGTCAGGGATCAGGGATCAGGGCTGTGCCGGCGGCGAGGACCCTTCAATCTTCAAAATGACATTTACGGATTACTGCGCGCGCAGAGTCTCACTTTCGAGATCGGAAGCGAGTTGAGTCCCTCGCTCCGCGTGCCGCGAAGATCTGCATTCACAAGGAGAAACCCATGAAAACGTACCAGGGAAGTGAGATCCGCAACGTAGCTGTAATGGGGCATGCGCATAGCGGCAAGACCACCTTTATTGCCGCTCTGCTGCATGCCGCGAAGATGACCCCGACCCAGGGCCGCGTGGCCGACGGCACCGCCGTGACCGCCTATGACGAAGAAGAGATTGCCCGCGGCGCAACCATGCAGAACGCCGTCGCCTTTGCCGAGTGGCAGGGCGTAAAAATCAATTTAGTCGACACGCCCGGCTTCCACATGTTCAGTCACGAAGCCCGCGCCGCGCTGCTGCCGGTTGAGGCAGCGGTGGTGCTGGTGAACGCCCAGAATGGCGTCGAGGCCGTGACCGAGCGGGTGTGGCGCTATGCCGAGGAAGCCAACGTTCCGCGGGTTGTGGTGGTCAACCAGATGGATCATCCCAAGGCCGGCGGCGGAGGCGGACTGAGCGCCCTGATCGACGACCTGGTCGATCGCTGGGGCCGCAACTGCGTGCCCGTCCAGTTGCCCATCTCCGGCGCGGACGGATTCCACGGCGTGGTGGACCTGGTGACCATGGAGGCCTTCTATTACACGCCCGGCGGCGATGGCCGGGGCAAGGTGACCGGCGAGATCCCCGCCGGCCTGGCGGCCGACGCCAAGGCGCGGCACGAGGCGCTGGTGGAGCTGGTGGCCGAGGGCAAAGACGAGCTGATGGAGGAGTACTTCGAGAAGGGCACCATCCCCGAAGACCACCTTATCGCCGCTCTGCACGAAGCCATCCGCGAAGACCGCATCTTCCCTGTTCTGTTTTCGAGCGGCCTGGCCAACATGGCTCTCGATCATCTGCTGGATTTCATCAAGGTTTATTGTCCATCGCCGGTCGAGCGCGCTCCTTTCACCGTCCGCAGCCCAACGGCCGTAGCCGCCGGCGCCGACGACGACGAGGCCGCCGATATGCCCACCGTGCTGCGCAAGGTGGCCGACTCGGAACCCGCTGCCATGGTGGTCTTCAAGACCATGACCGATCCCTTCAGTGGCCGCATTACCTTCTTCAAGGTCATCAGCGGCGTCATCAAGAACGACGCCACGGTCGAGAACTACACCCGCCGCGGCCAGGAGCGGCTGAGCCATCTGAGCGTGATGCAGGGCCGCAAGGCGGTCGAGGTGCCCGAGCTGCACGCCGGCGACCTGGGCGCTGTGGCCAAGCTGCGTGAGACACTCACCGGCGACACGCTGGGCGCGAAGGGCGCGGAGATTCAGGTCGATCTTTATCCGCTGCCCGAGCCGGCCATGACCTACGCCATCGAACCCAAGAGCCGCGCCGACGAGGACAAGCTCGCCCCCGCCATCCACAAGCTAATGGAGGAGGACCTGCTCATCCGCTTCTTCCGCGATCCGGCCACCAACGAGTTCCTCATCGCCGGCGCGGGCCAGCCGCACATCGAAGCCATCGTCAGCCGCCTCAAAAAGCGCTACCACGCCGAGGTCACGCTCAAGGCGCCCAAGGTGCCTTATCGCGAAACCATCCGCGCCAAGGTCGAAGCGCCGGGACGCCACAAAAAGCAGACCGGCGGCCACGGCCAGTTCGGCGACTGCAAGATTCGCATGGAGCCCATGCCTCGCGGCGCAGGCTTCGAGTTCGCCAGCGAAGTCTTCGGCGGCGCAATCCCCCGCAACTTCATCCCCGCCATCGAGAAAGGTATCGTCGAGTCGGCGGCGCGCGGCTATCTCGCCGGTTTCCCGGTCGTCGACTTCAAAGCTGTCGTCTACGACGGCAGTTATCACGACGTGGACTCGAACGAAATGAGCTTCAAGATGGCCGGGCGGCTCGCGTTTAGAAAAGCCATGGAATCAGCCAAGCCCTGCCTGCTCGAGCCCATCATGAAGGTCGAGATCGAGGCGCCCGACGAGTTTGCCGGCTCCTTGATGGGCGACCTCAACTCCCGCCGCGGCCGCGTAGCCGGCATGGAGTCCAAGGGCCGGACAACAGTCATTAACGCCCAGGTCCCCATGGCCGAGATGCTCACCTATGGGACCATCCTGACCTCGATGACGCAAGGCAAGGGCAGCTACCGCATGGAAATGGACCACTACGACATCGTCCCGCAGTTAGTGGCAGACAAAATACTGGCCAACGCCAAGCGGCCGGTGGAGGAAGAGGAAGAATAGCCACCTGCGGTGGGGCAGACGCTCGCTGTTCGCGCGCACAGGGTCCGTGGTTTCCCAGGTTTCAAAGCATTGAGAACTGGGGGACCGCCAACCACTTTTAATTACTGTCATCTTGAGCGGAGCGCAGCGGAGTCGAAGGACCTGCGGTTGCTCTTTGGGCAGTTTCTTCCCCAGGAAACAGGAAGGTATTATGGCTTCCTTCTATCGGGCGAGTGTCGGCGAGTTTCTGGCGCAGTCCGATGAGCAGATCCTTGCTCGCCTGGCGGTATCGTATGCAAATCGCGGCTACACAAGCCAATACTCAGATCAGACACTGACCTGGGAACGCGACATTGGATTGCTTCGCGGGTCGCTCCAAGAATGTGTCTTTCGGCTCGTCTCGGCACGGAACTGGGGAATTCTTCTCGAATTCTCCATTCCGCGCAAAGAGCTTCGGATCGACGTCGTATTGCTTATCGGAAACGAAATCGTCATTCTTGAAGCTAAGTCCGGAGATGCATTTCTACAGGCCAAGCGTCAGATCGAGGAATACGCTCTTCTGTTGCATTATTTCCACCAGGCTTCGGACGGCCGAAGAATAGTTCCAATCATTGTCTCCCCGGAGGCAGGCTGCCCGAACCTGGACGAGCTCAATCAATATGAACTATTTCCGCAGTTAGCAATCTATTGGGTGAACAAAGTCATCCAGACTCCGTGGGATCAACTGCCAGACATTCTCTGCGCGGTTGAGAAAACTCAGGAATGCCAGATATCCACTGAATCGTGGGATGAGAGTCCCTATTTTCCCGTTCCAAGCATCATTGAGGCGGCCTTAGCGTTGAAGAGTGGGCTTTCCATCCGGGAGATCGCTCACTCGGAAGCATCGGAATACGAGATTGAGAGCGTTCAGCAGACAATTCAGGGGTACGTAGAAACCGCACGTTCAAAAAATCAGCACGCAATTTGTTTTCTGACCGGCGTGCCAGGGTCTGGGAAGACGCTCGTCGGCCTCAGCCTTGCTCACTCGGACGAGAATAAGTCCAACGCGATCCACTTCATGAGCGGCAACGGCCCACTCGTGAGGGTTTTGCAGCACCTGTTTACGCGGGAGAGCATGAGGAGCGGGGCGAATGCTGTGCAGGCACGAACCGAGGCCAAGACCCTGATCGAAAATGTTCACGTCTTTGCCAGATACCACACCGAGGACAACCTGGGAAACCCCTCGAATCATGCAATTATCTTCGATGAAGCGCAGCGTGCGTGGAACCGCTCTCAGCATTTGAAGAAGTTCAAGCGCGATTACTCAGAACCCGAAATGTTGCTCAAGATCATGGAACGTCACGAAGACTGGGCGGTAGTGGTTGCCTTGGTCGGAGGCGGCCAGGAGATCAACGACGGCGAAGCAGGCCTTGAGGAGTGGGGAAGGGCGCTTTCGAGTGCCAACAAAAACTGGGTGATTTATGCGTCTCCGGAAGTCCTGGAGGGAGGTCCTTCAACCGCTGGGCGTCGTCTTTTCGATGACCCCACGAACGAGAAGGAGGTGCAAACGGATCAAACACTGCACCTGCGCACCTCGAATCGCAGCCTGCGTGCAGAGAAGCTCGCGACGTGGGTCAACCACGTCATTGATGGGAACGCAGTAGATGCGGCCTCTTTAAAGATTACGGAGAGATTTCCATTATTTCTCTCACGCAACCTGACCGAAGTGCGGAGGAAGCTTCGGGAGCAGGGAATCGGAGCGAATCGCTATGGTCTCGTTGGCTCGTCGGCGGCCGCGCGCTTGCGCGCAGAGGGCCTGGAGCCGAGTTCGACCTTTCACGCGGACTACCCCTGGGAGCACTGGTACTTAGCGGAAGAGGGCGACCTGCGATCGAGCTACCGATGCGAAGTGTTTGCCACG
>JARLGE010000265.1 GCA_031296215.1 Occallatibacter sp.
CGGCGGCCACTCCCCCTGCCCGGACAAAGTGGTCTACTACAACGGGACATGGATGGGCTATCTATCCAACAAGGCCCTCTACCAACCCGGCAAGATCATTACCATCACTGTCAATTCTCTGTATAACTCCATGGGGCAGGGTCAGGCCTGGATCGACGAGTACATCGGCAAGATCACCGCCGCGCTCGGCCCCAAATAGTCCGCCGCACTCGATGAGGGGAACCATCATGTCAAGCCGTCTGTCGCGCTCTCTTGCAAGGTTGATTGTCGCCGTCTCTCTCGCCGCGCTCGCCGTGCCCCAGTTGGGCACTCCCACCGTACAGGCAAAAGACGGCACCGGCCTCGACAAGATCACCTGGTCCGGCGGCATTCGCGTCGAGATGCAGAGTCATCACACCGACAACACCAACAGCCCCGACAAGACTTATACCTATTCGACGAATGAAAACCATGTCACGGAATATCAGGTGTATGGCCTGCCCCATGATGCCCTCAATCAATGGGACAACGCTGACCAGCAGATACAGGTCCGCTTCCATGAGGACCACACAGGCAGCGAAGTGAGTGGCGGCGGCCATACCAACATGCACTACGAGGGCAACGAGGACGGCAGCGGCGCCACCACCGGAGCCGTGTCGCTCTGGATTCGCGGCGACGGAGAGCAAGACTCGGGCCACTGCCGGCTCGAGGCCGGGGGCGTAGGAGATCGCTCCGACGGCGGGCAATTGACCAAGTCGATTTCAACTTCGAGAACGGAGCACGGATGGGGTGTTTCGTCGGGCAGTCCCGTTAATTACACGAATAACAGCACGCAAACCACATTCGCCCAAGGCGTGCGCCTGGATTTCCCCTGCGCGAAGGGTGCTCACTTCCTGAGCGGATCGCAGCAGACCGAACACTCAGCAGACATGACGGAGCGGGTGACGTGGAGTCTGCATCAGGACGGCGATCCGCAAACCGAGGTTGAACTGGTCCCCCCCGACGAGTATCCGCAGTGGATGCCGCAGGCCGGCAAGGATGAAAAGACGATCGGCAACGATATCGACGTCGGCATCGTGGCCCACACCAAGGGCGATCCCAGCCTGAAGCCGCCGAAAAAAGTGCTGAAGTACACGATAACGCTCGAAGACACCTCGAAGGAAAAGGGCGTCGACTCCAACTGGCCCAACCCCAACAGCGCCACCACCGACTTCGATATGAAAATCGACCCGCTGAACGGCTGGATCAAGGTTGCAGACGAGAAAGGCCAGTCGGCCGAAACCAAGCAGGAAGGCCTGACCGAATTCAAGGTAAGCATCAACTCCTACGACTGGGGCGGCTCCACCAAGCTGAAGGTCATTGCCGAACTGGAGGGCGGACAAACCGTGGTGGCGCACGTGCGCGGCCACACCGATCAGGACTTCCTCTCCATTCCCAAAGATGACAACCAGAACCATATTGCCGACTATTGGGAGGATATCTTCGGCCTTAAGAATGCCGACGCCTCCGCCGACGACGACCAACACCCGCTCGGAGATGGGCACAACGGCGATTCCATCGCCCTCTACGACGAGTACCGCGGCTTCCACATCGGCGGCAACGGAAAACACGAGCGAACCTCGCCGGAAACCAAGGACCTCTTCATTCTGGACAGCGACGGCCTGGGAGCGGGCATCTACGAGCAGGCTACCGGGGTCAGCGTCCATTTAATCAAATCGACGGAGTGGTTCCTCAAGGGTGGCGCGAACAACCGCGTGGTGGTTACCGGCAACGGCACGCACGGCGATGTATATGCAATCTACCTCGTCAACCAGACGCTCGATTCCGGGGACCTCGGCGATACCGTGGGCGGTCCCGGTGTCCCGCGCGATATCAAGATTGTCAAAATCGACCGCACGAAAATCCTTAATGGCTATGGCAGGGTCGGCGCGGACGGCCTGTCCGCCGTTATTGCCCATGAGCTGGGACATGCTACAAACATCCACCATCACGGAGAGGCGCCTCCGGATTACGATACCGGCGACGTGCGCTGCAAGCGTCCCGACGGCAGCTTCGAGAACCATTTGTGCAGCGAATGGGCCAAAGACGCCGGCGGCAAAGCGGTTGGTCTAGGCGAGAAAGCCGGCAAGTGCTACATGGTGGCGGCACAGGGCGGCTCGTTCAGCGGCAACGACCAGTGCCTGATGCGCTACGACGTGGCCGATTACTACGAGAACGCCAACGGCAACTGCCAGTGGAAGACCGAAAGCGGCAAAACCGTCCACGGATTCAAGTACGGCGCGGATCCGCCAGGAATGACCCTGTGTACCAGCGGCAAGGGAACCGGAGTCAACGACACCTCCAACCCCAACAACAAGGCGGGCAACGCGTCCCCCGGCCAAGGCGAATGCATGTACAAGTTCTGCCTGAAGAACTCGGCGCACTGACCTATGAGCATTGACCTATGAAGAAAGTCATCGGACTCGTCCTCGTGTTGCTCCTGGCCGCCGGCCTGGGCCTCGGAGTTTGGCGCTGGTGGCGCCTATCGCGATCCACCGGCAAGCTGCCCGAACTGCGGGCTGTGATGATGGACGAGGACGAGCCGCGCCCCGTTGAGCCCGCGCTCGCCTTGCAGGTGAACGAGGACCAGGAAGCCACGGTCTTCGCCGGCACGCCCGTCTGGTTCCAGCTCGGCGCCGCCAATACGAACGCCATGAACGATGTTGCCGGCACGCGTGTGTTGGCCGCCAAGATAGATCACTTGAAGGCGGAGGCGGCGCGGGGAAATCCGCGGCCCGCGGCGCTCCAACTCGCCCTCGCCGATTACCAGAAGAGAACCGCGCCCGCGGCCATCACGCTCGGGGATGCGTCGCACCGCTGGACCGATGCGGTGCAGTTTCTGGTGCGCGACGCCGCTGGATCGGAGAAGCCGCTGCCGCTCGCTCTCCAGCCGGTTGGCGATCTCAGCGGCATCGTCGTGCTCGATACAGTCAAGACCGCGCAGGCCAACTTCGGCATTGCATCGGCCGGGATTGCGCCGGGAACCTTCGCAGTCGTTGCCTGCCTTGGCGCCACCGGCGCCTGGCAGGGCCGGGTCTGCTCCGGCGCGGTGAATCTCACTGTCGAGCCACAGCCCGGCAAGCTCACTCCGGAGCAGCAGTTGGTTCTCGATCGGCAGCGGGCGCGCTACGGGCTGCTTGCCGGCGACTACAACGCCATTGAGATTTACGGGCGAGAACTGGTGAAGACCGACCCGAAATCGGGCCCAGGGCACATTTACCTGGGCGAAGCAGCGCTCGGCAAAGACCAGTTCGACAATGCGCTCCGGGAGTTTGTGACCGCCCGCGCGCTCTACAAGCGGCAGAACCCCGATGCCGTCGAGCAGCCGGTGTACCTGAATCTGCGCATCAGTCAGTTGCTCAAGGGGAGGCAGGAGCAAAGCAGCGGCTCAAGCCAACCTTGACGATGGGCCCAGATTGCGGCTCCGTCGGCAAATAGAGGATCGATCCCCGCACCGGCATCGACCGTGCGCGCGCAGGCCCCCATCGACTCTGCGGTCCGGAACCGATTCACTGCGACAGGTTCCAGGCAATAGTGACGCCGTTGAGCGTCGTGGAGCCGGAGAAGGAGTTCCCGTTCTGCGTGCTCTGCCCCTCCCCGACGAAAGGGCCCCAACTGAAGTATGTATCCCCTTTATCGGCGGCGTTCATTCCCGCGATCGACAACTGGTTGGTTCCTTTTATCTTGACCGTGCCGATCTGGACGGCGGTCCTGCCCTTGTAGGTGGTGACGCTCGCGGAGGTGTCGTCAGTTCCGTTCGCCTGGGCGCTGTAGCTGGAGTCTTTCCCGTTCGCCGAGCTGGTGAAGGTGATGGTGCAGTGAGCGTTCGATCCTTTGACGGC
>JARLGE010000047.1 GCA_031296215.1 Occallatibacter sp.
CAGCCGCAGCCCGTCTGGCAGATGCAGGACTCCAACACAACCGCCAGCCTGCGCGGTATCGACTCCGTCGACGGCAAAATAGCCTGGGCCAGCGGCACCGAAGGCACAGTGCTCGAGACCACAGACGGCGGCGCGCATTGGCAGAAGTGCGCCGTCCCCGACGCGGCGACGGATGGAGCGACGCTGGATTTTCGCGGCGTGCAGGCGTGGGATTCCGACACTGCCATCGTGATGGCTTCGGGACCGGGGGAAAAGAGCAGACTCTATAAGACGACGGATGGGTGTAAGACGTGGGCGCTGCTGTTCAAGAATCCGGACGCGCCAGACGGGTTCTGGGACTCGGTCAGCGTTGCCGACAAACAAGACCTGATGATCCTTGGCGATCCAGTGAAGGGAGAGTTTTCAGTTTTTGATTCCACCGACGGCGGAGAGACATGGGACAAGAGCCGCGACGAGGGACTCAGGAGCAAAGAAAAAGAGGGAGCATTTGCCGCGAGTAATTCGTCCCTGTCGGTCAATTGGGTAGATGGCAACGCAGTGTTCTGCACGGGCAGCCCATCCGGCGCAAGACTGTTTTACGAATGCGACACTTGCAAGAGGGATGCAATGTGGACCGCATCTACCATCGCTTCGTTCCCGAGAGGCGAGGCAGCCGGAATTTTTGCGGTCGAGTATCGCGACTGGCGCCGTTTTGCAATGGTCGGCGGCGACTACACGAAGCCGAACGAAGGCTCAGGCACCGCCGCCTGGTCCGCCGACAGCGGCCGACAATGGACCGCCTCCACCACCCCGCCCCACGGCTACCGCTCCACCGTCCAATGGTCCGAATCCCTCAAACTCTGGATCACCGCCGGAACCAACGGCTCCGACCTCTCCCGCGACGACGGCCGCACCTGGCAGCCCCTCGACGACGGCAACTGGAACGCCCTCTCGCTCCCCTTCGTCGTCGGCCCCAAAGGCCGCATCGCCCGCCTGAATCCGGGCGCGATCCCGGCCGCGCAAAAGTGATTCGGACATCCCTTCCGGGGCTGAAGCAATTGCGGAAAATTACGACACAGCCGCGCATAATGGCTCTATGTCAGACTTCCGCGATCCGTCGCGGCGTTCAATCTGTCAGCGATGTGACCGGTCCGTACCAAAAAGGGGGGGATACACCCCACCCCCCTCCCGTTTCGTTGATAACAAGGAACTTAGCCAATCGTCACATCAAAGACCTAAGAAAACAAAGCACTTAAAAACAGGCTAAGCTGCCAAAACCTGCCATTTTGCCCCAAAAAACTCCCCGATCCGCCGCCAAACCGGGAATGGCGCACAGATCGCGAGCAGAAGGTCAGGTGCCTACTTCGTTGCAGCCTGCGGTTTGATCAGCTCATCCAGATAGTCGGGCTTGGCCTCGTCACGCACCAGATGCGGGTAGCGCTCGCCGCCGTGGTAGTTGATCGCGGCGGTGTGGATGAATTCGTCGGTCACGTAGAGCAGCTTGATCGGCTCGGTGGAATCCTTGGCGGCCTTGATCGCGTCTTCCAGCAGGTCGTGCGTATAGACGCGCCCGTTGACGGCGATGACCTTCATCCCCGAAGAGATGCCGGCCTCAAACGCGGGGCCGCCGACAATGGAGTCGCCCACGCTGCCGTCGTTGCCCAGTTGCAGGCCGATGGAATAGATGTCGCTCGGTGCGCCGCGCCGTCCGCCCAGCTTGGCGGGCTCGCTTTGGAACGCCACCTTCCAGCCGCCGTTCTCGATGCCGCCCGTGGGCGCCTCCGGCGCGGTCGAGTCCAGCCGCGTGTGCAGGAACGTGGCCCAGTCGAAGGGCGCAATCGCGTTGAGCGCGCCAACCAGTTGGTCGAAGGTGTAGGTCTTCACTTCGGGCCCGTTGTTCGCTCCGCCGTGGAAGGCCTTGCAGAAGTCGTCGATCGACTTCTGTCCCTTTGACTCGCGATGCACGATCGTCGCGACCTCCAGCCATAGCAGGTCGCCTTCGTCGTAGTAGTCGGTGCCGCGCCGCCATGTGTTCCAGCCGCGCGCGAAGCCCAGGCCCGGCTCGCCGATGGCGGTGTCGAGCAGCGGACGCCAGGTGCGCCCCGGTCGTCCCGGCCCCAGCGAGGCGGCGATGCTGGCCAGGTACTCGTGGTACTCCTCCGCCGTCCACAGGCCGCTGCGCGCGGCCAGCATGGGCCCCAGGTAATCGGTCAGCCCCTCGTAGCCCCACAGCAAATCGGTCTCCATCGGCTGCTCGTAGTAGGGCACGGCCAGGTCGGCGGGACGCCGGAACTTGCCGTTCCACGAGTGCACGAACTCGTGCGCCAAGAGGCCCCCCAGCGCCATGCCCGCCCCCGGCGAGATGAGCGTGCGCTCCGGCAGCCGGCTGTCGTTCGACTCGTGATGCTCCAGGCCGAAATGGGCCACGTGATCGCTGAGCGTGAGCAGGAAGTGATAGTCGCGATAGTGGCGCGTGCCGAACAGCTTGCCCGATTCGGCGACCAGATTCGTCATCTGCTTCTGGTTCTCGGCGCTCAGGTTCAGAGCGATGGCGCTGTCGGCCACAAGATCGAGCTCGTGGTGAATCGGCTCGCCCGGCGGGGTAATGTCGACTGCCCGATAGAACTCTCCGGCGATGACCGGCGAGTCGACCAGCAGATCGAGAGAGATGGGCTTGAACGAAACCTGATTGCCAGCCTCCTTCTCGATGGGCAGCGGCGTGCCGAGCTTCCAGCCCTCGGGCAGAATGAGTTTGGCTTCATAGCTCAACTGCTCGGCTGGGACGCCGGCAGGATAGAGCACCACGTTGTTCCATTCGAGGACGGTGAGCTTGTCCGTCGCCGAGTTGCCGTCGGGCTCGATGAAGTCGAAGCTGGCCGCCAGTTGGCTCACCCCAGCGGGTATGTCGACGTGGAAGGTGAACACATCGAGCGTGTCGCGCACCCAGGGGATGACCTTGCCGTTGCCCTCGAACTTGAGGCCGGTCACGCTCGATATCGGACCGTTTGGCCCGTGCTCGCCGGGAATCCACTTGGGGTAGTAGATGGTGAGCGGTCCGGGCTTGACCGGGATCACCTCGTGCGACCGCAGCAGCTTCTGCGGGGTTCTGGTGGCGTCGACCGTGAGCGTGATGGTTTCAGCGGCCAATGCGAACGTAGCGGTAAGAACCAGCGCCAAGACAAGCGACAGCAATGAGCGGAAGCGGCGGATCTGCATCGAAATGCTCCTCGTTGGGGAAACAGGGAAGTCCTTACCCATGCATCATACCGCCGCGGGGCGTTGCCTGTTGACCGGCGACAGTCACAGCCTCAGGCTGAAGCTGGCCGGACGGGAGTCGTGCAGCCCACCCCGGCAACCGTGGTCCACTCGCGCACATGCCACCGCTTCACAATGCCGTTGGTCACATAGGGATCGGCTTTGGCGAAGCTCTCCGCCACTGCCGGCGAGTCGCCCTTGAACAACACCACCACCCCGTCCACCGGATCGGCCAGCGCTCCGCCCAGAATCAACTCGCCGCGCTCCACGGCTTTCCAGGCCAGTTCGAGATGGGCATTGCGAAACTCCGCTCGGCGCGCGAGGTAGTCGTCGCCAACTTCATAAAACAGCAGGGTATGCATGGCAGAATCCGTTTCCTTTCCTGAAAATGAACCGCGGAAGAGTGGCGCTGCCCGGCTGCGATTCCGCAAGACTGGAGAACCGCGAACCGGCGCGGACATTGCCTGCGCTCGATTGTAACGGCCCCTGTCCGGAAGCGAACACAGCTTTGCGAAAGCGGACACCACGGCGCCTCGGCTGATCGATTCACCCATAGCAATCCCTTGGCGGATGAAGCTCTTGCGCAGGCGTTCGACAGCCAAAACATGGCCAGCGAATTGCTCGTAGAGCAACCATAAGAACCATGAATGGAGGCTTGCGATGGCGTTTTTTGAGCGGGTTCGCGATGTGGTTTCCGGGCCTTTCAGCCCAGACGTCATCCAGCAACGGACGGCGGCGGGATGGCAGATGGTCTCCATCGAGTGGCGGCGCGAACTGCCCGACTCGGAAACTCCGCCCGAAGGCGGGTTCGACGAGGACATCCCCTACGGCCTGCGCGTCTCCGACGACTGCAAGCGATTGGAGGTTCATCTCCAGGAGCACCAGGCGCTGATGCTGATGATGGAGCTGCTGGTGCAGGACTTCAGCTACTCGGCCATAGTGAGCGACCTGAACGAGAAGGGCTTTCGCATGCGCGACGGCCGCCCCTGGAGCCGCGTCGCCGTCTTCAACATGATTCCCAGGCTGATCGAAGTGGGTCCGCGCTTCTTCAACTCCGAAGAGTGGGAGAAGCGCCGCCAGCGGTTCTCGCGGGCCAAGGCGCCGGACGCTTTGTAGTGAATCCTATAAGCTGCATCGAGCGGGCACGCCGGTGCTGACTCACTGGCCCGCCAATTTGCTCCCTTGGCGGGTCGCCGGTCCACCGCAGACGGCCGCGGAAGCGGCGTCCGCCCCACCGCAGGCGGCTGACCCGCTACTGCAGAATCGGCCCCAGCGACGCCGGGTTATCGCCCAGTTGCGGGTCCACGCGGAAGTCCCAGACCGATTGGTTGATGTCGGAGGCGGAGAGAATCTCGACCAGCGCGTATTCGCCGATGGTGAGAGGCTGCGCCGGCGTGATCTTGAGCCAGTGCTTGCCGGGCAGAACTTCGACCCTGGTCGGGATCACGTCTTCATCCTGCGTCACCCTGCCGTTCGGACTCATATGGATGGCGCCGACAATGCGGACCGCGCGGCGCTCGTCCACGCGCACAATGGCAAAGCCGGAGCTGGCCGAGTGAGCGCCATGCTTGGCACCGGCCACCTCTTTGGCACTAGCCGTGTTCACCGTCATGGCGTGCGAAACAACTTGCTCCGCGTCGTCGCGCGCGTTCAGTGAGAGATAGAGGACCGGTTCGTTGACGTGGAAATGCACCTTGGCGTGCGCGCCATCCAGTTCCAGGCTGGCCTTGGCGCCGGCCATCGGGTTCAGCGTGCTCAGGCCGTGCTTGGTCTTGGCGTTGGCGCCCAGCTCACTGGGCAGCATCTCCACCAGCTCTGGAGTGCCCTGAAACGTGTCCAGTGCAAACACGCCGTCCTCGTCGGGCAGCTCCAGGCCCTTGGCCACCTCGGGCCGGCGGGCCTTGGCCTCATCGCGCTCGGCCGCCTCCTCCTTGTCGATCTCCGCGGCCTCCTTCATGGCGTCGGAGGCATCTTCAACCTGAGTGGCGTGTTCGCGCTCCCACTTGCGCGTGGCGTCCCAATCCACCAGGCTTTCGGGCAGCTCTTCCCACTCGCCACTCCGCTCGACGGAGATATAGCGCACGCGGTCGCCCACAACCTCGTACTTTCGAACCAGTTGATAGGTTCCGTCCTTGAGGATGAGGCGGTGGTTGGCAGCCGTGCCGGGAACGTCGGGCTTGAGGGGCAGAGTCTTCTGGGCAGGCAGGGATGAGGCGGACGCGGCCAGCAGCAGGATCGCCAAAGAACCTGTGACCAAGCGGCGCAAATGGAAACCTCGGTTCATCGACCTCGCGAGCGGGTGACCCGCTCCAAGTGTAGATCAACAGAGACTTAGACGGATGGGAAGAGCGAGGGTCGCCCGGCTTGCCGAGATGAAATCGCGGCGCAAGACGTAGACGTTTTTGGGTTGGATGCATCCAATTAACGTGTATCCTTAAGGCAAGGGATAGGTGCGTTGGCAGGATTTTTGACAGTTCCGAGCGGGAAACGCAGCGCAAGGCCAGGTGCCTTGCCGCTGATAACCGTGCTCTGTCTGCTCCTGCTTACGCTGCTGGCCGTCGCGCAGGTCGCGCACGTGCACCAGCTTGACACCGATGCCGACCACTGCCCGCTGTGCATCGTGATGCATACGGCGGCGCCGGTGGCGGTCGCGGCCGCCGTGGTTGTTCTGGTCCAGATTGAGAGCGCCACGCCTGTTTTTGAGGCCCGCCCAGTCACCCGGTACTGGCATCCCCAGCTCTTCACCCGCCCCCCTCCGAACGGCCTGCTGGGCTAATTTCCGGCTTTTTCTTCAGTCCACCGATCGATCGAGTTTCGCCCCCTTTCGACGGGCGAAGATGCGGCTCATCCTTTGAAGCTGAATGAAAGACGGCGAGACGCCCCCATTGCGCAAGAGATTCCGCGGCATTCCCCCCGCGGCCTTGTTCCCGCATTATTCAGCCATGATTTGGAGGCTTCCTATGCCGTTCACTCGCGGCACGATTCTTCGTATTCTCCCGATTCTCGTTCTAGCCTTTACGCCGTTCACCGCGTCTGCCCAAAGCGGCAACGCGGGCGCCATTCGCGGCACGGTCACCGACCCTTCCGGCGCCGTGATTCCCAACGCGACGGTTCATTTGACCAATCCGCGCAGCGGACTAGACCGAACCGTCTCGTCCGACGCGCTGGGACAGTTCGAGTTTTCCAATGTTACCTTCGACAGCTATCAGGTCGGCGTATCGGCCAGCGGATTCGCGGCCCTCTACAGGGCGGTTGAAATTCACTCGGTGGTTGGGACGGCCGTGAAGTTGATTTTGCAAATCGCCGCCGCCGACTCGACCGTGACGGTGGAGGCACAGGGCGATCTGGTGGAGACCGACCCCACCTTCCACACCGATGTGGACCGGGATCTGTTCATCAAAGTGCCGCTGGAGAGCCAGTCGTCTTCGCTGAGCTCGCTGGTCACGCTAACCACACCGGGCGTCGCGGCCGACTCCAACGGGCTCTTCCACGGGCTGGGCGATCACGCTTCCAATTCGTTTTCCGTGGACGGCCAGTCGATCACCGATCAACAGAGCAAGGTCTTCTCCAACCAGATTCCCGCCGACTCGATTCAGTCGATCGAGGTCATCAGCGGCGCACCGCCGGCCGAGTTCGGCGGAAAGACCAGCCTGGTGATTGTGGCGACCACGCGCTCCGGGCAGGGAGTGACGAGGCCGACGGGCAGCATCAACAGCTCGTATGGGGCATTCGGGTCGGCGACGGCCGGATTTGATCTGGCTTACGGCGGCAAAAACTGGGGCAACTTCGTTGAGGCGGACGGTATGAATTCCGGACGCTTCCTTGATCCTCCGGAGTTTCAGGTCTTCCACGACAAGGGCAACGAGCAGAACGTCTTCGATCGCATCGACTACATGTTTTCGGCGGCCAATTCATTTCACCTTGATCTGAATTACAGCCGCTCGTGGTTCCAGACCCCCAACTCCTACGACGCCCTCAACATCCAGAACGTAGCGAGCGGGGGCACAAGCGCGAACCCGGTGTTTGCTAATGTTGGCAACGCCGACCAGCACTCCAAGATCGGAACCATCAATGTTTCGCCGACTTATACGCGAGTCATCAACGATAGCTCGGTGTTGAACCTGGGCGCGTTTGTGCGCCGGGACGAGTATCACTACTATCCCAGCGGCAACGCGCTGGCCGACCTGGGGCCGGCCAACCTGCAGACTTCATCCATTGCGCAGTACCGCACGCTGACGAACTCGGCTGTTCATGCGGATTACTCGTACTCCAAGGGCATTCATACCATCAAGGCCGGAGCGCAATACGGGCAGACCTTCCTCAACGAGAACGACAGCCTGGGCGTGGTCGATGCAACCTATAACTCGCCCTGCGTCAACGGAAGCGGAAACTCTCTGCCCGGTTACACCGATCCCACGGCCTGCGACGGCGTTGTTTCGTTTCAGAACCCCAACTACCTTTCCGTCCTTGCGCCGTACGACTTTACCCGCGCCGGAAGTTACTATAAGTACTCCGGCCACACCGACGTGAAGGAACTCGCTCTCTTTATCGAGGATCAGATCAAGACCGACAACTGGCTCTTCAACCTGGGCCTGCGCGAGGACGTGTACAACGGTCTCATCGATGCCAACCAGACCGAGCCGCGCCTTGGCGTCGCTTACAACATCAAGCCTTCCGCGACGGTGCTGCGCGTCTCCTACGCCCGCACGCTGGAAACGCCCTTCAACGAGAATCTGGTGCTATCGAGCAGCGGCTGCTCGAACGCGGCGATGGCGCCGCTGCTTGCTTGCGCTCCCGGTTCTTCTGGAACCCTGGCCCCAGGCTACCGCAACGAATTCCACGCTGGTCTTCAGCAGGCATTCGGTAAACGGGTGGTGTTCAGCGGCGAGTATATCTGGAAGTATACGCACAACGCCTTCGACTTCAGCATTCTGGGTAACACGCCTATCTTCTTCCCCATCGACTGGCATAACTCGAAGATACCTGGTTATGCGCTGCATGTGGATGTGCCCACCTATCATGGCGTCAGCGCCTATATGGTGGCCTCTTCGGTGGCCGCGCGTTTCTTCCAGCCGCAATCGGCTGGAGCGGGAGCCACTCCGCAGACAGGCGGTCAGCCCTTCCGCATCGATCACGACGAGAAGTTCAACCAGACCACGCACGTGCAGTATCAGGTTCCCGGCAGCAAGCTGCTGGGGGGGCTTTGGAGCGGACTCAACTGGCGCTACGACTCGGGCCTGGTGGCCGGCGCGGTACCTTTCGCCACCGATAGCACCACACCGGTTAATCTGAGCGGGCTCACCTTCGACCAGCAGGCCCAGGCTGGACTTACTTGCAACGGTGTCAAAGCAACCCTCACCGCCGGCTTCCAGTCCTGCGCCCCGTCTCAGTACAGCTCGTCGCTGGTCAGCATCCCAGCGCCGGGCACGGAGAACGACGACCACAATCCGCCGCGCATTGCGCCACGTAACCTCTTTGACGCCTCGCTGGGCAAGGACAATATCTTCCACAAGGAGCGCTACAAGGTGAACCTGGACCTGACGGCGATCAACTTCACCAACAAGTATGCGCTGTATAACTTTCTATCGACGTTCAGCGGCACCCACTATGTAACTCCCCGCGCGCTGACGGCGAAGATCACGCTGAATTTCTAGAGCGCGAAGATCGAAAGGGCGAGCCTTCACGGCTCGTCCTTTTTTTGTGCCTGGGAGTACCGGGAGGCGGTGTTCTTCTATTGAGCGGCTTGAACAGACCGCTCGTACGAAGAGTAAACAACGTCGTCGAAGCAGGCGAAGATCACTTTTTCAATCGATGCATTCTTGCTGAGTTCCCCAGCGGTTTCGCGCAGTGCGATCTCAACCGCCTGGCTGATGGGATAGCCGTAAATGCCGCAACTTATGGCGGGGAAGGCCAGCGTGCGCAAATCATGCTCGCGCGCCAATGCGAAGCAACTGCGATAGCAACTGGCCAGGAGCTCCGGCTCGTTGTGGCCGCCGCCGTTCCACACCGGCCCGACCGTGTGCAGGATGAAGCGCGCAGGCAGGCGATAACCCTTGGTGAGTTTGGCCTGGCCGGTTTTGCAACCGCCCCGCAGCCGGCACTCGGCCAGAAGCTCCGGCCCGGCGGCGCGATGAATGGCTCCGTCCACGCCTCCGCCGCCCAGCAGCGAACTGTTGGCCGCGTTGACGATCGCGTCAACGGCCAGCGTGGTGATGTCGGTCTTGAGAATTGCGATCTTTTCATTCATCGCTTCTCACTTTTCGCTGTCCAGATTCCTCATCTGCATCTCGTCGTAGCGGGTTCCGGCCACCGCGCCCGCGGGGACGGCGGCTTCGAGGGCGGCGATCTCTTCCGCGGTGAGTTTCACCTGGAGAGCGCCCAGGCTCTCGGCCAGTTGCGCGCGGGTGCGTGCGCCGATGATGGGAACGATGAAGCTCTGTTTGGCTAGCGCCCAGGCAACGGCGAGCTGCACCGGAGTGACCCCCTTGGCGGCGGCCATCTCTTTGAGGCGCTCCACGATCTGCCGGTTGCGATTGAGGTTTTCTCCCGTAAACCGCGGCAGGTAGGCGCGGAAGTCGCCTGAGGCGGCCGGCTGCGAGCCGGAGAGCAGGCCACGCGACAGAGTGCCGTAAGTCGTGGCGGCAATGCCGAGTTCTTCGAGCACGGGAAATATCTTCGCTTCGGGCTTGCGGCTCACCAGTGCATATTCGATCTGCAGATCGACAATTGGGTGCACAGCCGCGGCGCGGCGGATGGTCTCCGGGCCCACCTCCGAGAGGCCGATGTGGCGCACGTAGCCGGCCTGAACCATCTCGGCGATGGCCCCGATGGTATCTTCGATGGGCACGTTGGGGTCCAGGCGCGAGGGGCGGTAGATGTCTATATAGTCCACGCCGAGCCGCCTGAGCGAATAGGCCAGTGCGGTCTTCACGGCGGCGGGGCGGGCATCATAGCCCAGCCATGCGCCGTTGGGACCGCGTTGTGCGCCGAATTTCACCGACAGCAGCACCTGGTCGCGATGGAAATGGAGTGCCCGGCCTATCAGCATCTCGTTGAGGCCCATGCCGTAAAAATCGCCCGTGTCGAGCAGGGTGACGCCCGCGTCAATGGCCGCATGAATGGTGGCAAGCGACTCCGCTTCGTCGGTTGCGCCATACATGCCGCTCATGCCCATGCAACCCAGGGCAATGGGAAAAACCTTAGGGCCTTGGGCGCCGAGTTGGCGCGATCGCGTGGCGGTGGTGGTCATGGCTGAGGTTCCTTTCCTTCACCATCCTAGCCCGCATTTCTCACACGCGCAGCTTCGGGGCGGTATTGAGTTGATTTCGGGGAGAACGGCGGTTGTTTATTTGCGGCAGCGTGGGTCAGGTGAGTTTTTTGGGCTGTCCGATGCCCCGACTCTGTCTCCGGCATGGCTTTTGCCCATGGCTCCGCCGTCGGATGATCCGGACGAAGAGGGAAGATGCGGTTTTCTGAGCGATGCGGCGGTTGTCAACAGCGCAGGGCGTGGAATGCAGCCGCGTAG
>JARLGE010000266.1 GCA_031296215.1 Occallatibacter sp.
ACGGGCTGGCCGGTGACGTGGCGGATGGAGAGGGCTGCGCCGCCACGGGCGTCGCCATCCATCTTGGTGAGGATGACGCCGGTGAGGCCGAGGCGCTTGTGGAAGTCTTCGGCGGAGTTGACGGCGTCCTGGCCGGTCATGGCATCGGCGATGAAGAGGATTTCGCTGGGGTTGAGGAGCTTTTTGAGCTTCTCCATCTCACCCATGAGCTGTTCGTCGATGTGGAGGCGGCCGGCGGTGTCGACGATGAGCGTGTCGCAGCCCATGATCTTCGCTTCGCGCAGGGCTTCCCTGGCGAGGCGGACTACCAGATCGGGGCCGGCGGTTTCGCCCTTCTGGTCGCCTTCATAAAGCTTGGCTTCAATGGATTTGGCGACAACTTTGAGCTGCTCGCGCGCGGCGGGGCGGTAGACGTCGACGGAAACCAGCATGGGCCGGTGGCCGCCCTTCTTGAGCCATGCAGCGAGTTTGCCTGACGTGGTGGTTTTGCCGGAGCCCTGCAAGCCGGCCATCAGGATGACTGTGGGCGGCTGCGAGGCGAATTTGAACCGGGCTGTGTCTTTGCCGAGCAGGGTGATGAGCTCGTCGCGGACGATCTTGATGACCTGCTCGGAGGGTGAGAGGGCGGTAAGCACCTCAGTCCCGACGGCTTTGACGCGGATGCCTTCAATCAGGTCACGGGCGACTTTTAGGTTGACGTCGGCTTCAAGCAGGGCGACGCGAATCTCGCGCAGGGCTTCGGCGATGTTTTCTTCGGTAAGCGTGCCCTGGCCGCGGAGGGTCTTGAAGGCACGCTGGAGTTTGTCTGTAAGGTTTTCAAACATGATCACTTCAAGTGTAGCGCGGGCACCTGCGGTGCGGCAGCCGCAGCTTGCGCCGCCACTTCCGGAACTACCCAGGAAATGACGGGACCCCAGAAGTCAAGATCTGGTGTGCGGAAGGGCTGATTGTGGCCGACGTTGGGCACGACAACAAGCTCGGTGTTTCCAGGGCAGGCTGCGACCAGTTCGCGGGCCATTTTGAGAGGGAACAGGCTGTCTTTCTCTCCGTGGACGATAAGCACAGGGACGGGGCAATTCGGCAAAGATTGGCGGGTGTCCCAGATGGCCGGAACCAGGTAGGAGAACGCGCGCGGAATGCCGGCTGTGAAAGCGCCGTCGCGGAAGGACGTGAAAGCGGCACAGAGGATTAGCTTTTCTGCGCTGACCTTGTGGATGATTGCGGCGGCGATGCCGGTGCCGAGGGAGAATCCAAGGAGAGAAGCCGGGAGCGGATGAACGAGGTGTCGCATGTGGTCGAATGCGGCAACGGCGTCCAGTTCAGACTGGCGCCAATCCACGCGCCCGGTGCTACGGCCATACCCTGAGTAATCGAATACCAGCGAGGCTACTCCGTTGAGGGCGAGAAGCTGCTGCACGGGGAACCAGCGATCGACGGTTTCGCCGATGCCGTGACAGAGGACTATCGCCGCTTGTGGGGGAGTTGTGGTCTGCCGGACGAAAACTGCGTCGATGAGGTTGTTGCCGCTGGAGAAGGGCTCGCGGGAAACGGCGATGCCGGGAGCAGGCGTTTGGAGATGCGCAGGGACCGGCTTGAACAGAAGGTCTCTGGCCTCGAGCGCGCGGCTGATGCAGGTCAATGCGAAGGTGTAAGGGACTCGGTGGGGTGGCATTCTGCTGATACCGATTGTAGCTGGAAGGGTTCTGGGCGGTCGCAGATCATTCTTCCGGGGCGATGAGGTACTGCTCCAGCTTGCCGTTGGGGTAGGTGTAGGTGGTGAGAGTCAGACGTTTGCCGGGATAGACGATCTGGAAGGCGCGGAAGGTCATGCCGCCACGGAGTTGTTCGCCGGCCTGGCGAAAGGTGAGCGGCTCGCCAAGCGGGGCAAGACTCTGCTGGAAGTCGGCGATGGCCTCGGGGGTGAAGTAATCGCTGAGGTTGGGGGCGAGCAGAGTGCGATCGATTCGTCCCTGCTGGAGGCCATGGTAGATGTCGATGGCCTGCTGTTCGGGCGCGCTGAGGGGCGAGTTTAACACGGCCGGAGCGGCCAGGCGGGTGATCGTGGAGGCGGCTCCGACGGCGTCCTGGTTGGTGAGCACGGCGACGGCGACGCCATCATCGACGAGGACCTGGTTGTCGGAGACGAAGCCGGAGACTTCTCCGGAATGCTCGATGGAGCGGTGGCCATTGCGATCGACCACTTCGACGCCAAGGCCGTAATGGGTGCCCTTGCCGTCTTTGAGCTTGACCTCGGCGAACATCTGCTTGTAGCTGTCGGGCTTGAGGATGGTCTGGGCGATGAGGCTTTCGTCCCAAAGGGCGAGGTCGTGGGCGGTCATGGCGAGCTCGCCGGCGGCAAACATCCAGCCGCGGCCTTCCTTGGGAGCGATGCGGAGCGGGCCGAGGGCGTGGCGATAGTAGGCGGTGGCGTCGACCGAAGTGAGCTTGGCTTCGTCGGAGTTCCACACGGACTTCATGCCCAGCGGGCGGAAGATGCGGTTGACGAGCAGGTCCATCAGCCGTGCGCCGGTGATGGTTTCCACGATGCGGCCGGCGATGACGAAGTTGGTGTTGGAGTACTGCCACTTGGTGCCGGGCTCAAAGTCGAGCGGCTTTTTGGCCCAGGTGTCCAGGATCTGCTGGGCGGTCTCCGGGTGCAGCATCGGAGTCATCACGTAGTCTTCGGGCCAGTAATCCTGGTAGCCGGAGGTGTGGGAGAGGATCTGCCGGATGGTGACCTTGTTGCCCTCGGTGAGGCCGGGAATGTATTTGCCGACCGTGTCGTCGAGGGAGATCTTGCCGTCTTCCTGAAGGAGCAAAATGGCGGCGGCGGTGAACTGCTTGGAGATGGAGCCAATGGAGTAGCGCATTTCCGGTGTGGCGGGCACGGCGGGGGTGCCATCGACGGCCACACGAGCAAAACCATACGCATGGGTATAGACCAGCTTGCCATGCTCGACGACGGCGACCGAGGCGGAAGGAACCCCGGTCTGCTCAAGCACCTGGGTGGCGATGCGGTCGACGCGGGCCTTGATGGCGGGGTCGAGGGTGTCGACGATCTGGGCGGGAGCAGCGATCAAGGAAAGAAGAGAAACAACGGCCAGCGCGAGGACTCGTTTGCAGGGATGCATGAGCACAGTTCTCCTTACACGTGCGAGGGAACAAAATGGTCTGGGACCAAAATATCAGCCTGCCGCGAGTTGCGATAGGCTGGAACCAGGAGTGCGGTCTATTTGGGCCGAATTCGAGAGCATTGGGGGATGGATGAAGCGGCTAATTGAAGGGCACAGGCGGTTTCTGACAGAGGCGTTTCCGACGCGTCGAGACCAGTTTCACCTGCTGGCTGAGGGGCAGGCCCCGGAGACGCTGTTTGTCACCTGCGCGGATTCGCGGATTGTGCCGGACCTGATTTTGCAGACGCAGCCGGGGGACCTGTTTATCTGCCGCAATGCGGGGAATGTGATTCCGCGCGCGGGAGAGCCGGCTGGGGGCGTTTCGGCCACCATCGAGTATGCGGTGCAGGTGCTGCGGGTGCGGCATTTGATTGTCTGCGGGCACTCGGACTGCGGGGTAATTCGGGCGCTGATGAACCCGGAGCGGTTGGAGGGGCTGGACAGCGTGAAGGACTGGCTGCAACATGTGGAGCCGGCCTGGAGATACCTGGGCGGAGTGGAAAGCCAGGACAGCGAGCTGACACGGCACCAGGCACTCACCCAGGCCAATGTTCTGGTGCAGATGGATAACCTGAAGAGCCACGGATACATTCACGCGGCAACGGCGGAAGGCCGGCTGCGGGTGCATGGGTGGTACTACGACATTTTGAGCGGGCGGATTGAGTGCTTCGATGAGCAGGCGGGGAAGTTTGTGCCGCTGGTGGGGTGAAGTCGGGCCGGCGCATTGGCAGCCTGAAGAGTGGGTACGGTCAATGGAGGCCCGGTGGAGATTTTGCGCCTTTGACTGGTTTTTTGAAGAGCCACGAAGCGGCGGCGCAGAAGAAGGCTAAGAGGGCTGTCCAGCGGAAGACGTCGACGTAGGCCATGAGGGCGGACTGCTGCTCCATCAGGCCGTAGAGCATTCCGAACGAGCCGGAGCGGGCCTGGGCTGGGCCGATATGATGCGCCAGATAGTAGCTGAGTGCGGCGGAC
>JARLGE010000267.1 GCA_031296215.1 Occallatibacter sp.
ATGACAGTCTCAGCTCCTTCGCAAGTCTTTGCCGATCGCATCGGCCGCATTGAAGTCTCTGCAACCATGGCCGTGGCCGCCGAGGCCGCCAAGCTCCGCGCCCAGGGCGCCAATCTGGTGGATTTTGGCGCCGGCGAGCCTCATTTTCCCACCCCCCGGCACATCAAGGATGCGGCCATTGCCGCCATCGAGGCCAACTTCACCCGCTACACCGTCGTGCCAGGCATTCCCGATGTGCGCAAGGCCATCGTCGAGCGCCACGCCACCGACTTCGGCTCCGACTACGACATCTCCGAGGCAATCTTCACCACTGGCGGCAAGCTGGCCCTGTTCAACACCCTGCAAATCCTCGTCGACCACGGCGACGAAGTCATCCTGCCCGTCCCCTACTGGGTCAGCTTCAAAGACATCATCCAGTACGCCGGTGGGAAGGTCGTCTTCCTCGAAACCAGCGAGCCGGAAAACTTCCGCATCACGGCAGACGCAATTGAGAAGGCCATCACCCCCCGCACCAAGGCCATCATTCTCAACTCGCCGTCGAATCCCGCCGGCTCGGTGGTCAGCGCCGAGGACCTGGAGCGCATCGTTCACCTCGCACACGAGCGCGGAATCTTCCTGCTTCTCGACGAGTGCTACGTCTACCTCAACTATGCCGGCAAGCCCGTCTCCGGCGGCTCGTACACCTGGGCCAAGGAACACATCGTCATCCTCGGCTCACTCTCCAAGACCTACTCCATGACCGGCTGGCGCGCCGGGTTCGCTCTGGCCGCGAAATCCGTCGTCGCCAACCTCAGCAAGCTGCAGTCGCAGTCCACCTCCAATGCGACCAGCTTTGTTCAGAAGGCCGCCATCGCCGCCCTCTCAGGCTCCCAGGAGTGCGTCAGCGAGTTCCGCGCCGAGTTCATCGGCCTGCGCGACTACATGCTGGCCAAACTGGCCGAGATCCCCGGCATCACCTGCACCAAGCCCGAAGGCGCCTTCTACGTCTACCCGAACATCTCCGCCTATCTGGGCAAGGGCGGCATCAAAACCGCCACCGAGATGGCTACCCGCCTGCTCCACGAGGCCCACGTGGTCACCGTGCCCGGCGAGGCCTTCGGCACCGCCCAGCACATCCGCATCTCCTACCCGGTTACCAGGCAGAACATCGACGAGGGCGTTCGCCGCATGAGCGAGTTCCTCACCAAATTGGCGTAGCCAGGCGCCATCGCCATGCCGCGCAACTAGCCCCCATCCGCCCCAGCCGGCGCACCCGTCCACAAAAAGTATCGTTCATCACTGTGCAAACGTGGTGCCAGTCGGGTAGGATGTGTCTTCAATGTCGAAAGCAATCGATTTTCGTCCCGTTATCTTAGCTGGTGGCAGCGGTACCCGGTTCTGGCCGCGCTCGCGCCGTGCGCGCGCCAAGCAGGTGCTTGCCCTCGACGGCGAGCGCTCCATGATTCAACAAACCGTCGAACGGCTCAAACCGCTGGCCAAGCTCGACAAGACCTGGATCGTCACCAACGAATTCCTGGCCCACGAGATCGCCGACCAGTTGCCCGGCCTGCCCGCCGGACAGCTCGTCCAGGAGCCCGTCGCCCGCAACACCGCCCCGGCCTGCGGCCTGGCCGCCTTCCTCATCGAGCGACAGAACCCCGACGCCGTGCTCGGCATCTTCCCCTCCGACCACGTCATCGCCGACGAGCCGCGCTTCCTCAAGGCCCTCCAGAAAGGCATCGCCCTGGCCGCCGCCGGCGACAACATGGTGGTCCTCGGCATCGAGCCCACCCGCGCCGAAACCGGCTACGGCTACATTGAGACCGGCGACTACACCGGCGACGAATCTGCCCTGCACGTACGCCGATTCATCGAGAAGCCCAACCAGAACCGCGCCGAGGACTTTGTCGCCGCCGGCAACTACTACTGGAACTCAGGCATCTTCCTGTGGTCGGCCCGCACCCTGGCAAATGCCGTCCGCGAGCACCTGCCTGAGACCGCCCCGCTGCTCGAGTCCATCGCCGCCGCCCACGGCACGCCCGAGTTCGAAGAGGTCTTTCACTCCCTCTACCCCAAGTGCGAAAACATCTCCGTGGACTACGCCGTGCTCGAGCCGCGCTCGGCCAAGGGCGAGCACCTCTCTCACCTCTATTGCCTCCCCGCCGAATTCAGTTGGAACGATCTCGGCTCCTGGGCCTCGCTCTACGAGTATCAGATTGAGACCCGCCTGCGCGGCGACGGCGACGGCAACGTGGCTGAAAGCGAGGGGCACATCACCATCGAAGCCGGCAACAACTACATCTACAGCCCCAGGAAATTCGTGGCGCTGGTCGGCGTGGAGAACCTGGTCATCGTCGACACCGAGGACGCCCTCCTGATCGCCCACCGCGATCACTCCCAGGACGTAGGCAAGATCGTCAAGGAACTCGGCCTCATCGGCCGCACCGAGCTGATCTGAAAGAGCCGTGTTGCCCGCCCTGCACCCAGCCGCAATAGTCGTGGTGCCCCATCCTTTCGCAGTCTCATCGCGAAAGGATGGGAGACCGCAAACCATTCCCGCCTCGTTTATCCTTACCTTGCAGGGAGAACGAAAACCAACTCATGCCTCATCCTCAAATCAAGTTCGGCACCGACGGCTGGCGCGGCGTCATCGCCGACGACTTCACCTTCGCCAATGTCCGCACCGCCGCCGAAGCCGTCGCCGCCTACGTCCACTCCCGCCTGGGCTCCGCTGAAGAAGACCCCGCCCGCGGCCTCTGCATCGGCTACGACACCCGCTTCGGCTCGCGCGCCTTCGCCCGCGCCTGCGCCGAGGTCGTCGCCGCCACCGGCATCCCCGTCGCCCTGGCTAACGACATCACCCCCACCCCGGCCCTCAGTTACGCCGTGCGCGGGCGCAAGGCCGCCGGCGGCATCATGATCACCTCCTCGCACAACCCCGCCCAGTGGAACGGCGTCAAGTACAAGGCCTGGTACGGCGGCTCCGGCAAGCCCTCCATCATCGCCGAAATCGAGTCTTTTCTCGGCAAACCGGCTCCGCGCCTCGGCCAGCCCGCCCTGATCGAGGAAGTCGACTTCCTCCCACCCTACCTCGCCGCCATCGAGAGCTTCGCCGACCTCGACCTCATCGCCCGCTCCCGCCGCAAGTTCGCCATCGACTCCATGTACGGCGCGGGCCGCACCATCATCTCCGACATCTTCACCCGCATCGGGGTGGATCACATACAGATCAGGGGCAATCCGGACCCGATCTTCCCCGGCATCAATCCCGAGCCCATCGAGCCCCACATCCGCGCCCTGGGCGAGGCGGTCGTGGCCAATCACTGCGACGCCGGCCTCTGCACCGATGGCGATGCCGACCGCATCGGCGCGACCGACGAGCATGGAAACTTCGTCGACCCGCACAAGATTTTTTGCGTCCTGTTGAGCTGGGTGCTCAAGTACAAGGGCTGGCCCGGCGCAGTCACCCGCGCCTTCAACACCACCAAAATGCTCGACCGCATCTGCCTGAAGCACGGCCGCGAGCTCATCGAGCACGGCATCGGCTTCAAGTTTGTCTGCGACTACATGCTGGAGCGCGAAATCGTCATGGGCGGAGAGGAGTCCGGAGGCATCGGCTTCCAGCGCCACCTGCCCGAGCGCGACGGCTTGCTCAACGCGCTTCTGCTGGCCAACGTCATGGCCCAGGAAAACAAGACCCTGGGCCAGCTTGTCGCCGATCTCCAGGCCGAGTACGGCGAGCACCAGTACGGCCGCATTGACCTGACCATCCCCGACGACGTCAAGAACAGCGCCATCGCCCGCGCCCGAGCGCTCGCAGTCGGCAACCCCGTCTTCGCCGCCATGCCCATCCTCCGCCAGGAGAACCTCGACGGCGTCAAGTTCTACCTCGACAATCCGGAAGCAGAAACCAAGCCCACCGCCGAAACCTGGCTCCTGCTCCGCGCCAGCGGCACCGAGCCCCTGATGCGCATCTATACCGAGTCCTGCTCCAAGGAATCGGTAGCAAAGCTGCTGGAGTCCGCCCGCGCCTTCGCGCTCGGCAAGTGAACACCCGGGACGGAGGGAGCATGGGGCTTCAGCCCCATGAAAGAAGGCACATCAACCGGGGGCTTCAGCCGAGGGCCTTCTCTGTTTCTCCGGCCCATGGACCAAACACCCATTGCGAAACGATACACGCAGCACAATATTATCTCTATCCTTGACAAATTGTTTTAATTACATAATAATCAGTTTCGTAAATGAATCCTTCTAACCCAAAGGCTCCGGGCGAGAGCGGCTTGTACAACCGCATCGCCGTGCTGCGCGCCGAGCGCGGCATCAGCCGCCAGCAGTTGGCCGACGCGATGGACGTGAACTACCAGACCATCGGCTTCCTGGAGCGCGGCGACTACAGCCCCAGCCTCAAACTGGCCCTGGCCCTGGCTGAGTACTTCAGCCTCCCAGTCGAAGCCATCTTTTCCAGGCAGCCCTTCCAGCCGCTTAGCCAGCAGGTTTATGGGACGAGCAAATCCAAGGCCTCATCGAATCTCGATATCGACGCAAAGGAAGCGCAATGAAAGCTGAACTTGTACTGGTCGGCAAGCGTGTGGACATGGCGCCGCAGGCGCACCGCCGGACTCTGGTGGTGTTCATCTACGCCACGCTGACCGCGCTCATGGCCGCGCTCTTCCTCGCCGACCGCTGGCGCACCACCGGCTATTACCTGGTCATCGCCACGTTCCTTGTCAACCGGCTCTTCCTGGGCGGCTACAACTTCGGCGGGCTGATCAAGCCGTTCAGCGGCAAGCCGCCACAGCGTTCCGAGGCGCCGCCGTTTCTGCTTCTGGCGCTGCGCGTCTACCGCCCTGGGC
>JARLGE010000268.1 GCA_031296215.1 Occallatibacter sp.
CTGCCGGCGCGCGAAAGAAGTTTGAACTGCAAGCCACCCCTGCCGAGTTACGCGGCAAAGCACTGGAAGTGCTCAAGGTTCTGGCCTTGCGCAACTCCGATCCGAGGCCCCAGTTGGCTCAACTGTATGCCATGATCGTAGCTCCCCTGGAAGAAGAATTGAAAGCCTTGGAAACGCCTCCCGGCACAGGGGACCGCGTCCCCACCCTGCTGTGGTCCTTGGACGATGTCTTGCGCTACCTGCCTATGGGCGCGCTCTACGATGGCCACCACTACATGGTCGAGCGCTTTAACAACGTCCTCTTCACGCCCGAAAGCTACGGACATATGGCAGATTCACCGCTCACGGACGGGTCCAAGCCCAGCGTATTGGCAATGGGCCTGTCAAAGAGCTATGGCGGCCTGCCGCCGCTTCCCGGCGTGATGCCGGAGTTGGATGCGGTGGTCCACGACCCCGCCGTGCCTGAATCGCATGGTCCGATGGAGGGAAAGCTGCTGCCCAATGAACAGTTCACGCTGGCTGCGTTGAAGGCCGAGCTTGGCGCCGGCAAGAGTTTCTCCGTGGTGCATATTGCCAGCCATTTTGTGGTCGATGCGGGCAATGGTGAAGAGCCGTTTCTGATGCTGGGAGGAGAGGACAGCGCAGACGCGAAAGGATACGAGTGGAATCTCTCGGACTTGGAGAATTCCCCGGTTGCCTTCCGCGGCACACGGCTTCTCACTCTCTCAGCCTGCAGTACGGCTAAAGACTACACATCCAGGAACGGCTTGGAGATGGACAGCCTCGGCATGGTTGCTCAACAGAAGGATGCGGAAGCGGTGCTGGCGACGCTTTGGGACGTGAACGATGCCAGTACGAGCCGGTTGATGAGCGACTTCTATTCGAGATGGGTAAAGCATCCCGGCGATGGCAAAGCGGAGGCATTGCGCCAGGCGCAGATCGCATTCCTGCACGGGTCTTCTGCGTCGCCGGGCGCTGAAAGCAACCGCGGCTTTCAAGTGGAACCGGAGCCGACGTCCGCGGCCCACGATGCCGGTTATTCTCACCCGTTTTACTGGGCGCCCTTCGTTCTGATTGGAAACTTCCAGTAGCGCCGCCAAGGTCAAAGTCTCGGCGGTGTTCCAGGCGAAGGACGGACAATCTCAGAACGAGCCCTATTGAGCATGGGAAGACTGCCGGACCTGGATTCCGACGCGGAATCTATCCCGGATACGCGCCGGCAATGTACCCGTGCAGATCCTCGATCGTCTTCGCCTGACCGGAGATCACCCACTTCACCAGGTCCCCGATCGAGATAATCCCCACCACCGCCTCGCCCTCCAGGACCGGTAGATGGCGGATGTGGTGCTGGGTCATCAGCGCCATGCAATCGTCCACCGTGTGCTTGGTAGTCACGGACACAACCGGGCTGGTCATGATCTCCCGTACATGCGTCTGTTTGGAAAGATGCCCCGTCAGAACTCCCTTGCGCGCATAGTCGCGCTCCGACAGAATGCCGGACAGGCGGCCATGCGAGAGCACCAGCAGCGCGCCGATGTCGTGCTTGGCCATCAGTTCGAGCGCCTCGTAGACCAACTGCTCCGGCGCTATCGACAACACCTTCGTCTGGCCTTTGTTCTTCAGCACCAATTCGATCGTGTCGGTAGTCTTCATCGGGTCCTCCTGGCATTCGGAAGCAGGGCAACGGTGCTCGCCATCCCAGCCAGGACAGCCAATGTCGCCGCGGAACAGCAGTATATCCCGATCCGCGCGGAAGGGGATAGCATTTTTGAGGACCAATCGATCGCCTCAGCCCCGCGCAGCCATGCTTTGCACCTGCCCCCAACCGGAATCGGACAAAATCGGGACCCAGCCGGCGCCTTGCCCCAGCCCGGGCAACTCAGTGCTGGATAGCCGTCTCCGCCGCCAGCGGCTTTGCGGTAATCTGCGCGGGCGTCGGCAGTTGCGTCCTGTCCCACCCGCCACCCAGCGCCTCAATCAACGCCACCGACGCGGTCATCCGTTCCACCTCGAGGCCGGCCTGCGCCTGCTTGCTCGTGAGCAGTCCGGCCTGCGCCGTCAGGACATCGCCATACGGGTCCAGGCCCGAATCGTACCGGCCCTGCTCCAGGTCCACCGCCTTCTGCGCGGACTCAATCACCGCTTGCTGCTCGGCAATCTGCTGCGACAGGATGCGCACCTCTGCCAGCGCGTCTTCGACCTGCTGAAAGGCAGTCAGCACAGATTGCCGGTAAGCGGCAAGGTCCGCGTTGTAGGCGGCGATCGTCTGGTTCACCTGCGCCCGGCGCAGCCCGCCGTCGTAGACCGTCTCGGAAAGCGCCGGCCCCACCGACCAGAACCGGCTCGACGCCGCCAGCAGCTTGCCGATCGCCGAGCTCTCCATGCCGCCGCTCCCGCCCAGCGTCAGCGAAGGATAAAAGGCTGCGTACGCAATTCCGATCTGCGCATTCGCTGCGGCCATGGCCCGCTCCGCCGCGGCCACGTCCGGACGCCGCTCCAGCAGTTGCGAGGGAAGCCCCAACGGGATCGGCGGCGGCACGCTGGTCTTCGCCTCCTCCGGAATCGAAAAATCCGAGGCCGGCTTGCCGATCAGCATGGCGATTGCGTGCTCAAATTGCGCCCTCGCAACCTTCAGGTTGGTTGCCGCCGCCTGCGCGCTCTCGAGCGTTGTCTGCGCATTTTGGAGCTCGATCTGGTCGTCGATGCCCGTATCGTAGCGCGCCTGCTCCACCTCGACGCTCTTCCTGTCCACAGCCACAACCTGGCTGAGAATCGCCTCCAGCGCATCCTGTCCGCGGATCTCAAAGAAGTACTCGGCCAGGCTCGCCTGCTCCGCCAGCCGCTCATTGGCAAGGTCGGCCGCGGTTACCTGCGCCGTGTACTGGCTGGAGTGAATTGCGTTGCGCACCTTGCCCCACAGATCGGGTTCCCACGAAACCTCACCGGGCAGCGAGAAAACCTGCGACTGCTTCCCGCTCCCCGCGCCGCCGGATGAGGACCCAAGATTCGAGGAACTCTGCGACCGTGTGTACGACGGCCCCACGCTCAGCGTCGGAAACAGTTGCGACCGCGTCTCCCGCACCACCGCGCGAGCTTCCATGAAGTTCTCAAACGCCTGACGAATATTCTGATTGTCTACGTTCAGTCCTTCTTCCAGCGCATTCAGATCCGGCTCGTTGTAGATCTCCCACCATTTGCCCCGCAGCGCCGCATCCTGGGGCTGTGCGGGGCTCCATGCGCCGCTCTCCTTGAACTCGGCGGGAGACTCCTTGTAGGCCGCAGGCGCCGTCATCGCCGGCGGCACATATTTCGGCCCCACATTGCAGCCGGCCAGCATGGCGCAAATCACTGCGCCGCAAGCCGCGAAGCACGCTGCCCTCACCTTCCGCATCTCCGACCTCGACCTCTTCATAGTGAACTCCATGAGCATCCTTGATCAGGAGGCTTCCGCGGTTCCTTGCTGAAGCGCCTCTGTGTTGTTGCCGCGGAACCACAGGCGCGCCCAATCGAACAGAATATAGACAACAGGCGTCGTGTAAAGCGTGAGCACCTGGCTCACAATCAGCCCGCCCACAATGGTGATGCCCAGCGGCCGCCTCAGCTCCGAGCCGGTCCCTGTGCCGAAGGCCAGCGGCAGCGCGCCGAACATGGCCGCCATGGTCGTCATCAGAATGGGACGGAAGCGAAGCTGGCAGGCCTGGTAGATGGCTTCGGTCGTGGTCTTGCCTTCTTCGCGCTCCGCCACTAGCGCAAAGTCGATCATCATGATGGCATTCTTCTTCACAATGCCGATCAGCAGAATGATGCCGATGATCGAAATCACGTTCAGATCGATCTTGAACGCCATCAGCGCCAGCATCGCGCCCACGCTGGCCGACGGCAGCGTGGAGATGATGGTCCAGGGATGCACCAGGCTCTCGTACAGAATGCCCAGTACGATATAGACCGCCAACACGGCGGTGATGATAAGAATGGGCTCGCTGGCCAGCGAGGTTTGATAAGCGGCGGCCGTGCCGGCAAAAGAGCCGCGCACGGTTTCCGGCATATTCAGCCCCTGCTGCATTTGGCCCACCTCGCGCACCGCGTCGCTCATCGACATGCCCGTGGCCAGGTTGAACGACACTGTGACCGAGGGAAACGAACTGGTGTGATTGATACCCAGCGGCGTTGTGCTGGTCTGCGCACTGCTCACCGCGGACAGTGGAATCACGCCGCTCCCCGTGGTGTTGAGGTAGATGTTCTTCAAGCCCTCAGGGCTCTGCCAGTATGGCGGCGCCACTTCCAACACGACGTAATACTGGTTGAGCTGCGTATAGATGAGGGAGACTTCCGACTGTCCGAAGGCGCCGGAGAGGGAGCTGTCGAGAGACGCGGGTGTAATGCCGAGCCGTGCGGCGGTGGGGCGATCGTAGGTGAGCAACTCCTGCAGCCCGTTGTTTTGCGCATCGGTATTTACATCCTGAAAGCCGGGCAGCTTTTTCATCTCAGCCAGCAGAATCGGGCCCCATTTTGCAAGATCAGCCACATTATCCGACTGGATGGTGTACTGGTAGAGCGCGCCGCCTCCCCGGCCGCCGATGCGCAAATCCTGCGCCGCCGACAGGAAGACCGACGCCACGGGAAGCCTGTTCAGCTTGGGCCGCAGCCGGTTGATGATATCCGGCGCGCCGATTTTGCGCTCGTTCAGCGGCTTGAGCGCGATAAAAACGAATCCGCCGTTGGAAGACCCGGTATAGGCGTTCACGTGGGCCACGGCAGGGTCGGCCTTGATCACGCTCACCAGCTGTCGCACCGAGTTGTCCATCACCGGGAACGACGCGTCTTGCGGTCCTTGCACACCGCCCATGATGACTCCTGTATCCTGCTGGGGGAAGAACCCCTTGGGGATGATCCATGCCAGGTAGAAGTTCAACCCGATGGTC
>JARLGE010000269.1 GCA_031296215.1 Occallatibacter sp.
AACGTGGCCGTTCTCTTGGTGCTCAGCTTGTTCCCCGGATTGTGCGCAATGTCCGCCAGCGCGCTCGGCGCCCCGTCCAGGCTCACCGCCTCGGTGTACACCACGCTCTTGGTTCCCCCCACCTCGTCCTGCGGGTCCTTCACGTCCTTGGCCTTCAGGTGGTTGGTGGCCACCGTGGTCACCACCACGGAAAAGGTCTTGTCGTCGGGGCTCTGCGGACGCCACTGGATGGTGTCGCCGCCGCCCGCCAGCGTCATCGCCTTCTTGCCCTCGGGGGTCAAGACAAAATCAGCCCAGTACTTATTCGGATAGACCTTCGTCCGGTCCCAGTACTTGGCCGTCGCGCCTTGCCTCATGCCCAGGTCGTCGACCGTAATCGCAGCGCCCACCGCCGGGCTGGCGTCGTACTTGGCCTGAATCAGCGCCTGCGCGTTGGCCGCCGTCAGGTCCGGAGCCGACTTACAGCCGGTTATGAGCATCGCCGCGCCTGCCAGCGCCGCAACCCCTAAAGTCATCACCTTCCACGCGTTTTTCACTTTCCCTCCCTAGACTGCACAAAATCGTTTGAATTCCCTCGACTCGCCATTTTTATCCTGATTTTCCCTCCTGTCAATGGAGTTCGAACCAAACCCGCGCCGGCAGGCCGATTTGCCGCCAAAAAGACGGTTTCCCCGCGGATTAGTGCGGCTCATGCGCTGGCCGAATTCCACGCGGCTCATTGCGCTCCATCCCCGGTCAGCCGCCCCAACAGCAGCTCCAGAAATCCCTTCTCGTCCGATTTCAGACAAACCTGTGCGTTCGGCGCGCCATCCACCGGCCGCGTAAACCCCTTGTCGTCCACCTCCAGGCGCAGCGGCGTCGCCGGGCACAAGTCCGGCCGAATGGCGTAAGCCACCGCCACTGGGTCAAAAAGCGTGGGCGCATCCGGATGCCCCTCCGTCCCCGCCTTCCACTCGTGGTACAGCAGCGTCAACTGGTCGGTTAGCTGCGATCCGTGCGCAAAAATCTCCTCCCGTTCCTTCGTCTCGAGATGAATTTGCGTCGAGTCCAGCGGCATCATGAACACCGGCACGCCGCTTGCCAGCAGCGCCCGCAATCCCGCCGGGTCGCGGCTGATGTTCCACTCCGCATCCGGCGGCCTGCGTTCCCCATCCCGTCCGTCGTAGCCGCGATAGATGCTGCCGCCCATCATCACTACCCGCTTCAACTTGGCAAACGTCGCCGGGTCCCGCTTGATCGCCGCTTCCACATTGTTGAGTGGACCGATGGCGATCAGGGTGACTTGGCCGGGATTCTCGCGAATCTTGCGGAGAATGAAACCTGCCGCGTCGTGCTCCTTTTGTTCCCGCGCGAGAGTCTCGCCCTTCTTGCCCATCACCTCTTCTAGATTGAATGAACCGGCGCACCCACGAGGGAAACGTGGCGTTGCATACGCCGCCTGCGTCGTCACGTTCTGATGGTCTGTTGGCTTCCCAGGCACAACCGGCAATCCTTCAATGCACTGCTCGTCGAGGAATCGGTCGACCAGCTTCCAACGAAGATCCGTATCGCCGTAGGCGGTTGTGATGCCTAACAGGTAGAATTCCGGGCTTTTCAGAACAAGGGCCAGAGCGAAGGCGTCGTCAATGTCATCGCCGATGTCGGTGTCGAGGATTACAAATTGAGGTCTCGCTGTGCGCGGAGCGGGATTGGGGAGGGACTGGGCGTGAGATACAGATGCAAGCCCGATAGCCAAGGCCGCGGCGCTAAGCGCAGGAACTAATCGCAGAATCTTCATGCACAACACTCTAAACGCAATCGCCGCCCCCTGCCTCCTCAAATTCCGGCTGCACAAACCGCCGTCGCTGCGTTAGCATCAAACCACGCTGCGCCTGATTCCCCTCAGCCACCCTGCTTATGCGCCTTGCTTCTACTCTTCGACGGTTGGCCGCGCTTGCCGCGCTCGCCCTGTCCTGCGCCGCCGTTCTCCCCGCGCAGACCTTCGACCTCGAAAAGAACCGCGAGCCGCTGGTCTCCCTCGACGGCCCCTGGCGCTTCCATCCCGGCGACTCGCCCGCCGACCCCGCCGCGCCCAGCTCGTTCCTCTGGTCCCAGCCCGCCTTCGACGACTCCGCCTGGCCGCTCCTACAAAGCAACCGCTCCTGGTCCACCCAGGGCTACGCCGACATGAGCGGCTACGCCTGGTACCGATTCACCGTCCAGCTCCCTCCCGGCGACCAGCCCACCTCTCTGCTGCTCGCCCCCATCGTCACCTCGTTTCAAGTCTTCGTGGACGGCCGGCTCGCCGGAAGCTCCGGACCGATGCCGCCCACCATCGTCCCCAACACCCGCATCAGCCACCAGGTCTTTCCCCTCACCCAGGCCGGAAGCGCCTCCCATCGCACCGTCCAAGTCGCCATCCGCGTCTGGCACTCCCCCATTTGGGCCGGCTATATGGGCGGCGGCCCTTACGCCGATGGAAATCTCGCCGGCAGCCAGTCGCTCGTGAACCTCGAAAAGACCCACCGGCAGCTCGCGCGCGACGTCCGCTTCATCGACTACTACGCCTACTCCATCGCCGCCGGCCTGGTCGGCCTCGCCATCTTCTGCCTGTTCCTCATCCGCCATGCCGAGCGCGAGTACCTCTGGTTCGCCCTCATGCTCCTCGCCCAGGCCGCCGACAGCGCCCTCAACGTCTCCAAGGAGATCTACGCCTTCCCGCCCGTCCCCGTCTTCGACCTCTTCGACGGCATGCTCGCCGCCCTGAACATCTTCGCGGCCTTCTGTTTCTTCTCCAAAGTCCTCAACGCCCGCGCCGGCCTGCTGGGCCGCATCTTCCTCGTCCTCGTTGTCCTGAGTCCGTTCCCCAACGTCTCCTACTGGCCCGGCTGGACTTCGCCCGGCGTCGGCGCCGCCATTCAGTTGCTCCTGCTCCTCCCCGCCTCCTTCTGGATCTTCGCTCTGCTCGGCAAGCGCGCCCTGGCCGGCAATCTCGACGCGCGCCTGCTCCTCGTCCCAACCCTCCTCGACGTCGGCTTCTACGTGGCGGACAACGTGGCTATCGTTCTCGCCCAGGTGGGTTGGAGCAGATTCCCCCAGGTTCTCGAGACCCCGCTTTCCATGCCGCCCTTCACCATGCGCCCCGGCATTCTCCTCCATCTCGTCTTTCTGCTGGCTATGTGCGTCTTCCTCATCCTGCGCTTCACCCGCGCCCGCCGCCGCGAGGCTTGGCTGGCCGGCGAATTCGAGGCCGCCCGCCAGATCCAGCAGGTTCTGCTCCCCGACCAGCAGGACCAATGCCCCGGCTTCCACGTCGAGTGCATCTACCAGCCCGCCGAGCAGGTCGGCGGCGACTTCTTCCAGCAGATCGGCGACGGCCAGTGCGGCATGTTGATCGTCGTCGGCGACGTCAGCGGCAAGGGCCTGCCCGCCGCCATGCTGGTCTCCGTGCTGGTCGGCGCCATCCGCGCCCAGGCCACTCACTCCACCGACCCCGCCGGCCTGCTCCGCTGCCTCAACGATCGCCTCATGGGCCGCGCCCACGGCGGCTTTACCACCTGCCTCGCCGCCCACATCACCGTCGGCGGCCTGCTCACCCTGGCCAACGCCGGCCACCTGCCACCTTACCGCAACGGCGAGGAAATCGACCTCCCCGGCGCGCTTCCTCTCGGCATCCTCCCCGAAGTCGACTTTGCGTGCAGCCAGGTTCAGCTCGCCCCCGGCGACCGCCTCGCCTTCGTCTCCGACGGCGTCGTCGAAGCCCAGTCCAGCTCCTCCTCCAAAGCAAATGCCCTCTTTGGATTCGACCGCACCCGCGCGCTCAGCCGCGAGCCCGCCTCCGTCATCGCCGAGGCCGCCCGCCTCTTCGGCCAGAACGACGACATCACCGTCGTCACCGTCCAGTTCCTCGGCGCGGGCCTGCCCGCCACCGCCAACTGATCGGCCGCGGACGCTGCCGCGCAAGCGCCGTCTGCCCCACCGCAGGTGGCTGCCAACTACGCCCTGAACGTCGATCCCGCCGCGCCAGGGAATTCCATCGCCGTCGCCAGCGGCGAGCCGGAAGAGATCATCCCGCTCATCCCCTGCGCCGCCGCCAAGCTCCGCATCACGGCATTTCCGCAATTGAAGAGCTAGCCAGCCGGCCCTCAGTGCGTAGCCGCCGCCGGGCTCACCTCGTACCCATGCGCCTTGGGCGCGGCTGTCTCGTAGATCGAGTCCTCCAGCGAATTCTCGAACCCGTCCATCACGTCCGGCTTGCCGGCCTCCCCGCCCGCGTTGAACTTCCGCACCGCCATGCGCAGATGAATGTAGTGCGCCGCGTCGCGGTCCCGCACCAGCCACCCCACCCGCTGCGACTGCGCCCGCATCGGCGTCTGATAGTCCGCCAGGTTGATTCCCTTCGCCAGTTCCTCGGCCGTGAACGTCCCAATCGCGCTCTTGTCGATGGTCAGCTTGTATTGGCCCGCATCCAGGCCCGTCACGCGCAGCGGCTCCTGGTTCAGTTGCTGCTGAATATCGCTCACCTCCAGCAGCAGCGCCTGCATCTCGTTGTCCCGGATCAACGCCAGCGGCAGCGCATTCTCGGTCTCCGTCCATCGCAACGTCCCATTCACGCGCTCCACCTTGTCCACCGCCGCGTTCTCGGCGTCGGTTGCCTTCCCCCCGCGCGCGTCGATCGTCACCCTCGACACCAGCGCCGGCGCATTCCATCCCCTCAGCAGCGCCTCGGCCATCACCCAGTGCGCCACCGGCTCCGGGTGCACGCGGTCCGGAAGCAGAAGCTTGGCCACCCGCGGGTCCAGCGCCTGCGCCTTCTCGATTGCCGCCACCACCGCCGGGTTCAGATCGATGAATCTCCCGCCAAACTTCTGCGCCAGTTCCTTGTCGAGTCCGGCAAAGTGCTCCATCACCCCGTTGTAGCCGCTCGCGAACCACGTGGGCCTGGTCACGTCGTCGAACGGCGACGGCCCCAGCAGCGTCACCCGTGCCCCCGGCGCGTGTTCGTGGATCGACTCCATCAGATGCGTATAGCCTTTCGTATACGTGCTCTCGATCTCCTCCGTCGTCGGCTGGTAGCCTCCGTCGTTCATGCCCAGCATCACGGTAACCACTGTCGGCTTCAGCGCAAACACATCCCGCGACAGCCGCTCGTCGATCGGTCCGCCGCCCCCGCCGGTCACCCGGTCGCCGCCCACGCCCGCGCCGTAAAAATGTATCCGCATGGCGGGAAACCGCGTCGCCGTGTACAGCTCCACAAACTGGTTGTAGTAGTTCTGCTCGGTAATGCTGTCGCCGTAGAACACCACCGTGTCGTTGTTCTTCAGATAAAAGCCCTCGACCCCGGCAAACGGAGTCGTCGGCGCCGTCACCACCCCCACCAGCGAGTCCGCACACCCGTAATAAAGAAACCAACGGCCGTGAAAATAGACTAGCCCCTCGGCAAACGTGGTCCCGGCAATGTACTGTCCCGTCCTCTCGTAAGGCATCTCCGGCTTCAGGTCCGGATTCTCCCCCTGCGCGATCAGGTGCGCCGGATCCTTCGAGTCGAACAGCGCCTCGCCCGCAGCGTAAGCATTCGCCCCCATCCCCGCATCGCCGCCTTCGGCCGCATTCTTCCCGTTATAGAGAACCACGATCCCCGCATCGGTGAGCACCGGCGGCGGCCCGGTCTCCGGAAACGAACTGTCGAAATGCCCCGCCCGCGGCCGCAGCAGCTCGATCGGCGCACCCGCCGCATCTTCAACTGGGGCCCAATGAATCAAATCCGCCGAAGTCGCCAGGTGAATCGCACCCTCGCCCCAGTACATCCAGTACTTCCCATCGATCTTCGCCGCAATCAGTCGTCCCTTTCCTGAATCCAGCCGCGTCACAATCCCCGCCGACTTGTAATTCAGCCCGGCATACTTGCCCCCCGCCGCAGTCAAAAACGCCGGCCCGTGCTTGGTCCAGCGCGTCAGGTCGCGCGACGTCGCAATCCCCACCGAATACGTCTTCCGGTCGCGGTTCCATTGCGTGTAGGTCAGCACATAGGGCCCGTCGTCCCGCTCCACAATCCGCGGGTCCTCCACGCCCCCCGGCCACTCCCGCGTCTCCTGCTTGTCCCGAGCCGGAAAAAACACCGGCTCGCCGCGGCGAGTGAAATGAATCCCGTCCTCGCTCTCGGCCAGCCCCAGCCGCGAGGTGTGCCCGCCAATCTCCATCGCCCCGGAGTCGTCTTCCGCGCGATAGAGCACAAACACCTTCCCGTCGCGAACAATCGCCGCCGGGTTGAACGTGTGCAGCGCCTCCCAGTTCACAGGCTTTTTCGAAACAGGGTCGGTAAAAACAGACTCCGCACGCGGCGCAATCACCGGATTCCCGCTCTCCGGCCGCGCAAACGGCCCAATCTGCCACGCCTGATCCGTCTGCGCCTGCAACCCCGCCGCCAAAACCAGCGCCACAACCAGCAAAAATCTTCCCCGCATCGTCATTCCGACCCCTTCCTCACGCTTCAGTTGCCACCCCATAAAAACTCAACGCCGCATCCCCCTGCACCAGCAACCGTGTCCTTGCCAGCCGCCCATACCCGTCCTCCAGCCGCTCTTTCTTCCGGTGCTCCGCCACCACCACCGCCCCCGCCGCCAGCAACCCGGCCGCAGCCCCGCCCAGCAGCCCCAGCGTAGCCGCATACTCCGCCGCCGCATCGTACGGCGGATCGAGAAACACCAAGTCGAACGCCACTGCCACCGCCATCTTCTTGAGCACCGCCGCCACGCCCGCGCCATGAATCCTGAACCCTGCCGTCACCCCCAGCCGCGCCAGGTTCCCCTTCAGCACCCGCAAAGCCGGCTCCGCGCGCTCCACAAACTCCACATCCGCCGCGCCCCGGCTCAGCGCTTCGATCCCCACCGCTCCCGAACCGGCATACAAATCAAGAAAATGCGCCCCCGCCATCCGCGGAGTCAGCACGTTGAAAAGCGTCTCCCGCAGCCGGTCGCTCGAGGGTCGCGTCGCCATCCCCCGCGGAGCGTCCAGCGTTCGCGAACGGTATTGTCCGGCAATGATGCGCATCGCATTTCAGCATATCTCGCCCCGGCCCGCTACAATCGAACCATGCGTGGCTGGACAATTCCGCTGGGCCGCTGGATGGGCGTCGAGTTGCGCGTCCACGCCTTCTTTCCCATCCTGGCCCTGGTCTGCCTGGCGCTCAGCGCCGCCGACGGCCGCGGCGTGGGTCGCGGCCTGGGCCTCTTCCTGGTGCTGGTCGCCGCCGTCCTGGTCCGCGAAGCCGCCCGCCTCATTGTCGCCGCCTGGCTCGGCCTGCGCCTGCGCGCCGTTCTGCTGTTGCCCATCGGCGGTCTCTTCGCCTACGCCGATCCCGAGAGCCAGGAGGGCGTCGGCCAGGGCAGCGCCCAATTCTTCCTCGCTTTCACCGGCCCGCTCGCCAACCTGGCCACGACCCTGGTCCTCGCCGCCACCTTCACCGGCGCCGGCGGAGACATCCGCCTCTTCGACCAACCCCTCATCACCGCCGCATACCTTCTCCGCTCCATGGTCTGGATGCAGGTCGGCCTCGCCCTCCTCCACCTGGTGCCCGCCTATCCGCTCGACATGGGCCGCCTCCTCCGCGGCAGTTTTGCCCGCAAACACGGCCTCGCCCCCACCGGCCGCGCCGCCACCGGCGTCGGCCAGGTGCTGGCCCTGCTGGCCATGATCGGCGGCATGGCGCTCCATAATTACTGGCTCATCATCGCCGGCTTCTTCATCATGATCGGCGCCCAGATCGAGGACCAAGGCGTCTTCTTCCAGTCCGTCGTCGACACCGTCCGCATGCGGGAAGTCATGCTCACCGACTTCGCCACCCTCTCCCCCTCCGACACCCTCGCCGACGCCCTGGTCCGCTGCGTGCATTCCTTGCAAGAAGACTTCCCCGTCGTCCGCGGCCCGCAGCTCGTCGGCATCGTCTCCCGCCAGCGCATCGTCGACGCCCTGCGCAGCGACGGCAATGGCTACGTGCAGTCCGTCATGTCCCGCGCCTTCCAGGTCGCCCGCCCCGAGGACACGCTCGGCACCACCATCCGCCGCCTCACCGCCGGCCACGGCTTGGCTCTGATTCCCGTCGCCGAGAGCGGCCGCGTCGTCGGCATCGTCAGCGTGCAGAACCTGATGAGTTCCATGTCCCTGCTCGCCGAGCAGCGCCGCATCGAGCGCGAAGAATCGAGCGACTAGCATTCAGACGATCTGGCTGCCCCAGAGCCTGTCCTGAGCCTGTCGAAGGATTTGATTTTCAGACCTGGGAACTCGATCCACCCAAGCTGGTGTGGACTCATCAGTCCATTTCAAAAAAGAACTGTCATACTGAGCGACAGTAGTCCGCCGCGGCGGACGCAGGGAGTCGAAGGACCTGCTTTTGCGAAGCTCATGACACAATATTCACCTTCGAACAAATGCAGCAAACTTCGCGGACAAAACGCTAGATTGATTCCATGGACCCGAACGACGCACCCTTAGCCTCCGGCCTCTACCTCGTCGCCACGCCCATCGGCAACCTCGGCGACATCACCCTTCGCGCCCTCGATGTTCTCCGCCGCTGTGACCGCATCGCCTGCGAAGACACCCGCCAGACCCAGAAGCTGCTCAATCATTTCGAGATTCAAACCCCCACCGTAAGCTGCCACCAGCACAACGAGCGCCAGCGGGCTACGGAGCTCCTTGACGCACTCAAGGCCGGCGCACGCATCGCCCTGGTCTCCGACGCCGGCATGCCCGGCATCAGCGATCCCGGCGCTTGGCTCGCCGCCGCGGCCATCGCCGCCCAAGTCCACGTCATTCCCATCCCCGGCCCCAACGCCGCCCTCAGCGCCCTCATCGCCTCCGGCTTTCCCACCGCCGAGTTCCACTTCCTCGGCTTCCTTCCCGAAAAAGCCGGCGCCCGCCGAACCCGCCTGGAAGAGCTCGCCGCCGAAGCCCAACGATCCGCGTCCCCGCGCACCCTCATCTTCTACGAAGCCCCGCACCGCATTCTCGGAACGCTTGCCGATCTTGAATCTGTCTGGGGTCCCGATCTGCGCGTCGTGTTGGCCCGCGAGCTGACCAAAATTCACGAGGAGTTCCTGCGCACATCGGTCGCCGAGGTCCGTCGCGCGCTCGCCCTGCGGGATCGCATCCGCGGCGAAATCACCCTGCTCGTCGAAGCCCCGCCCAAGGCCAGCGCCCAGCCCGGCGCAGCCCAGGCGCACCAGCCCGCGGAAAAAGTCTCCGTCCGCATCGCCCGCATGCAAAGTGATTTGCGAATCGACGAGAAGGAAGCCCTCAAGCGCCTGGCGCGCGAACTAGGCCAATCCAAGAGCGACCTCTACCGCGAACTCCAGCGCCAGCGCGCCCGCCGCTAACCCGCATTTCTCACACGCGCAGCTTCGGGGCGGTATTGAGTTGATTTCGGGGAGAACGGCGGTTGTTTATTTGCGGCAGCGTGGGTCAGGTGAGTTTTTTGGGCTGTCCGATGGCGGGCGGCCCCGGTCCCAAGAA
>JARLGE010000048.1 GCA_031296215.1 Occallatibacter sp.
GATGCGCGCCTGGCCGCCGTGGATGGCGGTCCAGAAGTCGACCGTGGCCTGGTACTCGAGATCGGTGCCCGGCTGCGGCCCGCGCGGACGCTGCGGCTGCTGGGCTCCCGAAAAAATCCCCGAAAAAATGTCCTTGAAGCTACCCCAGGACTGCGAACCCGCGCCCGCTTGGTGACCCGCGCCGCCCTGGAAGCCGGAGAAGTCGAAGCCGCCAAAATCCACCGGTGGCTGCCCGCCCGCGCCCTGCTGCCGCGCATAGGCCTCGGCCGTCGCCGGGTCAATCTGGTCGGAGTAGAAGCCCACCTGGTCGTACACCTTGCGCTTCTTCTCGTCGCTGAGCACGTCGTTGGCCTCGGAGATCTCTTTGAACTTCTCCTCGGCCCGCTTGTCGCCGGGATTCACGTCGGGGTGATACCGCCGCGCCAGCTTGCGGAAAGCCTTCCGGATATCGTCCGAAGAAGCCGTCTTCTTCACGCCGAGCAGTGCGTAATAGTCCTTGTTCTGTGTGGTGGGCATGTGTGTTTTCTTATCTCAATTCATCCTACGGGATTCGATGCGCCTTTAGGTGCATGATCTCCACCGGAATCCCGTGCATTTCCTCGGTAAAGGCTCAGAAGCGCGCGATTCACGCAGCCGGGCTCACGCAATCCGCAGCGCCTTTTCGACGGCCTTGGGTTCGCGGTCGATCACCATTAGATAAGCCCGCGTCGGCCCCTCGGGAACCCGCCTGCCCTGCTCCCAATGCCGCAGCGTATTCACGCTGAATCCAAACCGGACCGCGAACTGCTGCTGCGTCAGCCCCAAACGCCCGCGAATCGCCCGCACGTCGATCTCCGCCGGGATGTGAACGCGGTAGAGACTCATGTCCGCCGTGCCTTCGGCGAAGGCTATCGCTTCCTCAAACCCTCTGATGATGCTGGCGCCAATTTTGCTCATCTCGTCGGCCTCCGCCTGCGGTGTATCTCCACCAATATTTGCGACAGTTTCTGGAACGCCTTGATCTCAGATTGATCCAGGTCTTCGCGTTCGTTCTTGGCATACGCGGTGAAGAGATAGAGAGGCATCTCCAGATCGTGAAAAAAGTAGATCACGCGCGCTCCGCCTCGTTTGCCTCGCCCTTCCAGCCCCCAGCGAACCTTCCTCACACCACCCGAACCCGGAACGACATCGCCGGCAGCCGGATTGTACGCGAGATATTCAACAAGTTCGGCCCGCTCCGCGTCATCCATAAGCTTCTTCGTCGCAGCCAGGAATGTTGGCATTTCAACGACCGTGATGGGGCGCGTATCAGGCAAGAATCATTGTAGTGCATTGCACTACTCGATACAATCCGCATGAAGCGATTTTCCTAAACGCAAATTGTGGGTGCCCCGTGGTATCTTGCCGCTATGCGAAAAACGACCTTCGTGAGACCGCTCCCTTGCCGCATCAGCCTCTTCTGCCTCGTTGCGCTCGGCGTGATCTGGCTGCCTGCCTTCGCTCAAGATGCGGGCCCAACCGCACCTCACACCAAAGAAGTTCCCGCTGCTGCCCAGCCCAGAGACCCCAAGGAGCTAATGCGGCTGGCCGCCAGGACCAACGGCCTTGCCGGGGACGATGTGAAGCCCTGGCACCTGAAGGCCACTTATCAGTCGCTTGACGAACAGGGCAACGTCAAAGATCAAGGGACTTTTGAAGAGTTCTGGGTCAGCGATAAGAAATTCACGCGCACCTTAACCGGCTCGTCCTTGACGGAGACCGAATACGGAACAGAAAAAGGCATCATGGTCTCTGGTCCGCAGAATCCTCCGCCAGACCTTTTGTATCAACTTCGCAGCCAGTTTGTTGGCTCTTTGCAGAGTCCAGAATCAATCGAGCGGTCAAGCTACGAATTGAAGCAACACGAAGCAGGCAAAGTCAACTTAGATTGTCTCAGCATGGTATCTGCCAACGGCATTCCATACGGATCGGTTTGGTGTTTGGATCCCGAAGAGGCTATTTTACGGATAAGCGCTCTCCCGTATGCACAGATTTTGCATAACAGTATTATCAGATTTCAAGAACGGTTCATCGCTCGAGACTTGAAGTTTACTAAACAAGGAAGAGTGCTTCAAACCGCTCATCTCGACAGAATAGAACTGTATTCGATCAATGACGAAGCTCTCTTTCAGCCCCCACCTGAGGCAAGCGCGAAGCGTCTAACGGTTAGCATCGGAGCCGGCGTGATGGCGGGAATGCTTGTCAAAAAGACTCGGCCCGAATATCCGCTCTACGCGAAAGAAGCGAGAATTAGCGGCACCGTCGTTCTTCAAGCCAAAATCAGCAAGACAGGAAGCGTTGAAGACCTGCAGGTTATTGGCGGGCCACGCGAGCTTCAGAATGCCGCGCTGGACGCGGTAAAACATTGGGTCTACCAGCCCTATCTCCTGAATAACGAACCCGTGGAAGTGCAAACCACTATCAACGTTATCTTCACGTTCGGCGGGTAACTGCAGCGAGTTCATTGTAAATCGAAAAGATTCGGGGTGGGCAACGGACCGTCGCCCACCCCGTATACTTCTCCGCCGTCAGGTGGTCCCGCCTGGGCCTCCGGTCCTATTTCTTGTCTTCCACGTCCACATACTCGGCGTCGATGACCCCTTCGTCTTTCTTCTGCTCGGCTGCCGGCTCGCCCGCGCCGGGCGCCGGGCCCGCTGCCTGCGCCGCCGCGGTGGCTTTGTAGACCACCTCGGCTAGCTTGTGGCTGGCGTGCGTCAGCTTCTCGTGCTGCTCGTTCAGCTCCTTCGAGGTGGGCGTGCCTTCGAGGACCTTCTTGGACTCGGCCAGAACCGTCTCCACATCGGCCTTGACCGGAGCGGCGTCGGCGCCCTGCATCTTGTCGCCGTTGTCCTTCAGCATCTTCTCGATGTTGTAGACCAGCCCGTCCAGGTGGTTGCGCGCTTCGATCTCCTCGCGCTTCTCCTTGTCTTCGGCCGAGTGCGCTTCGGCTTCCTTGGCCATCTTCTCGACCTCTTCCTTGCTGAGGCCCGAGCTCGAGGTGATGGTGATGCGCGTGTCCTTGCCGGTCGCGTTGTCCTTGGCCGTCACGTTCAAAATGCCGTTGGCGTCGATGTCGAAAGTCACTTCGATCTGCGGCACGCCCCTCGGCGCGGGCATGATGCCGCCCAGCTTGAACTTGCCCAGGGTCCGGTTCTGCGCGGCCAGCGGACGCTCGCCTTGCAGCACGTGGACTTCGACTTCGGTCTGCGAATCGGCCGCCGTCGAGAAGGTCTCGGTCTTCTTGGTGGGGATGGTGGTGTTGCGCTGAATCATCTGCGTGGCCACCCCGCCCAGCGTCTCGATCGACAGGGTCAGCGGCGTCACATCGAGCAGCAGCAGGTCCTTCACCTCGCCGGCCAGAACGCCCGCCTGCACAGCCGCGCCGATGGCGACTACCTCATCGGGATTGACGCCCCGATGCGGCTCCTTGCCGAACATCTTCTTGACCATCTCCTGGATTTTGGGCATGCGCGTCTGGCCGCCCACCAGGACCACTTCGTCGATCTTGTCGATGCCGATGCCGGCATCCGCCAGCGCCTTCTTGCAAGGCTCGAGCGAGCGGTCCAGCAGGTCCTCCACCAGTTGCTCCAGCTTGGCGCGGGTCAGCTTGCGGACCAGGTGCTTCGGCCCGGTCGCGTCCGCCGTAACGAAGGGCAGGTTGATCTCGGTTTCGACGGTGGTCGAGAGCTCGATCTTGGCCTTTTCCGCGGCGTCTTTCAGCCGCTGCAAGGCCATCTCATTTCCTTTTGACGCCAGGTCAAGCCCCTGCTCCTGCTTGAACTCGGCAATCAGCCACTCCACGATGCGCTGGTCGAGGTTGTCGCCGCCCAGGTGGGTGTCGCCATTGGTGGACTTGACCTCGATGACGCCTTCGCCCACTTCCAGAATGGAGATGTCGAAGGTGCCGCCGCCGAAGTCATAAACGGCAATCGTCTCGTCCTTCTTCTTGTCCAGCCCGTAAGCGAGCGCGGCCGCGGTGGGCTCGTTGACGATGCGCTTCACGTCCAGGCCGGCGATCTTCCCAGCGTCTTTGGTGGCCTGGCGCTGGGCGTCGTTGAAGTAAGCGGGGACGGTGATGACCGCCTCGGTGACCGTTTCGCCCAAATAGGCCTCGGCGCTCTTCTTTAGCTTCTGCAGGATCATGGCCGAGATCTCGGGCGGGGTGTACTCCTTGCCTTGGGCTAGAACGCCGACGTGATCGCCCTGTTGGGTCACCTTGAAGGGCACCATCTTCATCTCGTCGTTGACTTCGTTGAAGCGGCGGCCCATGAAGCGCTTGATGGAGAAGATGGTGTTCTCCGGGTTGGTGATGGCCTGGCGCTTGGCCACCTGGCCCACCAGCCGCTCGCCGCTCTTTGAGAAGGCGACAATCGAGGGCGTGGTGCGCGCACCCTCTTCATTTGCAATCACTTTGGGCTCTCCGCCCTCTAAAACGGCAACGCACGAGTTGGTGGTGCCGAGATCGATTCCGATAATCTTTCCCATGATGGATACCTGCCTGTTTCGATAGAATTCTGACTCTCTTAGGATGCATGATTGAGTGACTTATTGTCAAACTTATTTGATGGTCTTTCCATAAACTACCGCCTTCGGGCTTCCACGGCCTGATTGATGACCCGAACAGCAGCCGGGCGATCCCTGCAGCCACCCGTCACTGGCGCCAGGTCCCCCGATCGTTTACCCTCAAGGGTTCGCGCGCCCATGAACCCTGCCGCCGCCCAAGCCCGCTATCCGCTGACCCAGGGGGTAAACCCGTGGCTGGTCACCGTCTCCGTAATGCTGCCGACCTTTATGGAGGTGCTGGACACGGCCATCGCCTCGGTGGCCCTGCCCTACATTGCCGGGTCGCTGTCGGCCTCGAACTCCGAAGCCACCTGGGTGCTGACCAGCTATCTGGTGGCGAATGCGGTCATTTTGCCGGCCTCCAACTGGTTCGCGCGGCGCTTCGGACGCAAGCGGTTTCTGCTCTTCTGCGTGGTCGTGTTCACGGTGGCCTCGTTCTTTTGCGGGGCGGCGCCGTCGCTGGGGGTCATTCTGGCCGCGCGCGTGCTGCAAGGGGCGGGCGGCGGGGCGCTGCAGCCGCTGTCGCAGTCCATTCTGCTGGAGAGCTTTCCCATCCAGAAGCGGTCCATGTCGATGGCCGCCTACGGCCTCGGCATCGTGCTGGCCCCGGTGCTCGGGCCCACGCTGGGCGGCTGGCTGACAGACACTTTTAGTTGGCGCTACGCCTTTTACATCAATATCCCGGTCGGCATCCTGGCCGTGGTGCTCATCAGCCGCTTCGTCCACGACCCGCCGTATATCAAAAACGCCAAGGTCGGCCCCTTCGACAACATCGGTTTCGGCCTGCTCATGGTGTGGACCGGCGCGCTCCAAATCGTGCTCGACAAGGGCCAGGAGGATGACTGGTTCGGCGCGGTCTGGGTGCGCTGGGCGGTGGTTGCGCTGGTGGTTGCGCTCATCGGCTGGATCTGGCACTGCTGGACCCATCCCAACGGCCTGGTCGACCTGCATGTGCTCAAGGACCGCAACTTCCGCACCGGCTGCTTCCTGGTGGCGCTGCTGGGCATGTGCATCTACATCACCATCGCCATCCTGCCGCTTTACTACCAGGAGGTGCTGGGGTACACCGCCTTCACTGCGGGCCTGGTGGTGGGGCCGCGCGGCATCGGCTCCTTCATCGGCTCGCCGATGGTCGGCTTCCTGGGCTCGCGCATCGACAATCGCAAACTGCTCTCGGCCGGCTTCCTGGGCTTCGCCGTCTGTGCGCTGGTCTTCGGCACCGTCGATCTCGACATCGGTCCCTACACGCTGCTGATTCCCATCACCCTCACCGGCTTTGCGCTGAGCTTTGTCTTCGTGCCCATGTCGACCATGATGATGGCCACCATTCAGAACAAGGACATGGGCGCAGCCACGGGTCTCGCCAACATGCTGCGCAACATCGGCGGGTCGATCGGAATCTCGATGGCGACCACCGCGCTGATCCGCCGCGCCGCCCTGCACCAGAACGAACTGGGCGCGCACCTGGGTCCGACGAACGCGGTCCTCCAGCAGAAGTCGGCCCTCGCCGCCTACTACCTGGCCCACCAGATCGGTCCGGCGCAGGCGCGGCCGGGGTCGATGGGGCTGCTCTACGGGCTGATGGAACAGCAATCCGCTTTGATGGCCTACGTGGATGTCTTCCGCTGGACGGCTCTGCTGGCCTTCTTCTGCGCCGCCGCGGCCTGGCTCTTCAAGAAGCCCAAGAAGCACGCCGCACCGCCGGAGGGGATGCACTGAGAATCAGTGGACTCAGCGCTGCCCTGGTAAAGCCCTTTCTGCACGCGACTTCAGCTCCGCAAGCATTTCCCCCACGATTCGTTCCGCAAATAAGCCGACACGTATCTGCAAAACTGCGGACAAGGAAGGTATCAGCTCGTCCATTCGAGCAGCAAATACACTTCTTGGCTGTGTAGGATTCAAAATCGTACCCGATTCGCTTTCGATAACGAACTGAACATCATCTTCTCCGGAAGCATTCTTCGGCAACTCGAGCCCGAGTTGTCTATAGATGCTTGCTGTAGCAGGCGCATTTGTACTGAAGCTGACATGGATACTGGTTGCGTTTGTAAAAGCCCTCCGATGTGTTGAGTCTGACGTGTTTTGTAAACCGGCTACTCTAATGATCTTTCCCTGAATATAGCGGTTGGCATTCTTCCCGAAAGCCTTCTGAAGTTCGTCTTGACTGAGCTGAAGTAATTGCTCTCCGGCCTCATCAACTTGATCTTCGCTATATCCGCCTCTAGTGGTATAAAGCTTGCTGATTGCCGCTGCGGATTCCTCGGGAGTAGACACCCGCGCGCCCCGGAGGCTCTCATCGACAAGCTGAATTGTGTCCAGCGACCGGGCCAGCATGAATCCCACAAACGACTGGAAATCTCCGCGGTCAGCCGCCTCTAGAGAACCGAGATAGGCCTCCTTGTGCTCCGAAAGAATCACTATGGGCATCGAAATCGCGCGATAGGTGAAAGCGGATGCAAGCGCGCGAGCCACACGGCCGTTCCCATCCGCGAAAGGATGAATCACAACCAAACCGTAATGCGCATAGGCGGCCTGAAGAACCGGATGCGCAGCCAGGAAGGCATCACTGCGCATCTCTTCAACCAATCGAAACATTTCAACCGGAGTTACATCGACCGGTGCATGAGAGTGATCCGTTCCATTTCTCGAATGTAATACATGATTGGGCAGTACCTTATATTTACCCTTCGGAAGTGACTGCTCCTGGAATCCAATAGATGCCTGGACTCGATAGGTTGACTGAGCGCGGCAAACCTCCTCATGCAATATGCGAATGGAAGCCTCGGAGATAGGCTCGACCTTTGTAGCGAGATCAAGCACATAGTCATAGGCGTGCAATTGCGCCTCGAAGAGCGGTCGAACATTCTCGCCTTTCTTGGCCAGCTCCACCTCCCATGCTGCCGTTTCAAATGCCACATTGAAGGTAAAGCCCCGATCCACCTCATACAGTCCCTCGATCGCTCCTGTGTCGAGCGCCGCCGCGCGTTTCACAATCTCGTAAGCGCGCCTCAAGACCTCAGGTGAGAGGTCTGGCCTATTCGTGATGGCCGCAATGTATCGGTCCCAGCGCGCAGTCTCGACAGCGGCGGAGGCCGCCCATTCCTCAAAACTGGGAAACGGCTTATAAGCCGCATCGAGAGCATGAATATTGACTTCCGGCTCGCCCATCGTGATACCCAACATTCTTCCTTCGGGCCGATGATAGCTCAGCACTTCGCCTGAGCGCAGGTCTCATGCTTGCCTTTGTTCCTCTCCCAGAAACTCCCGGACGGCATCATCCGTTGCGCCTTTGAACCTTGAGGAGCAAAGTTGCTCAAGGACTTCAAGCGATTCGGCGGTAGCCGGACGAAGCTCTGCGACTGGCCTCCCTTCGACGGCAATCATGAAGCTTTCTCCCAGGCCCACGCGCTTGAGAATCTCGAAATACTGCGCTTCCAATTCGCCGGCATCGATTACGTTGGCCATATTCCCTCCAGGACGAGGCCCCCTGTTGCTCTCTGTATCGGCTCATCCGGCCAGCGACACAAACTTCCCGGCCCCCTCGTCAAACTGCTCAATGCCCCCGCTGAGGATGTCGTAGTACCAGCCGTGAACCTGGAGGCGGCTCTCGGCCAGGGCGCGGCGGATGTAGGCATGTGTCCGCAGGTTGTCCAACTGGACCAGGACGTTGGCATGGGTGAGCGCGGTGTGGCGGGTCAGCTCGCCGGCGTTGCGCTCCACTTCGCCGACATAGGCCCAGGCCGGCTCCACGTGCCGCAGCCAGTCCTGGACGCTGGAAAGGCCCGTGAGCCGCTCGGGGTCCATCAGCGCCCGGATCACGCCGCAGTCGGAGTGGCCGCAGACGATGAGATGGCGCACTTTGAGCACCTCGACCGCGTACTCGATGGTGGCCGAGACGCCGCCGCCCGGCTCACCCGCGCGCGGAATCACATTGCCCGCATTGCGGCAAAGAAACAGGTCCCCGGGCTGCGTTTGCAGAATCAGGTCGGGGACGATGCGCGAGTCGGCGCAGGTGATAAACAGCGTCTCCGGCTGTTGCCCCTCGGCCAGCAGGTGAAACTGGCCGCGCTTCAAAGGAAACGCCTCCGCTAGAAACCTCTTGTGTCCTTCAATCAACCGCTTCATCGACTACCCCTGCTCCTTTGCGGCGGACAACTGCCCCCCGCGAACTCCAGCCTATCGTACCAACGTTGCGTTATAGTTACGTCGATGCGATCCCGTACATTTCTGGCCTTCGGATTTCTGCTCCTCGCCGCCGTTTGCACAGCGTGTTTGCAAGCCCAGCCCGCTGCGCCCGATCCTCGCCATGTTGACGCCACCCAATTTGGAGCACTCGTCCAGCTCGGTCCCAACTGGCTTTTCGCTCCCGGTGACAACCCCGCCTGGGCCTCGCCCACCTTCGATGACAGCGCATGGAAGACCATCTCCGCCGAAGAACAGCTCACCCAATACGGCTATCGCAATCTTTCCTATGCCTGGTACCGCATCCACGTCCATCTTCGCCCCGGCACGCGCAACCTCGCAGTTGGAGTTGCGGGGGTAAACGGCAGTTACGAGGTCTACGCAAACGGCGCCCGCGTTGGAGCAAACGGCCAAATGCGGAATCGATTTCGAGCCGGGCACAACATCCTGCTCGCCTTTCCGGTTCCAGACAGCGCCATTACCCCGGCCGGCGATCTTGTCCTGGCCATTCGTTGCGCCGTCAACACTCTTAGCTCCAATGGCTCCGGCGCAAGCAGACCCCTCGCTTCCGACTCGATCTTCCTGATCAGTCAAGAATCGGCGCCATTGCTTGCCAGCTATGTTGTCGCCCATCAAGCCGGCCCAGCCCTTCTGCTTTGCGGATTCGCACTCGTTGTCGCATTGGTCTCCTTCGCCCTCTTCCTTGCCCTCCGCACTCAATTCGAGTACCTTGCCATCTCCATCTATCTGTTTGCCGCAAGCGCAGTCTTGGCCGCCCTGGTCAGGGTCTATTTCAAATCCTCCCTGCCCGTTTACGCGCTCATGTGGGTCGGTCTCTGCCTCGAGAATTTTGCCTTGATCGAAGTCGTACGCCTGGTCCTTCACCTGCCGCGCAAGCGCTGGCTCCTGATGCTGCAGGTCATTTCTTCTCTCGCCTTCTTCGTGCCTTTGCTCAACTCCCTGGGGATCGGATCGCCCGCTCTTCAAATCGTTGGGTTCTATCTCCCGGTCCTCACCGTTAAGGTCCTTCTACCGCTGCTTCTTCTCCGGGGCTGGTTCCAAGGCAATCGCGATGCCGGCGTTCTGCTCCCCGCCATTCTCATCGGCAGCCTCGCGGACTACTGGAAGTTCGTCTGCGATTTGATCTCCTGGACGCACTTCACGTCACTGTATCCATTGGTGGTCTTTTCCATCTCCATTGGAAGTTATGATGTGGACTTCTACCGCATCGGCGACTGCATCTTCTACATCGCTTTGCTGCTGTTTCTTGTTCTCCGTACCCTCGCCATCGCTCGCGACCGGGCCCGCGTCGCCGCTGAACTGGAGGCCGCGCGGACGGTCCAGCAGGTGCTGATTCCGGAAGACATCCCCACCATCCCCGGCTTCGTTCTGCACAGCGTCTACAAGCCGGCAGGCCAGGTGGGCGGCGACTTCTTCCAGATTGTGGCCGTCAAAGGAGGCGGAGTGCTGGCTGTGATTGGCGACGTGAGCGGCAAGGGAATGCCGGCGGCCATGACCGTCTCCCTGCTCGTCGGCACGGTGCGAACGCTGGCGCATTACACCCAGAGTCCGGGCGAGATCCTGGCCGCCATGAACCAGCGCATGCTGGCCCGCAGCAGTGGCGGATTCACAACCTGCCTCGTCCTCCGCGCCGACGCGGACGGAAAGCTCACCATCGCCAACGCCGGCCACATTGCGCCCTACCTATCCGGCAAAGAACTCCCGCTTGAAAACGGCCTGCCGCTGGGGATTGCAGCGGATTCGACCTACCCTGAATCCGCATTCCGCCTGGTGCCGGGCGAGCAGCTCACCTTGCTCACCGATGGCGTTGTCGAGGCGCGGGACAAGGCCGGCGCGCTGTTTGGCTTTGAGCGCGCGGCGGCGATAAGCGGCAAATCCGCCGACCAAATCGCTAAAACAGCGGAGCTGTTCGGGCAGGACGACGACATTACCGCGCTCACCCTGGCCCGCACCGCATGACCCAATCGTTTACCATGCCGCATGTGAGGAGATACATTCCGCCCATGCTTCGTAGACCGTTCCGCACCGCCCTTTTCGCCCTCGCCGTTCTCAACCTCGCGGCCCTCGCCCCGATGACCCTGGCCGCGCAAACCGTCGACACTCTCGACCCCGCCCTCAAGGCCCGTGTTGACTTGATTGCCGCGCAGGTGATGGAACAGCGAGGCGTGCCCTCGGCCTCGGTCGCCCTGGTCCAGCAAGGCAAGCTGGTCTACACCCACGGCTACGGGCTGGCGCGGCTGGCCACGGGCACGGAGCCCGCCTTGGCCGCCACGCCGGAGATGCGTTACTCCATCGGCTCGATCTCCAAGCAGTTCACGGCCGCGGCCATCCTGCTGCTCCAGGAACAGGGAAAGCTCTCGCTCGACGATACGGTGGGCAAGTACATTCCCGGCCTCACCCGCGGCAACGAAGTCACCATCCGCCAGATTCTCTCCCACACCTCCGGCTACCAGGACTACTGGCCCGAGGACTACCTGATGACGCCCATGATGAAGCCGGAGACGGCCCAGCAAATCATCGACACGTGGGCCAAAAAGCCGCTCGACTTTGAGCCTGGAACCAAGTGGCAGTATTCGAACACCAATTTCGTCATTGCCGGGCTGATTGTGGAGAAGGTAAGCGGCGAAAAGCTGATGGACTTTCTCAACGAGCACATTTTTCATCCTTTGGCCATGAAGTCGGTATGGAATTCGGACGAGACAAAACTGACCTCGCCCGACGCAACTCCCTATGTGCGCGCGGCGCTGGGACCGCTGAGATTGGCGCCCAAGGAAGGGCGTGGCTGGATGTTCGCCGCCGGCGAACTGGCCATGAGGGCGCCCGACCTGGCGCTGTGGGATGAGTGCCTGCTGGCACTGACGAGCCTGAAGCCAGAGAGCTTCGGGCAGATGTTTACGGCGGTGAAGCTCAAAGACGGCAAAGGTACCCACTACGGCCTTGGCGTGGAAGTTACCGAGCGCGACGGCCACCGCTCCATCGAGCACGGCGGCGAAGTCACAGGCTTCGTGTCCGACAACCAAGTGCTCCCCGACGACGCCATCGCCGTGGCCGTCCTCACCAACCACATGGCCGGCGGGGCCGGGGAGATCGCGCAACTGGTCGCCTCCACCGTGGCCGGAACCGCCGCTCCCTCCGGCGCCGAAAAGCAGGCCCTCGACCTCTTTCGCAACCTGCAAATAGGCCGCATCGACCGCAGCCTTCTCGCTCCCAATCTCAACGACTACTTCGACGAGCAGACGGTGGCCGACTTCCGCTCCAGCCTCGGTCCCCTGGGCGAGCCGCTGACCTTCCACCAGACCCGCACTGAGCTGCGCGGAGGCATGACCTTCCGCGCCTTCCAGATCGTCTTTCCCGGCAAGCGGCTGGCGCTGACCACCTACGCTTACCCCGACGGCAAGCTGGAGCAATACCTGGTGGATCCGGCGGATTAGGTCGAGAGACGATCCCTGAGACCGGCGAACCGGACCTTGCAAGCTGTAAACTTGTTTTAGTAAACGCTTTCCACCCGCAAAATCCGGGAGTCATCGCCATGTTGCTCGCCGATCTTCGCCTTCAAGTCCTCCGCGCCAACCAGGAGATTGCCCGCCGCGGCCTCGCTCCGCACACCTTCGGCAACGCCAGCGGCGTCGACCGGTCTGGATCGGAGCCGCTGGTCGTCATCAAGCCCAGCGGCGTCGACTATGCCACGCTCACCCCCGCCGACCTGGTGGTGACCGACCTCGACGGGAAGGTCGTCGAGGGCGCGCTGCGCCCCTCAAGCGACCTGGATACACATACTTATCTCTACCGCGAGTTTCCGCAAATCGGCGCCGTCGTCCACACCCACTCCGAGTTTGCCACCTCCTGGGCGCAGGCCGGCCGGCCCATTCCCTGCCTCGGCACCACCCACGCCGACTACTTCCATGGGCCCGTGCCGGTGACCGATCCGCTGACCGCCGAGGAGGTCGCCGAGGCCTACGTGCGGAATACCGGAGCCGTAATCGTCCGCCGCTTCCGGGCCGAAGGCCTGGACCCCATTGCCGTCCCCGGCGTGCTGGTCTCCGGCCACGCCCCTTTCGTTTGGGGAAAGACCCCGGCCGAGGCCGTCGAACACGCCGACGTGCTGGAGTACATCGCCCGCCTGGCCTTTCGCTCCGTCCTTCTCCGCCTGGGGCCTGATCATTCAGGCGTGTCCGATTCCGGAATTCCGCTGTACGTTTCCGAACACCACTACCAGCGGAAGCATGGCCCAAGGGCCACCTACGGGCAGGGCTAGGGAACCTCTGAACAAATCGAGGCTTTGAAAGGGCACGGCTTTAGCCGTGCCGCAAAAGGCTGAAAAGACAGCGCGGGTTAGCCCCTGAGGGAATGCTTGATCGCAACAGGAACCTGTTCAGATGTTCCCTGGAAGAGACAGGACCAAACGGGGTCTCATCGGCGAGAAATCGTCTGCTAGAGGTAGGTTTCGCGCCTGGCTCACCCAGTTTTTTGCCTTAACCTCTCTCTGTTCAGACCTCTACCAGTTTCCATAGTTCGATCCCTTTTCGCGGATACCACCTACCGTTTCCTGCATCTTCACCAGAAATCACACCCTGCCCGGTTGACATTTTTTGCGGCTTTGCGTCCCTATCTCGTGTATTCTCAAATGATTGCGATTCGTTTCTTAAGTAACTGCGCATTTCAATCACATGGCAACCGACGTGCTACAAAACCTGACAGAGTAGAACGTGTCCCCCATGGAAACGAACCTCTTCAACCGTTTACAGGCGATCGTCCTTGCCGTGGCCACGGCGGGCCTCATCGCGCTTGCGGTCTTGAATCTCCGCCAGGAGTCTGAGTTCCAACAGCCCGACGACGGGGTCTGGTGGCGTGAGGTCCAGGGGGGGGTGGAAGCCGTCAAGGTGCTTCCCAACAGCCCAGCCGAGCGCGCTGGTATCCGGGAGCACGACCTTCTGACCGGCGCCGAGGTGATGCCGGATACCGCCCCGCAACGCCCGGAGATGCAGACCCAGGACCTGCTGGGCGCTGAAAAGCCGCTCGCAAAGAACCCCGCCCAGAAAGCGGAGATCCAGGCCCACTCGCAGATCCCGCCCCGGGAGCCAATGCCCAAGAGCACCATTGTGCATTTGGCCGACCTGGAACATGTTCTCTATCGGACCGGAATCTATGGCAAGGCGAGTTACGCAATCACACGCGACGGCATCCCGCTGGACACGCCCGTGGTGGTTATCCCCGAGCCGTTGGACCGGGGCCTGGCACAGGCGCAGCGCATCATCGGCCTGGTCTACCTGGGCATCGGCATCTACGTTCTGTTCCGCCGCTGGACGGCCGCGCGCGCCACGCACTTCTACCTGTTTTGCCTGGTTTCCTTCGCGCTGTGCACGCTGAAATATACCGGAGAGCTGAATTGGCTGGACTGGACGGTCTTTTGGTTGAACGTAGCGGCTGAATCGCTGCAGCCAGCGCTTTTCCTCCACTTTGCGCTCAGCTTCCCGGAGGAGCGTTTCAAGAAAATCCGCCGCCGCTGGCTCTTGCCGCTGATCTATGCTCCAGGTGCGGGCCTGCTGGGGCTGTGGCTGTGGGCCATCCAGACCCGCCAGGCAACCGGGCTGCTGAAGCACAGACTTGACCAGACAGGCACCGGCTACGATGTCCTTTTCTATGTGCTGGCCGCGCTGCTGTTCCTGCGCAGCTACAAGAAGGCCGACACCCCGTTGCTGCGGCAGCAATTGAAATGGGTTACCCGCGGCACCCTGCTGGCGGTGCTGCCATTCACGCTGTTCTCGGCCGTTCCATTCCTGCTGGACCTGCGCCCGCCGCGGCTGCTCACCGATCTGGCGGGCCTCTCGCTGGTCTTTCTTCCGCTCACTTTCAGTTGGGCCATCGTCCGCTACCGCCTGATGGACACCGACCTGATCTTCAAACGCGGCGTGGCTTACACGCTGGCCACCGGGCTGATCCTGGGCGGCTACTTTGGGGTGATCGCGGCGGCAGCCGGACTGGCCCACAATCAGTTGCCCGTGCCGGTCAGGGACTGGGGCGAGGGCATCGCCATTGTGCTGGCGCTGGCCTTCTTTGAACCTCTCAAGCGCAGAATTCAGGGCTGGGTCGACCGCGCCTTCGACCGCCATCGCTACGACTACCGCAAGGCCCTGGTCGAATTCGGCCGCGGCCTGAGTTCGGAGACCGACCTTGAGGCCTTGCTTGAGTCGATTGTGGAGCGGTTGCCGCGCACTCTGCTGGTGGCGCGGGTTGCGGTGTTTGTGATGCAGGATTCGGGGCGGCTGCGGCTGGCCGCTGCACATGGGCTGCCCGCCGAAGTGACCAGGGCGCAGGAACGCGACGGGCTGGCTCCGCTGGCTTTGGGCTTCCTGAACTTCGACCAGACGCAGGACCACTCGCACATCTTTTTGGAGAACGCCCAAGCCGCGCTGCACCTGCCGGAAGAGCAGCAGCGCACCGCTGCGCTCCTCGACCTCAACTACTATCTGCCCTGCCGCGTTCAGGACGGCGCGGCCGCGCGCACCTTCGCCGTCATCGGCCTGGGACGCACCATTGGCGGCGACTTTCTGTCCAGCGAAGACGTCGAACTGCTCGAGTCGCTGGCCAGCTACATCGGCATCGCCCTCCAGAACGCCAGCCTCTACGCGCGGCTTGAAGCCAAGATCGGCGAGTTCGAGCGGCTCAAGGAGTTCAACGAAAACATCGTCGAATCGATCAATGTGGGCATCCTCGCCCTCGATCTCGACGATCGCGTCGAGAGTTGGAACGCGCAGATGGAGGCCATGTACGCCCTCAGCCGCGCCGAAGCCCTCGGCCAGGAACTTCGTTCCGTCTTCCCCTCCGACTTCGTCGATGCCATCGACAGCTTCCGCAGCGAACAGGGCGTCCACCACCTTTACAAGTTCCGCCTCACCACCCGCGCCGGCGAGCAGCGCACCGTGAACATCGCCATCGCGCCGCTGCTCTCGCGCGATTTTGTATCCGTGGGCCGCATCATCCTGGTCGACGACATTACCGAGCGGGTATCGCTCGAGTCGCAACTGGCGCAGGCCGACAAGCTCAGCTCCATTGGCCTGCTGGCTGCCGGCGTGGCGCACGAGATCAACACCCCGCTGGCCGTCATCTCCTCTTACGCGCAGATGCTGTCCAAGCAGTTGAAGGCCGATCCGCGCCTGGGTCCGGTGCTGGACAAGATCACCCAGCAAAGTTTCCGCGCCGCCGAGATCGCCAATGGACTGCTGAACTTTTCGCGCACCTCCACCACCGAGTTTCGCGAGACTAATCTGAACCAGGTCATTCGCGACACGCTTTCGCTGCTCGAGCACCAATTCAAGACGGCGCAGATTCACGTGGACCTGGACCTGGTGGAGGAGCTGCCCGCCATCCACGGCAACCCCGGCAAGCTCCAGCAGGTGTTTCTCAATCTTCTGTTGAACGCCAAGGAAGCCATGCCCGAGGGCGGCCGCCTGCGCGTGTCCACGGCGGTAAACGGTCACGTCGAAGCCATCGTCACCGACTCCGGCTCCGGCATTGCGCCCGAGCATCTGAAGCGTATCTACGATCCGTTTTTCACCACCAAGATCACGCCCCGGCCGGGCGATCGGCGCGGCACCGGGCTGGGCCTTTCGGTTTCCTACGGGATCATCCAGGAGCACGCCGGCAAGATTCACGTCGAGAGCGCCGTGGGCGCCGGCACAACGTTTCATCTCGAGTTTCCGCTGTTGAGGAATTCCGTACATGCCTGAGGTCGATCTGCCCTTGAACGCGCCCATCGCCGCGCCTGGCGCCGCGCCCGCCGCCGCCGACAGCTCGGCTGTCGCCAGCATCCTTGTGATCGACGACGAGGCGGCCATCCGCGAGTCGCTGGAAGTGCTGCTCACCCTGGAGGGCTATGCGGTCAGAATGGCGAACGACGGCGAGCAGGGCCTGCGCACACTGGAGCAGGAGAACTTCGACCTGGTGCTGCTCGACCTGGCGCTGCCCGGCCAGAGCGGCCTGGAGCTGCTGCCGCTGATCAAGGAGCGCCAGCCGGAGCTCCCGGTCATCATGATCACCGCCTATGGCACGGTGGACAACGTGGTCGAAGCGGTGCGCGCCGGCGCGGAAAACTTTGTCCAGAAGCCCTGGGACAACGAGAAGCTGCTGGCCGACATTCGCTCCGCCGTTGCCCGCCACAAGGCCGAGGAAGAGAATCTCCAACTCAAGCGCACCCTCAAACAGCGCTATAACTTCGCCAACATCGTGGGCAAAAGCGAGATCATGCTCAGGGTCTTCGACCTGATTGCGCAGGTGGCGCCCAGCCGCTCCACTGTTCTCATCCAGGGCGAGAGCGGCACCGGCAAGGAGATGATCGCCAAGGCCATCCACGCCAATTCTCCGCGCAAGGACAAGCCCTTCGTCCCCATCAACACCGGCGCCATGCCGTCGGAGCTGCTGGAGTCCACGCTCTTCGGCCACGTCAAGGGCGCCTTCACCTCGGCTATCGCGTCCAAGAAAGGTCTCTTCGAGGTCGCCAACGGCGGCACGCTGTTCCTCGACGAGATCGCCACCATGGGTTCCGACACGCAGGCCAAGATTCTGCGCGTCCTGCAGGACCGGCGCTTCATGCACCTGGGCGGCATCCAGGAGATCCAGGTGGACGTGCGCATTCTCGCCGCCACCAACATCGACCTGCGCCAGGCGGTCAAAGACGGCCGTTTCCGCGAAGACCTTTTCTATCGCTTGAACGTGATCACAGTGGACCTGCCGCCCTTGCGCGCGCGCCGCGAAGACATTCCCCTGCTGGCGCAGCACTTCCTCGACTTCTACGCCAACGAAAACGGACTCTCCCCGCGCAAGCTCTCCGCCGACGCCCTGCGCGCGCTGATGGATTACGAGTGGCCCGGCAACGTCCGCGAACTCGAAAATTCCATAGAGCGCGGCGTGGTGCTTTCCTCCGGCCCGGTCATCGGCTCCGATCTCTTGCCTGGCCACATCACCGGCCGCAGCTTCCAGGACGCGCTGCTCGAACACAACCCCAACGCCTCGCTCTTCGACATCCTTGAAGACATCGAGCGCCGCATCATCATCGAGAAGCTGGAGCGCTGCAACTGGAACCAGACCGACGCCGCCGAGCAGTTTCGCATCCCCCTCTCCACCCTGAACCAGAAGATCAAGCGCCTGAACATTGAGATTCGCAAAAAGGGCAGAGAGTAGCGAGGGAACAGGGAACAGGGAACAGTGATCAGTTTCCCGCTGCCCGAGCCGGTTCCTGTGATGGAATACGCCATTGCATCTGCTTTGACGCATTTGTATGCTCAGGACGAGGTGTGGGATGCCCGAATCCATCGGTTCATATTGGGAGCTCGTCAAGCCGCTTTTCTCGACAATTGATTACGGCAATAGCCCGGCGGAGTTTGCTGCCTCGATCACCGCGGCGCCGCGTCCCTGCGTGCTTCTTTTTGCCGCCCACATGTGCTTGGCCGAGACTCACAACGGCGGCTTCCTCCAGCTATTTTGGAACACGACGGGTATGCTTGTGCCTGAGGGTGCGGAGGGCTTTCGCGGAATGGGGATGCCGAAAACAGCTACTCTCCTCGAACCAGCCGCACTCCCGCTAGGCACTCCATACCCTCGTGACCGCGACCAACGTTGGGACGCATTGCTGGTAGCTTCGAGTCGCAAATCAAGAGACCTGAAACAGATCTTCAAGAAGGCCGAGAACTTCTATCTCGGCTTCGTGGAAGCAACAGCAACCTTGGGCTTCGATGCGCTCGACAAGCGGTTTTGGGAGACCGCCAGGACAGAAAACGGCGGGTTTCAAGATGCAGCTACCCGTTACGCGCAGAGTGTGCATCTTGTCCAGTAAGCGCTGCGCCACCCCCGGTCCTCTGATTTCTGAAATCCGCGCCAGGAAACCGATACCGTGAGAAAATGAGTGTCAGGAAGGTGTATCCGATGACTCAACTGAATCGCATCACCCAGAATCCCGACGTGATGGGCGGCAAAGCGTGCATTCGCGGAATGCGCGTGACCGTTGGCATGATTGTGGGCCAGATCGGCGCAGGGCAGAGCATCGATCAGATCCTCGCAGCCTACCCCTACCTAGAACATGAGGACATCATGCAGGCGCTTCGCTACGCCGCCTGGCGGATGGAGGAGCGAGAGGTCGTGCTGGCCACGGCATGAGACTGCTTGTCGACATGAACCTGTCTCCGCAATGGGTGAACCTGCTGGGCAGCGTGGGGATTGAGGCTGCGCATTGGTCGACACTTGGTGCGCCAAACGCTCCAGATTCGGAGATTATGGCCTTTGCGGGCGCAAACGGCTATGTGGTGCTGCCACACGATCTCGACTTCAGCGCGATTCTGGCCGCCACGCATGGCGAGAAACCGAGCGTCGTGCAAATCCGCGCTGCCGATCTCAGTTTGGGTGCAATTGGAAAGCGGGTCGTCTCCGCCATTCTCCAGGTGGCAGGTGAACTGGAGTGGGGCGCGCTGATCACGGTCGATCCGAATCGCACGCGTTTGCGCATACTGCCCTTACCCTGAAGAGGATGAATCAAGCTGTTTTCGGCTGTAAGCGCCGCTAATCACCGGTTTGTGCTTCCAACTTCCAGCCACCTTCCCAGAAACTCCCTCAACTCCTCCGGCGGCCGCAACCAGACGCCCGCCTCCGTCTCGCGGAGGGCGCGCCGCACCAGGACGCTGAGGTGCGCTCCCTCCAGCGCATTCACCACGCGAAACGCGGCCTCGTCGGTGAGGTCGTCGCCGAGATACGCGACTGGTCCGGGAGGCTTATCGCCGGCTCTCGTCTCCGCCAGAATCGCCTCAACCGCGCCGCCTTTGTCGCGCCCCGCGCGCAACTCCAGTCCCGCTTCAAACTCCAGAAGGTCCAGCCCCTCCAGCTTGGCCAGCGGCTCAAACAGGGCGCGCGTCCGCTGTTCGATCAGCGCCTGCCTGTGCCGCGCGTGGCCGCGCCAGTGCATCACCGCGCCATTGGCCTTATCTTCAAACAGTCCGCCCAGCGCATCGCGCCGCAGTTGTTGCTTGAGTTCTTCAAGCTTGGCTTGCGTGGCCGGCGGAGCCAACGAGAGTTCGCGCCGTCCGTCGGGCAAGAGGCGCTCGGCTCCGTGCAGGCCCCAAACCTCGAGCGGCGGATCGACCCCCAGCAGCGGCGCAATCTCCGCCGCGGGCCGGCCGGTGATGACCGCTATCCGCGTTTTCTTCTGGTCTTGGATGAGTTTCAGAAGCTCCCGAACGCCAGCCCACGGTCGCGCCACAAACCGGTTCACCCGGAAGGACGCCAGTGTGCCGTCGTAGTCCACCAGCAGAAGCGGCTCGGCGCCGCCCGCAAAGGCTGCAAAGAATGCGTCCAGCTTTTCTGCCGCTTCGGGGGGCAAGGTTCCTCGCTTCCATTGCCAGTTTACCGCGCGCCCGTCCCATCGCTCGCCGCGGCCGTCGCGCCGGCTCCGTCTGCCTTCACCCCCGCGCGATGCGCTATCCTGTCCTTGCATCCCCTTGCGCAAGGAGAGCGGCAAGCCCCTTACCGGGCCACGCGGCAAACCACATGGCCATCGGAATCGTCGAAAGAACCGCCAAGGACATCGTGCACACCGCGCAGGACTACACCCTGTTCGGGTACCGGGCGGTCATGAATCTGTTCCGCCCGCCCCGCTACTGGACCGACTTCCTCATGCAGGCCAACATCATCGGCGTGGGCTCGACGACCATCGTGCTGCTCTCCGGCTTCTTCACCGGCGGCGTGCTGGCGCTGCAATCCGAGGCCACACTGGCGCAGTTCGGCGCCACCGCCGTCACCGGCCGCTTTGTCTCGCTTACCATGATCCGCGAACTGGGCCCGGTCCTGACCGGCATCATGGTGGCCGGCCGCAACGCCTCCTCGATGGCCAGCGAACTGGGCTCCATGGTGGTCACCGAGCAGATCGACGCCATGCGCGCCCTGGGCGTGGACCCCATGCGCAAGCTGGTCACGCCGCGCCTCTTCGCCTGCATCTCGATGCTGTTCTTTCTCACCATCCTGGCCGACGCCTTTGGCATCTTCGGCGGCGGTTTCGTCACCGTCTTCATGAATCACCAGAACGGCACGCAGTACTTCTCCCAGGCCTGGGAGCACCTTCGCTACCCCGACATCATCCAGGGACTGGTCAAGCCGCTGGTCTCCGGCTTCATCATCGCCTCGGTGGGCTGCTTCTACGGCATGAGAACCAGCGGCGGCACCGAGGGCGTGGGCCGCTCCACCATCGATGCCGTGGTCTTCTCCTCGGTCATCATCATCTTCGCCGACTTCCTGCTCACCCAGGTGATGCTCACCCTCATGCCACCCCTATGACGGCGACGCGCGCATCCGCACCCCCCGGCCCGCAGGACTCCCCGATCGCCGCGGCGCCGGTCGTGGCCCTCCGCCATGTCTCCATCTCCTTCGACGGCCCGCCGGTTCTCGAGGACATCGGCTTCGCCGTGGCGCCCGCCGAGACCCGCATCCTGCTCGGCCCCGCCGGCGTGGGCAAGAGCGTGCTGCTCAAGCTGATCAACGGACTGCTGCGGCCCGACCAGGGCAGCATTCAACTGTTCGGCGTAGAGATCTCCACCAAGAGCGAGGAGCAGTTGTTCCCCCTGCGCAACCGCACCGGCATGGTCTTCCAGGAGGGCGCTCTCTTTGACTCGCTCACCGTCCGCGACAACGTGGCCTACCAGCTCGTCCAGGAGCGCGTGCCCGATGAGGAGATTGACCGCCGCGTTCACCAGGCCCTGACCTTCGTCGAACTCGACAACACCTTCGCCTTCTATCCTGCCAGCCTCTCCGGCGGCATGAAGCGCCGCGTGGCCATCGCCCGCGCCCTCATCCACCAGCCCGAACTCATCCTCTACGACTCGCCCACCGGCGGCCTCGACCCCATCACCTCCACCACCATCATCGAACTGGTGATGAAGCAGCGCGACGTCTATCGCACCCCGTCCATCCTGGTCACGCACCGCCTGCAAGACGCCTTCACACTCTGCACCCACCGGTTCGACCCCGAGCTTGGCCGCATGGCCGCGCTCCCCAAAGGCGAGACCGACCCCAACACCACTTTCCTCATGCTCGAAGAAGGCCGCCTGATCTTCGACGGCTCCATCCACGAGCTGGTCCACACCGACAACAAGTTCGTCCGCGAGTTTCTGGAGTAGAGCAGGGATAAGGGGCCAGAGCAGAGCTGTGCGCCCCATTTACGCCGCGCCTCTTGTGATCGTGCTCAGGTTTGGACCTGCCCCAATGCTTCCAGCAGCTCCTTTGCCGAAACAACCCTGGCTTGTCCGTACGCCTCCGCCGGGAAATGGCGCTTGTTGCCGGTAACAAGGAAATCCGCATTCGCTTCAAGAGCGCAGGCAATCAGATTGTCATCCCCTGGGTCGGGTGAAGCTCCTGGGGCGGGCAAGGGCTCAAATAGAACCCCTTTCGCTTGCAACAAGCCGAGCAGTCCGTCAATCTGCTCCGACGAAAAGCTGAATTTCGGCCGCGCAAGCACCTCGGCATATTCTCTCAGCACGCCCGTAGAGAGGCACGGCGTGATTCTGCCCTTCAGAACGGCGTCCAACGCCCGCGCTTCGTTGCCGAATGGAGAAATGAGCGCCGACACAAGCACATTCGTATCCAGCACCGCGCGAATCATTTTTGGGCAGCCGTTCGAGCGGCCAGCTTGTCGCGCCGGTAGGCATCTATTTCGGCGTCGATCTCGTCCATCGTCAGCTTATCCAGGCCCCTTTTCTTCGCGTCCGCCCACGCTTCCCGAAGCCAGTCAGGAGCAGTTGCAACGTTCTCGAGATAATCTTGAACGCTCAAAATCACCACCGCCGGCTCTCCGCGGCGATCTACAACAAACCGTTCCTTGTTCGCGATCGCCCGGTCCATCACCTGTCCAAACTGAGTCCGCGCGGTGTGCGCATCGATTCTGCGGCTCATCGGCTCCTCCCTTCATGCATCCATCAATGCATTGATTATACTCCTGTTCCCTATTCCCTATTCCCTATTCCCTATTCCCTGTTCCCTGTTCCCTATTCCCTATTCCCTGTTCCCTGTTCCCTGTTCCCTGTTCCCTATTCCCTGTTCCCTGTTCCCTGTTCCCTAGTCCCTCTGCTACCCTTGTCTGTTTTGATCTCTCGCCGATAGGCAGGTGCAATCATGGGCTTCAAATTCCAGAACTTCGACTTTCTCCATCTCGACGCCAGCTTCTCTGAAGACGAACTCCTGGTTCGCCGCACGGCCCGCGACTTCGTCGACGACAACATCATTCCCATCATCGAGGAATGTTTCCGCGAGGGCCGCTTCCCGCGCGAGCTTGTCCCCATGATGGGCGAAATGGGTTTCTTCGGCGCCAACCTCGAGGGCTACGGCTGCGCCGGCATGTCCAACGTGGAGTACGGCCTCGTCACGCAAGAACTGGAACGCGGCGACTCCGGCCTGCGCAGCTTTGTCAGCGTGGAGTCGGCGCTGGTCATGTACCCCATCTACACCTTCGGTTCCAACGAGCAGAAGAACACCTGGCTGCCGGCCCTGGCCAGCGGCGAAAAACTGGGCTGCTTCGGGCTGACCGAGCCCGGCTTCGGCTCCAATCCGGGAGGCATGACCACCACCGCCCGAAAGTCCGGCGACGAGTACATCCTCAACGGCGAAAAAATGTGGATCACCACCGGCACCATCGCCGACATCGCCGTCATCTGGGCCAGGGTGGAGGACGAGGACCATAAGGTCCGCGGCTTCCTGGTCGAGACCGACCGCCCCGGCTTCAGCGCCTTCGATGTGCACGGCAAGTGGAGCCTGCGCGCTTCGGTCACCAGCGGCCTCTCGCTCCAGGACGTGCACGTGCCCGCGGCCAACCTGATGCCGGGCGCCGGCGGCCTGAAGAGCCCGCTGATGTGCCTGAACCAGGCCCGCTACGGCATCAGTTGGGGCGCCATCGGCGCGGCCATGGACTGCTACAACACGGCCCTCCAGTACGCCAAGACCCGCAAGCAATTCCGCAACCAGCCCATCGCCTCGCACCAGCTCATCCAGGAGAAACTGGTGTGGATGGCGACCGAGATCTCGAAAGCCCAACTGCTCTCGTTGCAGGTGGGGCGCCTGAAGGATGCCGGCAAGGAAGGCCACCAGCATATCTCCATGGCCAAGCGCAACAACGTGTGGATGGCCCTGGAATGCGCCAGGCTGGCCCGCGACATCCTGGGGGCAAATGGCATCACCGAGGACTACCCCATCATGCGCCACATGATGAACCTGGAGAGCGTGAAGACCTACGAGGGCACGCACGACATTCACACCCTTGTCCTGGGCCAGCACCTGACCGGCATCGCGGCCTACTGATAGAGTGGGAGAAACCAAAAACCGCCCTCGTTGCTTTGGCCGCTCTGGCGCAAGAACTGCCTGATCCGCAAGCCGGCCGGCGACACCTCTGAGGGGAAACGAGCCGCCGTTGAAGAAGCCCCTGCGCGTCCTTGCCGCCGCCGCCATTGTGGCCGCGGGCCTGTGCTTTGTGGTTGTCCTTTACATGGTGGGCCTCAGCGACAAGAACGCCGCCGGGCGCGACTTCATCTCCTACTGGGCCGCCGGCCAGTTGCTGGTGCACGGCAAAAATCCCTACGACTTCCAGGCCGCGCGCAGCCTTGAGTTAGCCGCGGGCCGCGATCCGGCTGAACCGCTGCTGATGATGCGCAATCCGCCGGTGGCCTTCTTTGTGGCCCTGCCGCTGGGCCTGCTCAGCCCCAAAACCGCGCTCATTCTCTGGCTGTTGGTGTTGCTGGGCGGGCTTTCGCTCGCCCTTCTGCTCGTCTGGGTGCTGCACGGGAAGCCCGACAATCGCTTTCATCTGCTGGGCTACGTCTTCGCCCCCGTCCTGGCCTGCTTTCAGGCCGGGCAATTCGGCATTTTTTTGCTCCTCGGCGTGGTGCTTTTTCTCTATTTCCACCGCACGCGCCCCTATCTTGCCGGAGCGGCCCTGCTGCTCTGCTCGCTCAAGCCGCACCTGTTCTTCCCCTTCGGCGTTGCGCTGATTCTGTGGTCCATCGCCGCCAGGACTGGCCGCATCCTCGCCGGCTTCGCCGCCGCGCTCGCGGCCAGTTGCGCGCTCTCCTACGTGCTGGATAAAAACGCCTGGGCGCAGTACGCGCAGATGATGCACCTGGGCGGAGCGCTCGACGAGGCCGTGCCCGCGCTCAGCGTCTACTTCCGCATGCTCGTCTCCCCGCATACCGTATGGCTGCAATTTGTTCCCGAGGCCTGCGCAAGCGTGTTTGCGGCGGGTTACTTCTGGACGCGGCGCACCCGCTGGAACTGGCTCGATCACGGCCTCGTGCTGCTGCTGGTCGGAGCCATGTGTACGCCCTTCGGCTGGCTCACCGATGAGTCCATGCTGCTGCCCGCCGTGCTGGCCGGCGTCTACTGCGCGCTCGCTGCGCGGCGCTCGCTCGTGCCCATCGCGGTGGTGGCCGCGGCTGCGCTGGCGGAGTTCTTCTTCGGACCCAAAATCACCACTCCCTGGTTCCTGTGGACCACCCCCGCGTGGCTCCTCTGGTATCTCTACGCAACGGGAAGGTTCGGCGGGCAATCCGCTCCCGCGGGCGGGATCGCGGCAGCGCAAACTTAACTGCGCCGACGCGCCCAATATTAACCGCGCTGTCACCGCACCCCGACGCACGTGCGTCGTAGAATCGAGGCGACCTCGACAGCACCGCCGTTCAACCGGGAGAACACCCATGCCCAACGTGCTCATTCCCACTCCGCGCGGTCCGATGCCCGCCTGGCTCGCCGCTCCCGCCGATCCAGCTCAGGTTCCCGGCGTCGTTATCCTGCACGACATCTTCGGCATGAGCCGCGACCACCGCAACCAGGCCGACTGGCTGGCCGAAGCCGGCTTTCTCGCCGTCGCCCCCGACCTCTACTGGAAGGGCGGCCGGCTCATTTGCATCCGCCAGGTCATCCGCGATTTGATGGCCCGCACCGGCGCGGCTTTTGACGATGTGGAAGCCGCGCGCAGTTGGCTCCTCGCGCAGCCCAATTGCAATGGCCGTGTCGGCGTCGTCGGCTTCTGCATGGGCGGCGGATTCGCGCTGCTGCTGGCCTCGGGCCACGGCTTCTCGGCCTCCAGCATCAACTACGGCGGACCGCTGCCCAAGGATGTCGATGACTTTCTCTCCACCGCCTGCCCGGTCGTCGGCAGCTACGGCGGCATGGCCAAATGGGAGCAGGGCATAGCCGATCAGTTGCAGCAAAAGCTGGAGCGCGCCCTCATTCCCCACGACGTGAAGGAGTATCCCGACGCCGGCCACAGCTTCATGAACAATCACCGCGGCTACGGCTTCCTGAAGATCCTGCCCTTCAAAGCCATCGGCTACAACGAGGCAGCGACAATGGACGCCCGCCGCCGCATCGTGGCATTCTTCCGCACGCACATGGGAGGCTGAAGACATGAACCCACGCAACGAGCCAAGCGGGCGAATCCCTGAAGCGCCCGGCGATCTCCGCCCCTTGTGCCGTATCGGCGGTGTCGCCGCGCTGCTGTTGATCGTTTACTCGCTGGCGACGATGGTTCAGTTGGTTGTGCTCGGCGGCCAGCCCGCCTCTGCCGCGCAGGCCTTCGATTTGTTAGAGCACCACCGGGTCGTGGGCCTGCTGCGCCTCGACCTGCCCACCGTCGCCGTCATGCCGCTTTACTATCTGCTGTTTCTCGGCCTCTTCGCGGCGTTGCGGAAGACCGATGCGGCAAACGCCCTGCTCTCCACGGTGCTGGCCTTCGCCGGACTGACGATGCTGCTCTCGACGCCCACGGCGCTCTCCATGATCCCGCTCAGCGACAAGTTCGCGGCGTCAATCAGCGATGCGGCGAGGAACCAGTTGCTGGCCGCCGGAGAAGCCATCATGGCTGCCGATATCTGGCACGCAACCGGCGCTATCCTGGGCGGCGTGCTGGTCCAGTGCGGCGCGGTGCTCATCTCGGTTGTGATGTTGCGCGGCGGCGTCTTCAGCAAGACCACGGCCTGGCTGGGCATCGTGATGCATGGGCTCGACCTGGCCCATATCGTTGGCGGCCAATTCCTGCCTGGTGCCGGCGTTGTCCTCATGGCCATCGCCGGCCCGCTCTATCCGGTGTGGTTCTTCCTGGTCGGCCGCAGACTGCTTAGACTGGCAGCGATCAAAGACTGAACGCAACTAAAAGGCCCCAAAAAAGCAAGTGCCCCACCCCACGCGAGTTTTTCGCGTCGGATGAGGCACAAGCATGTTATTGAGCAGAAAGCAGTGTCTGTCCCACCCCAGGTGGCTATGCTGCCGGCCGCTCCGCCGACCTTACCCGGAACCGCTTCATCTGAATCGACAGCGTGCGCTCGATCTTGCGCAGTTCGCCGCGCTCGGACGGGCCTGTGAAAGTCGACGCAACGCCATGCGCCGAGGCGCGGCCGGTGCGGCCGACGCGGTGAACAAAGTCCTCCGCAACCTTGGGCATGTCGAAGTTGATGACGTGCGCCACGTTGGCCACGTCGATGCCGCGAGCGGCAACGTCGGTGGCGACGAGAATGCGGTGATGGCCCTCGGAGAAGCTGCGCAGCGCCTGGTTGCGCTGCGACTGGGTGCGGTCGCCGTGAATCTGCGTGGCTTTGTGGCCGGAGCGAACCAGCCGCCGCGCCACCCGTTCCGCGCCGTGTTTGGTGCGCACAAACACCAGGAAGCTGCCCTGTTCCGCATCGAGCAGGTGTTCGAGCAGTTCCTGTTTCTTGTCCGGCTCCACTTCAAAGGTGCGCAGCTCCACGTTCTCGGCCGGCTTCAGCACCGAACCGATCTCGATGCGCGCCGGGTTGTTGAGGTACTTGCGCGCCACGTCCTTCACTTCGCCCTCAAGCGTGGCCGAGTAGCACAGCGTCTGCCGCACCGCCGGCAGCATGGTCGCGATGCGCGCAATGGCCGGCTGAAAGCCCATGTCCAACATGCGATCCACTTCGTCGAGGACGAGAATCTTTACCTGGTCCAGCCGCACCAGCTTGCGCTTGAGAAAATCTTCTAGACGGCCGGGCGTAGCAACGATGAGCTTTGCGCCGCGGCGAATGGCTTCGAGCTGCGGGCCTTCGTGCAGGCCGCCCACCACCAGGGCCACGGTCTGCTCTGAGCTGGTGCGAATGTCGCGGAACGCCTTCTCCACCTGCATAGCCAGCTCGCGCGTGGGCAGCAGAATCAGCGCATGAGCCGCGGGGCCGCGCGTTTGCGGCTTTTGCAGCAGCTCAACAATCGGGATCAGGAACCCCAGCGTCTTGCCGGTTCCCGTCTGCGCGGTGGCCAGCACGTCGCGGCCTTCCAGAGCCGGCGGAATGCAGCCGTCCTGCACCGGCGTGGGGGTTACAAAATTGTTTGCGTTGAGCCGCGCCATCAGGGCGGGCGAAAGAGAAAACTGGCTGAATTGAGTGTTCAAAATGGTTGTCTAATCCTGTGTTGTTCCGCGAGCCGCCAGCTTCCTGGCAGCCTGCAATCGGAACCGGTCATGAGGCGCGCACAACTGCACTTCAGGCGCGAGCCTGCTTTCAAAATCTATGCGTAAGGGAGAACCGAAGATGTCCTCTTGTCCAAAGGACCGACCCGCTCGGCATTCATTCCATGAACGCCATGGGCCCGAATCTGCCACACGCTACTCGTACGCCAATCGGCACACTGCCGAAGGGCTACCCTGCTCGTTTGCATGCCCCGGATTCGTTCGATCCAATGCGCCCATGCCATTCAAGGCGGGCTGCGCGGCTCGAACCCTCGCTTCGGACTGTCATTGCAGTCCAATGCGAAAATCTCCGGGTGGGAGACTGATGGGTATACGCTGTAGGGGCTTGGGGAAAAATCTGTGCCAGGCAAACTTGCCGGTATGAAGGGCAAACCGCTGCTCACGGCCAAATCACTGAGCGCAAACTCAGTGTACCACACTTTCGCTTTTAATTCCTCTCACACCAACGTGCCGTCTCACCCGCGCCCTTTCATCCGCCCGGTTTCGCGCTTTACCAGCTCCACCACCTCGGCGTTATTCTTTGCGTCGCCGCCGCGCGGATCGCCGCCAATGCGCACCATGCGCGCATCCGGCAGGCCCATCCACTGCTTGCGGCGCAGAATGTCGTCGATCTTGTCGTCCGGAATCACGCCCAGCGGCGCGCCGATCTGCTTGGCGATCAGGTAGGTCCGGCAATAGGTGTCCATCACCTCGCATAGCCACTCGGCGTGGGTCACGGTATCGGACCAGCAAACCACGCCGTGGTTCTTGAGCAGGATGGTGTTGTGCTCGTGCACAAACGGCAGGATGGTCTCGGCAAAGGCCTGCGTGCCGGGCGTCTCATAGGGCGCAACCGCGGCCGGCCCGATCAGCACCTCGTACTCCGGAATCAGTCCGTTGGGCGGCGCCGTCCCCGCGATGGCGAAGGCCGTGGCGTAGGGCGGATGGCAGTGCACCACCGCCTTGGCGCGGGGATTGGCCTTGTAAATCTCAAGATGCAGCAGCAGTTCGCTGGTCAGTGTGCGGTCGCCGGCCAGAATCTTTCCGTTCAGGTCGGAGAGGCAGATGTCGCCGACCTCCAGATCCGCCTTGCTCATCATGGTCGGCGTGGCCAGCACAAACTCCGCGCCCAGTCGAACGGAAATATTGCCGCCGTTGCCGTCCACATACTGCCGCTCCCACATCTTGCGGCCCACGCGAATGATCTCCGCGCGCAGCGCATTGGCCTCGGCGGAGTGGAACATCTCCAGGGGCGACTCGCGCTCCGCCTGCGGCACGCCGGGAACCTTAGCTGAGTTGCCGCACTGCCCGGCGGAGGGAACGGCTGTCTGCTCCATGACTTGACCTCGTGTTTCAGCAATTTGATGAGAACGCGGGAAGCGGCGCCGCCCCTCACAAAATTATATAGAGCTGCGGCCAAAGCCCGGTTTTGGTGCTTCAGGTCACTCCTGGATGGGCAGCCTAGCGCGGTTCTGTCTTTGCGCCCTTTTGCTCCTGCCGCCGCGCAAGAAGGCGCGCGATCATAAACCCCGCAATCGGCCAAACCAGGAACGCCCCCATCAGCGAGTAGGCAAGGTGAAGGAACGCGGCAAAGCCGCATGGGTCGTCGATCTGCCCCGCCGCGCAACCGGGCGTGGCGGCCTTGAAGATTCGAATCAGGATCGCAAACACAAAGACGGAAACCACTGCTCCGCCCGCCATTCCCACCACAACGTTGAAAGCCTTGCTCGTTCCCGGTGGCATTCGCTTTTACTCCGCCCGCACCAGCTTGCGCTGCAGCGCCTCCAGCGTCTGGCCCTTGGTCTCGGGATAGGTGAGCAGCACCACCACAAACTGGATTGCCGTCATCACCGCGAAGAAGACGAACGGCGCGCCGCGGCCCATGCGCGTGGCCAGCACCGGAAACTCCATGGCGATCACGGTGTTCATGATCCAGTGGCTGGCGTTGCCCGCGCCCTGGCCCTTCGAGCGTACGGAGTTGGGAAACACCTCGCCGATGTAGACCCAGATGACCGCGCCCTGCGACAGCGCAAAGAAGCCGATGTAGGTGATCAGCAGCCACACCAGCGCGCCGGGGTGCGAGTTGGTGGTGAAGATCCAGGCCACGCCGCCCAGGCAGCTGGCCGTGCCCGCCGCGCCGATCAGGAGCAGGGTTTTTCGCCCCAGCTTGTCAATCATCGACATGCCCACGATGGTGAAGATCAGATTGGTTGCGCCGATGGCGATGGCCTGCTGATCGCCGGAGACCTGGCTGAAGCCGGCAGCGGCAAAGATGCTGTTCAGGTAATAGAGGATGGCGTTGATGCCGGCCAGTTGATTGAATGCGCCGATCGAGATGGCCAGAAACAGCGGGTAGCGGTACTTCCACTGGAAGACCGGCTCGTGCGCCGATGCGTGCTCCTCGGCCAGGGCGCTGCGAATGTCGGCCAGTTCGGCCTTGGGGTCGGGCTCGCCCATCAGCTTCAGCACTTCCAAGGCTTCGTCGATCCGATTCCTCGAGGCCGACCACCGCGGGCTGCGGGGAATGAAGAACAGCAGCGCCAGGAAGCCAATGGCCGGAATCGCGGCCACGCCCACCTGCCAGCGCCACTCCGCCGCGCCCAGGTGCAGCGTGCGAATGAAGTAGTTCGAGGTGTAGGCGACCAGGATGCCGAAGACCACGTTGAACTGGAAGGCGCCCACCAGCCGTCCCCGCCACTTGGCCGGCGCCAGCTCGGCAATGTACACCGGGCCCAGCACCGACGAAGCGCCGATGCCCAGGCCTCCCACGAAGCGGAACACCAGGAAGGCGGGCCAGTTCCACGCCAGCCCGCACCCAAACGCGGAAACGATATAGAGCATCGCGGTCAGGCGCAGCGCCTCGCGTCCGCCCAGCCGCTGCCCGGCCACGCCCGCACCCAGCGCGCCCACCACCGTGCCCACCAGGCCAATCGCCACCGTGAAGCCCTCGCCCCGCGCGCTCAGCCCATACAGCTTGACCAGCGCCTCGATGGCGCCGGAGATCACCACCGTATCGAAGCCGAACAGCAGGCCGCCCAGCGCGCCGGTCAGCGTGGCCTTCATCAGGTTGAAGTTGGGTCGCATCGTTTTCCTGTCCCTCGGAATCAGGAATCATCCTACACATAGGGCGCGCAAACGGTAAACCCTGGCCAGGCTCCGGCATCGGGCCCGAGCTTCGGGCGCGGGCTTCGGAGTCCACGGCGCGCTCACCCCGCGAGGGGATATAATCGCTGGATTCGAGGAGTTCAAAGTGATCGACACGAAGCGCAACACCCTGCTCCGCGGCTTGGCGGCAAACCTGGCCGTGCTCTTTCTTGCCGCCGCATTGGCAGCGCAGACGCCGAGCACTCCGGCTCAGAACGCGCCGGCCCCAGCCCCGCAGCCCGCAGCCGGGCAGAAGCCGGATTGGATGTCCTACAGCTATCCCGAAGATGGATTCACCGTCTCTTTCCCAGTCCCGCCCGAGCTGGCGAAGCACAGCGTGCCCACCGATGCAGGAACATTCGAACTGCGCACCTATCTGGGAGAGGTTGCCTCTTCCGCGCTTTACGTCGGCGTGTGCGATTACGGCTCGGCCGTCTCGGGCAGGGATCCGCAAACGGTGCTGGACGGCGCGCAAAACGGCGCCCTTACCAACGTCAAGGGCCACCTGGTCAGCGGGAAAAAGATCACTCTCGGCATCTACCCTGGCTTGGCTTTCGAGGCTGAAAACGACACCATGCACTTCACCGCGCACATCTTCCTGGTGGGCACAACGCTCTACCAGACGCTGACCGCCGCACCCATCGCCACGCCGTACCCCGACACGACGCGCTTTTTGGACTCTTTTCAGCTGATCGCGCGGGCCGCCAAATAGGTCCTGCTCAGCCTTCCGTCCCCGCCCCGCCGGGAAACACCGCCAGCACGCGGCAACGATCTTTGCCGGCCGCGCTCCACACCAGCGCCATGTCGCTCTCCACGTACGCGCAATCGCCCGCCTCCAGCAGCTCGTGCAGCCCGCCGGAATCCAATTGCAACCTGCCTTCCAGCACATAGACCAATCCGCTGCCCTGCTGCAAACTGTCAAGCGCACTCGCCGCGCCGGCGGCTCCAAACTCGATCATCTGCGCCACCAGGCGGGGGGGCGCCCCCTGGGCGCGATGAGTTGACCGCGCGCCCGATCCTCCTTGCGCAGAGTGCGCCGGCTGATCCTTGCCGGCTGCGGCCGGGCCGGCCATCCCCATCGCCACGCCGCCCGTCTGCGGCCATTCTCCCACCGCATTCAGCGGAATCACCTTCACCTGTTCCATGCCCCGCTCATAGCCCTCCAGGTGAGCCTTGCGCGTGATGGAGAGCGTGTGCCGCTCCGGCTCGCGGAAGAAATAGCTCATCCCCACTCCGTACACCCGGCTGATGGTGGCCAGCGTGGGCAGCGTGGGGATCATCCGGTCGGTCTCCAGTTTTGATAGAAGCGCCGTCGACAGCCCGGTTTCCGCCGCCAGCCGCGCCAGCGTCAGCCGCTTCTGCGTCCGCAGCGCACGCAGCTTCAGTCCGATACTGTAGGGCTCCATCGACCACTGCGCATAGGAAACCGTCTTCGTCGTCATGGCAAACTCCACCTTCCGGCGGGCAAAAGCCCTCGTAGCTAGCCTGCCAGCAAACAGGGCTTCCAATTCGGAAGGATTTCTGAAGGTTTTCCGCCACGACTTGCACGACTTTGCGGAGGCAGCCGCGTTACCATAAAGAGGAACCCGAAGCCGCCGCCCGGATTCTGCCGGCAAATCATAATCAGGTCCAATTTCACAAGGAGCTCACTCCCTCCCATGCAAGTTCGTTCCCCCATGCAATTCGCTCTCACCGTCTTTGCCTTCACCCTTCTCGTCATCACAGCCGCACCGCGACTCCGCGCCGATACGGTGGTGCTCAAGAACGGCGACCGGCTCACCGGTACCGCCGTTAAGCTCGACGGCGGCAAGCTCACCTTCAAGACCGCCTATGCCGACGCCATCGCCATTGCCTGGGACCAGGTGACCAGCCTGACCACAAGCCAGCCGCTGGTCTTGCCCACGCCCAAGGGAAAACTGAATGTGACCTCGATCGAGCGCTCCGATGCAGGTCTGGTGGTCACCACCGCCTCCGGCCCGGCTACCATGGACCCCGCCACCGTGACCGTGCTGCGCAGCCCCGCCGACCAGGAGGCCTATGAGGCTTCATTGCATCCTGGCTGGGCCCATGCCTGGGCTGGCGCAGCCAATGTCAGCCTCGCCCTGACCCGCGGAAACTCCTCGACCGCCACCTTTGGCGCCGGCCTCACCGCCGCCCGCGCCACACGTACCGACAAGACCTCGCTCTACGCAAACACCATCTATAGCAAGAACGCGAATGCTGTCCCCTCCACCAGCGCCAACTCCACCGGCGGCGGCCTGCGCTACGACCACAACGTCAATCCCAGGCTCTTCGTCTTCGGCTCCGGAGATTTCATCTCCAACGCCCTGCAGGACCTGGATCTGCGCTCCATCCTCGGCGGAGGTTTCGGCTGGCACGCCAGCAAAACCCCCAAACAGACCTTCGACGTCATGGGCGGCCTGGTCTGGACCCACGAAAACTACGCCGCCTTCTCCACCGCCAATCCCGCGCCGCCTCCGCCCCAGATACTCACACCCGCCACCGTCAACAGCTTTGCCGCCCTCGACGTCGGCGAGCAGTACACGCGCAAGATCGGCGCCGCTAGCCTGTTCACGGAACAAGCCTCCCTCTATCCGGACCTGAGCACCTTAAGCAACTTCCAGTTGACCTTCAACTCCAGCTTCAGCACCAAGCTGGGCAAGATGTTCAACTGGGTCACCACCTTCAGCGACAATTACACCTCGTTCCCTCCCGCCGGAACCCTGGATAACGACGTGGTCCTCACCACCGGCCTCGGCGTCACCCTCAGCAAGCGGTAAAAACCGCCGCGACGGGATCGGAGCCGGCAACGCTCCGATCCCCGCGCCCGGTTTAACGCCCATGGCCCAGGCAAGACTGCTCCCCCTCTTGATTACCGATTTCAGGCTGCGGATTACCATCCGCAACCGCCCGCCTTGCGCCCATTTTGTGTCCTGTTTTGAGTCATTTCTTTCGCCGGTGAGCCCCAAACAAGTGCAATCCTCGACGTCTGCCAGCTTCCGCGCGGCCCTTTCGTTCGCGAGAGTTGTGAATCTCTTGTATTTTTTTGATAAATGAGTGAATTTGAAGGATCTGCGGGGCCGATTTTATGTTTACTATTTAATAAAAAAGTAACCACTTTTCGTTACTTTTTTCCTGAATATTTCGCCGAAAATCCCTCCCAGAAGCCCTCTGGACAGCGCATAATTGCCTTGACTCAAAAATTAGAAGTGACTCAAAAGAAGTCACAGGTTTTTGCAGGGAATGCCGTACCGCTTTTCCCCGGATTGTGCAGCATCGGTTCCTCCAGGCAAGCCAGGTTTGCATACGCCTGTCGCCCTTGGCGAGCAGGCATGACATCGGCAAGCGGTTTGGCAAAAAGCACGAGGGACTGCGTTGGATCGAAAGCGGGAACAACCATCAGCCTCTCCTGACTTCGCGCCGGAAGGCCCCGGCGGCGAGGGCGCGGGCAAGGCCTTCGGCTTCGCCGGATTTCGGTTGGAAGCCGATGGATCGCTCTTCCGTGGAGAGGCGCTGCTGCACCTGCCTCCCCGGGAATTGGCCGCGCTGCGGCTGCTGCTGGCCAACGCCGGCCAGATCGTCACCCCCTTGCAGTTGAAGCAGGCGCTATGGGGCGACGTGCATGTCACGGCCGACAGCATTCCCAGGTGCCTGTCCTCGCTGCGTGCGCGTCTCCAGCCGGAAGACTGCATCCAGACCGTCTACAAGCGCGGCTATCGCCTGCTGGCCGACGTGCGCCCCTCCCAGGCCAACCCTGCCACCATCCTGCCACGGCTGGCCATTCCACCCTTTTCTACCGGGACCGGCGTTCCCGAGCATCTGGGAACGGCCATTGCGGAGGAGACGATCGCCCGCCTGAGCAACGTCCCCAGGCCGCTTGCCTCCATGCTGGCCCGGGACTCGGTTTTTACCCTGGCTCTGGGTGGGCTCACAGCCCAACAAATTGGCGAGACCCTGAAGGCCGACTTGGTGCTGGCTGGAGCGCTGCGCGCCTTCCCCAGCCATATCCGCCTGCGCGTGGAGATGATTCGCGTCGTCGACGGCATTCAGATCTGGGTGGAAGATCTGCTGGTCGAGCGAAGCAGGATAGTCGGCAGCGAATCGGAGCTGGTCGGCCGCCTCCAGTTCCGCCTCAACACCGGGTCCACCGCGGGAGTCGGGCCGGTTGCCCAGCGAGCCAGCCAGAGCGCGGCAGCCACCGACGCTGTTTCCCCCCGCGAGGAGCCCGACCCGCAGCCTGCGCCGCATAGCTCGAGCGGGGAGATCCGGCACATCGCCGCGGGCGCCGCTCCGGAGCTGGCAACAGGCTCCCTCCTTCTGCGTCGCCAAGCCAAGGAATTGTTTCTCCGCGGCCATCATGAGTGGCAGACGCTGGAGCGCCATCGCATGCAGGACGGGCTGCGGCAACTGATCCGCGCCACCGAACTGGACCCTTCCCTCATCGCTGCCAAGGTCGACCTGGCGCACCTGTGCATGGCCCAGTCCTTCGACGGCTTCATGGCGCCCGCTATCGCCGCCGGCCTGGTGCACCGCACGGCGGAATCGATCCCGGATTTACCCCGTCAGGCTGCGGCCATCCTTCCTGCCCTGGCCTGCGTCAACCTCCATTTCGACCGCAATCTGGCCGCTGCTCTGCGGGCCTGCGAGCTCTCCGCCCATCTGCCCCACGATCCATGGATCACCCGCGAGCGCACCACCTTCAACCTCAGCCGCCACAGGTTTCATGAGGCCATTGGCCAGCTCCACGACGCGCTCGACCTGGACCCCTTTTCTCCCTGGCTGCAAGACCGCCTGGCCTGGGCCTACCATCTGGATGGCCAGGCTGAGAAAAGCCTCGCGGAGATCGAGCGCACCCTGATTCGCTTTCCTGGGCATCAGGGCGCCGCGCTCCACGCCTCCCTGATTCTTGCCTTCAACGGAGACGCGGAGCGCGCGGTTCCAATGGCGCAGGAACTGGTCCGGCGTCAGCCCTCCTTCGACTTGGCCAACGCCGCCGAGGCCTATGCCCTGGCCTGCGCCGGGCGCACCGCTGACGCACGGGCAATCCTGGAGCGGCTGCAATGGCTCAGCCGCGAGCGCTATGTCCTCAGGTCCTTTATCCCGGCCGTCTATGTCGCCCTCGGCGATCTCGATGCCGCGCTCGCGGAACTCCGCATGGCCAATAAAGTGCGCTGCCCCTGGTTCTTCCAGATGCTGGCCGATCCCCGCTTAAAGCCCCTCCACGGCCACCCTGAGTTCGAGCAGCTCCGCGCCATTCTCGAGGGCTTGGAACTGGCGTCCGGTCAGAGGAACTCTTCATCCGCCCGCCCAGGACAGCGACCCAGACCCTCACCCAACAAACCTTAGTAAACCGATAAAGCTAGCCAAATCGCCCTGGCGCGCTGTAAGGTCTTTAGGGGCTGCCTCTCGTGTTTCCCGCACCACTCGGCTGCCGGCTGGTTGCGCCCAGGGAACGCGCTGACAGGCATAGCCCGTCCGGCTGCGCGAATGTGCTTTTCGAGCGCCGCCCCTGGAGGAACCTGCTCATGCAGTCTCGTCGCTGGCTTTCGATCGCTTCCCTCTTTCTCGCCTTCTCTGCTGCCCTCTTCGCCCAGCAAGCGCCCTACCTTGACACCAAGCTTTCTCCGGCCCAGCGCGCCCACGACCTGGTCGGCCGCATGACCCTGGAGGAAAAGGCCGCCCAGCTCGAAGACTGGGGAACCGCCATTCCGCGCCTCGGCATTCCCGACTACCAGACCTGGAACGAGTCCCTGCATGGCGTCGCCCGCGCCGGATATGCGACCGTCTTTCCCCAGGCCATCGGCATGGCCGCCACCTGGGACCCCGCCATCGTCCAGGCCATGGGCAACGTCATCTCCTCGGAGGCGCGCGCCAAGTACAACGAGGCCCAGCGGCAGGGCAACCACCGCATCTTTTATGGACTCACTTTCTGGTCGCCCAACATCAACATCTTCCGCGATCCCCGCTGGGGCCGCGGCCAGGAAACCTACGGCGAAGACCCCTTCCTCACCTCCCGGCTGGGTGTTGCCTTTGTCCACGGCGTGCAGGGCGACGACCTCGACCATCTCCGCGCCGTGGCCACCAGCAAGCACTTCGCCGTTCACTCCGGCCCCGAGAGCCTGCGCCACGGCTTCAATGTCGATGTCTCCCCGCGCGACCTGGAAGAGACCTACCTGCCCGCCTTCCGCGCCACCGTCACCGAGGGCCATGTGCAATCGGTCATGTGCGCCTACAACTACATCGACGAGTGGCCGGCCTGCACCAACAAGATGCTCCTCAAAGATCATCTCCGCGACGCCTGGGGCTTCAAGGGCTTTGTCGTTTCCGACTGCGGCGCAATCGTCGACGTGAACCAGGGCCACAAGAAGACTCCTGACATCACCCACTCCGCCGCGCTCTCCCTTGAGGCGGGCGCCGATCTCTCCTGCAGCATCTGGACCCCCGGCTTCAACACCCTGGCCGACGCCGTCCACCAGGGCCTGGTCACAGAAGACCTGGTCACCCAGGCCGCCGAACGGCTCTACACCGGCCGCTTCCAGCTCGGCCTCTTCGATCCCCAGGGCTCCAACCCGCTCGATCGAATCCCCTTCGTTGAGGCAGGCTCCAATCCCAATCGCCAAACCTCGCTCAAAGCCGCCGAAGAGAGCATCGTTCTGCTCAAGAACAGCGGCCTGCTGCCGCTCAGCGCCAATGCGGGCAAAATCGCCGTCATCGGCCCCACCGCCGATCTTCTGCCCTCCATCCTCGGCAACTACGTCGGCACGCCCGTCCGCCCGGTTACGCCGCTGGACGGCCTCATCCGCCAGTTCCGCTCCTCGCCCATCCTCTACGCGCAGGGCTCCACGCTGGCCGCCGGCGCGGCCGTCCCCGTACCTCGCACCGCGTTTGGGTTGGATAAGGGCCTGAAGGCCGAGTTCTTCGCTACGCCCGACTGGACCGGCCGTCCCATCGTCACCCGCACCGACCCGGCCGTCCAGACCGATTGGGAGAACGCTCGCCCCGTTCCGCAGATCGAAACCGCCAACTACTCCGTTCGCTGGTCCGGCGCGCTCGCCGTCCCCGCTCCGGGCCATTACGTCTTCTCCCTCGAATCCGGCGACAGCTTCCCCTACTCGCCGGTCGAAACCTACCGTTTCCTCCTCGACGGGAAAGTCATCTCCGAAGGCAGCTTGCGCGCGGGAGAGGATATGTCCGCCATGGGCAACTTCAAGTCCGCTCCCGGAGCCTCGCCCACCGCGCCGCCGGTCATGCAGTTCCCCCAGGTCCCCCAGGTTCCGGTCGATTTCACCGACACCAATCCCCACGACTTCCGCCTCGAGTATTCGCACTCCGGCGACCAGTCCGGCGGAGGCCTCACCCTCAAGTGGGAAGCGCCCGCGGAAGCCCAGCTCGCCGAGGCCGTGGCGCAGGCCAAACAGGCCGATATCGTCGTAGCCTTCGTCGGCCTCTCGCCGCAGTTGGAAGGCGAAGAGATGCGCATCAAGCTCGACGGCTTCGACGGCGGCGACCGTACCTCCCTCGACCTGCCCGCGCCCCAGCAAAAGCTCCTGGAAGCCCTGGGAGCCACCGGCAAGCCTCTGGTCGTGGTTCTCCAGAGCGGCAGCGCCGTCGCTCTCAACTGGGCCAATGAGCACGCCCAGGCCATCCTGGAAGCCTGGTACCCCGGCGTCGACGGCGGCAATGCTATTGCCCACATTCTCGCCGGCGTCTCCAGCCCCGCCGGCCGCCTGCCCGTCACCTTCTACGCCTCGCTCGACGGCCTGCCCGCCTTCACCGACTATGGCCTGAAAGGCCGCACCTACCGCTACTTCCAGGGCAAGCCGCTGTGGGGCTTCGGTTACGGACTCAGCTACACGAAGTTCACCTACGGCCCCGTCAAGCTCTCCGCCGGCGCGCTCAAGGCGGGAGACCCCATCTCCGCCACCGTCACCGTCACCAACGCCGGCACGGTCCCCGGCGACGAGGTCGTCGAAGCCTATCTCAAGACCCCGCGGAAAGACGGCCCCATCCACTCCCTGGCAGGCTTTCAGCGCCTCAACATCCCCGCCGGGCAGAGCCGCGACATCACCATCACCCTCGATCCCCGCACGCTTTCCAGCGTCGACGCCAAAGGCAACCGCACCATCCTTCCTGGCGCTTACACCCTCACCCTGGCCGGCGCACAACCCCAGGAAACAGCCGCAAAATCCGAAGCCGCCTTCACCGTGACCGGCAGCCAGGATCTGCCCAAATAGCGGCAACAAATGCAGCGGACGGCGAGCCTCCGTCCGCTGCGCCCGCGTGACCCGCATCACACGGTTTCCCCAGTAGAATCCGAAATAATCCGAATCGATGGGTGGACCCTGCTGCCCCGCAGGTGATATTCATCCCTCAATCCATCTTTTCCCAACCCATTGCGGAGGCATTTTGCTTTTAGGAATTCTGAAGGAA
>JARLGE010000049.1 GCA_031296215.1 Occallatibacter sp.
CGAAGAAATCATCGCCGTGCTTGAAGCTGCCGGAGCCAAGGCCATCGTACTGGGCCCTGAAGACTCAAAGTACGGTGCAGTGGAAACCTACGCAGAATCGAAGATTTGCGCGGAACTCTTCAAAAAGCACGCCGAAGAAATCGACGGCATCATCATAACCCTTCCTAACTTCGGCGAAGAGCGCGGCATCGTCGACGCCATCCGCCTCTCCGGCCTCAAGGTTCCCGTGCTGGTCCAGGCCACCCCGGACCGCTCCGACGCCATGACCATCGCCACTCGCCGTGACAGCTTCTGCGGAAAGATGAGCGCGTGCAACAACCTCATGCAATACGGCATCCCGTATTCGCTGACTACGCTGCACACAGAGAGCCTGAGCTCGCCGGAGTTTGCCGCCGACCTCGAATGGTTCTCCCAGGTCTGTCGCATCGTCAAGGGCCTCAAGAATCTCCGCATCGGCGCCATCGGCGCACGCCCCACTGCATTCAACACCGTTCGCTACTCCGAGCGCATTCTCGAAACCAGCGGCATCACCATTGAGACTCTTGACCTCTCCGAAGTCTTTGGCCGCATCAACCGCCTCAAAGATACCGACGACGCCGCGCAAGCCAAGCTCGCCTCCATCAAGAGCTATGTCACCACCAGCGGAATCCCCGACCAGGCCCTGCTCAAGATGGCCAAGCTCGGCGCGGTTCTCGATGGCTGGATGAAGCAGGCCAACGTAACCATCAGCGCTGTCCAGTGCTGGACCTCGTTCGAAGAATTCTTTGGCGTCGTGCCCTGCACCATCATGAGCATGATGAGCGACAACCTCATCCCCTCGGCCTGCGAAACCGACGTCCCCGGCACGCTCAGCATGTACATGCTGGCCCTCGCCTCAGGCACTCCCTCCGCGCTCTTGGACTGGAATAACAATTACGGCAGCCACCCCGACAAGTGCGTCTGCTTCCATTGCTCCAACCTGCCCAAGCACTTCTTCAACGACGTCAAGATGGACTATCAGGCAATCATCGCCGGCACCGTTGGCATTGAGAATACATTCGGCACCTGCGTCGGCCGCGTCAAGGCCGGTGCCATGACCTACGCGCGCTACTCCACCGACGACCGCCACGGCGTTGTTCGCGGCTACACCGGCCCAGGCAAGTTCACCAACGACCCGCTCGATACCTTCGGCGGAGCCGGCGTTGCCGAGATCCCACAGTTACAGAAGTTGCTCCGGTACATCTGCCGTGAAGGCTTTGAACACCACGTCGCCGCCAACTTCAGTGACGTCTCCAAGGCCATCCACGAAGCCGCACGCTACATGGGCTGGGAAAGCCACCACCACCCCGCACTGGAAGACTGATAAAGCAGGGAATAGGGAACAGTCAAGAAACTCCGTGCCCCATCCATTCGACAGTTTTTCGTCGAATGGGTGGGAAAGCACAAATCTCGATCTACCGGCACCAACGGGAAGAACCACCATGAGCAAGAGAATCGCAAAGAACCTCGTCGTCAACGGCGCAGCCATTGTCACTGAATCCGCCTGGAACGCCGAACTCGACGCCAAGCACGACAAATTAGTCGAATGGCTTAAAAGCCAAAACCTCGCCGGCGTCCTCATCCGCCGAAATGAAAACGTAGCCTGGATCACCGGCGGCGCAGTCGAACTCCGTGTCCTTACGCCCGGTGAGACCGGGGTCGCCTCGATCCTCGTCACTGCAGAAGGCAAGCGCTACTACTTCACCACTGAAAATGAAGCCCCGCGTCTCCATGACGAGGAATTCGGCAAGCTCGACTTCGAGCCCGTCCTCTTCCCCTGGTGGGCAGACGACACCGCCGCTGCTGCCGCGAAGCTTGCCGGTGGCCCACTTGGCTCAGACACTCCTGGCATCGGCACTCTCGTCAGTCTCGCTCCTCTGCGCGCAGCCTTAAGTGAAAGCGAGATCGCCCGCTATCGCTGGCTGGGCCTGGAAACAGCCGCCGCCACCGTCGAGGCTCTCCACGAAGTTGAGCCCGGCCTGAGCGAATACGACCTCGAAGCCATCACCGCTTCCGGCCTGCTGCGTCGCGGCATTCTGCCCTCTGTCGCCCTCTACGCCGTCGACGAGCGCATCTTCAACTACAAGCACGCCGTCCCTCGCGGTCGCCGTCTCAAGCAGTACGGAATGCTCAATCTCTGCTCGCGCAAGTGGGGCCTGGCCATCTCCATCACCCGCTTTATCCACTTCGGCGCGCTTCCAGACGAACTCGCCGCCCGCTTCAACTCTGCCGCACACGTCAATGCTGCGCTGCTCAACGCAAGCCGCGTCGCCGCCACTTCCGCTGAGTTGTTCAAGGTTGCCAAGGACGCTTACACCGCGCAAGGCTATCACGGCGAAGAGCGCTTCCACCACCAGGGTGGCCCCACCGGATACGGGGAACGCGAGTGGGTCGCAACGCCCACAGGCACCGAGGTCGTGGTGAACAACCAGGCCTTCGCATGGAACCCAAGCATCCGCGGCGGCAAGGTAGAAGACACGGTGATTCTCGTGGACGGTGTAATCGAAAACCTCACCCCAACGCCGGAGCTACCGCAGTTGACCGAAGCCATAGTAGAAGGCAGCGCCTACTCCGCCACCGGCGTCCTCATCAAGTAGCAGCGGCAAACAAATGGGTGCCGCTGGTCTCGCTTCTGAGACCGGGGAACACAGCACTGTTCCCTAATCCCTATTCCCTGTTCCCTGCGTTTCCGGCACCAGCGTCAGCCGCGCCGTCAGCACCACAATCGAAGCCCACAACGTATCCGCCGCCAGCAGGTGCACCACCTGTATCCACAGCGGCGCCAGCAGCAGCACATCCATCAGCCCCAGCCCATACACAACCGCAAGCAGCCCCACCACCCAGGCCAACAGCTTGCGATTATCCCAGTGCGTCCGGTTCCTTGCCGCCCGCAACAGCAGCCAGATTAGAAACGTGCCGCCAAACAGTGCTACCGTCGGATGAAGCCACCGCCACCGCACCAGCCAACCGCTTGTCGCCGAGAAATCCTGCGCAATCGCTAACCCCAGCGTTGAAGCCGGAAACAGCGTGTCCCCCAGCGCCGCCAGCGACCCGGTAATGCCCACCACCATAATCACCAGCACCGCAACCAGCGCCCCAAACGGAGCCACCAGCCGCACGCTGCCACGCAGATAGCCCTTCGTCCGGCTCAGCAGGTGTGCAGTCAGCGTCAGCGCCGCCAGCAGCAGCAGCGTATTCGCCAAATGCAGCGCCAGAAACGCCGGCCGCATCGGCGACTGGCTCTGCGCCGTGTACCCCAGCTTCACCAACAGCGCGCCCAACACAGCTTCAAGCAGAGTAAACACTACCGAGGCGACCGCGAAGGTCCGCGCCAGGTGGCCTCGCACCGTGCCCCGCAAACTCCACACCAGCAGCCCGATCACCGAGAGCAACGAAATCCCGCTCGTGATCCGATGCGTAAACTCGATCATCGTATCCACGCGCGGCGAGTGCTGCAGCACCGTCCCGTTGCACAGCGGCCAATGCGCACCGCAACCAGCTCCTGACCCTGTAGCACGGACCAGTGTTCCCCAAAGAATGACGGCGATGAAATATGCCAGAACGCCCCACGCAAAACGGCGCAGCGCAGGCGAGGGAAGACGCTTCGAATCGACAGAAACAGCGGCAGCAGGCATGAAGAATAGCTCCGTTCAGAACCCCTTAGTGTAGAACAG
>JARLGE010000050.1 GCA_031296215.1 Occallatibacter sp.
GGAGCCGTACAATGCGAGAGGATCGGAGCCTGACAAAAGCCCCGATTCCCCATGCACAACGAGGTGAATTTTGACTCAGAAAGTTGTCGTTCTAGGCGCCGGCCGCGTCGGCAAGGTCATCGCCGCGGATTTGTCGAAAGAATTCGAGGTAACCTCCGCCGATGTCAGCCAGAGCGCTCTCGCGTCGCTCTCCTCCAGCTATCCCATCAACACCCGCGTCACCGATCTCGGTTCGCCGGCAGCCATCGGCGAAGCCATCCGCGACGCCGACCTGGTCGTCTGCGCCGTCCCCGGCCACATGGGCTTCTCGACGCTCAAAACCATCATCGAGAATGGCAAGGACGTTGTCGACATCTCCTTCTTCGCCGAGGACGCGCTCGAACTCAACGAGCTTGCCCGGCAGAAGGGCGTCACCGCCGCCGTCGATTGCGGCCTCGCTCCCGGCAACCCCGACTTCCTGGCCGGCTTCTACGCCGGTCAAATGCAGATTCACGACTTCGAGTTCCTGGTCGGCGGCCTTCACTTCTCCCGCTCCGCACCCGACCAGTATCTGCCCACCTTCTCGCCCTCCGATGTGTGGGAGGAGTACACGCGCCCGGCCCGCTACGTCGTGGACGGCAAGCTCGTCACCATGCCCGCGCTGTCGGAGCCGGAGATCGTCGCATTCGACGTCGCCGGCCATCATCTGGTTCTCGAAGCCTTCAACACCGACGGCCTGCGCTCGCTCATCGCCACCATGGACGGCCGGATTCCCAACATGCTCATTCCCAACATGAAGGAGAAGACCCTCCGCTATCCCGGCCACATCGGCTACATCCGCGAACTTCAGCAGACCGGCAAGCCCTGGACTCCGGACGCCTGGAAGCCCGCCGACGACGAAGACGAGTACACCCTGATGCGCATCAACCTCCACGGCTTCGAGAACGGCCAGGAAAAGCAATTCTCTTACACGCTCTTCGCCGCCTGGGACCCGGAGACGCGCTTCAGCTCCATGTCCAGAACCACCGGCTACACCTCGACCGGCGTTGCCCGCTGCGTGCTCGCGGGCGCCTACAAGCACGCCGGCATTTCGCCGCCCTCGCTGATCGGCGCAGCCCCCGGCTGCCTCGACCGCATCTCCGCCCACCTGCGCGAGCGCAACATCGTCTTCGAACGTACCGATCGGGTGTAGACATCCGCGCTGAAATCCCTTGTGCCGGGAACGCCACGCTTCCCAGCCAAACCGGGAACCGCCCCCACCCGTTTTTCCCCGCGCTATTCCGCCCCACCCGAAGGTGGGCATATACTGACCTGTCTCTACCTCGATTCTTCCAAGCCGGTCCGGTGACCCGGCAGCGAGGTGCTGAGGCGGACCTGCGCAATGGGGCGCATGGGAACAGCAAGGCAACAACCCGAATCACTCCAGCCGCGGACCGCATGACGGACCGGCTGAGAACAACGAGAAGCGGAGGCTGACCATGGAAGTGGAGTTCACCGCCAGACAAGGAAAGATCTCCAAAGCCCTGCGCACGCAGGCCGAGGAGGGATTGGAACGCATTGCCCGGATTTTGGGCAAGACAGCGCGCGCCAGCGTCACCTTTGGCGCGCAGCGCCACCTGCAGATTGTGGAGCTGACCGTGCAAGTCCGGCAGCAGACCATCGCGGCCACGGGCAAGGCCGCTACCCTCGACGCGGCGCTCAAGGAAGCCATCGAGCACGCCGTCAACCAGGCTCGCCGCTTCCGCGACCGGCGTCTGGAAGGCAAGCGCCTGCCCAAGGAAGAAAAGGTGCTCACCGCCCCGCCAGTGGCGCGGCCCAAGGCCCGGGCCAGCCAGCCGCCGTCCGAGGCCGCGGAGGCCAAGACCACCCGCGCCAAGGCCCGCACTTCGATCGCCGTGCACTCGTTTCCCAACAAAGCCACGGTGGTTGAGCCGCACATCTTGAAGAGCGGCGAAGCCATCTCCATGAAGCCCATGACCATCGAGGAGGCGGTCAAAGACGCCGAGTTCCGCGACCGCGACCTGCTTATCTTCCGCAACCCCGCCGGCGAGATGTTCGTCCTGCACCGGCGCCGCGACGGCCAGATGGAGCTGGTAGAGGTTTCCTGACCTCGCTCGACGCCGCACCAGAGGCAACGCAGCCGCTCCCGCCCCCGGCGCGCAGGCGCGTCTGCCGCCTCGTGCCCAGGCAGGTTCACGCCCCGGTCCGCGACTATTACGCGACGCTCGCCCGCTGCGCCGCCGCCGGACACGACAACGAAGGCAACATCCGCCGCGAGAACATCACCGACTGGGCCCTCGCCCAATTCCGCAAGCACTACGGCCCGCTTCTGCTCCCCGCCCAACAAGATCAGCCCGACGCAAGCCGCAGCCATTCCCCAGCCAAAGACCCCGCTGACTTGCTGACTCGCTATGCCCGCGCAGCGGGCGCTGACTTGCTGTCTTTGTCCAAAAACCCTCCGCCCACCCCGCCAACCATCCAGCGGGAGATCGAAAAGTGGGACATCTTCCACTACACCTACGCCCTGCTCCACCACCCCGAGTACCGCACCCGCTACGCCGCCAACCTGAAGCGTGAGCTCCCCCGCATCCCCATGGCCCCCGAGTTCCGCGACTACGCCCGCATCGGCGCGGCCCTCATGACCCTCCACATCGACTATGAGAAACAGCCCGCGTACCCGCTCGACCGCCGCGAGGCGGAGGGCAAGAAGCTGAACTGGCGCGTCGAAAAGATGGCCCTCTCGAAAGACAAGACCCAGCTCCGCTACAACGAATTCCTCACCCTCAGCGGCATTCCCTCAGATGTCTATGGGTACCGCCTCGGCAACCGCAGCGCCCTCGAATGGGTCGTCGACCAATATCGCGTCTCCACCGATGGCCGCTCCGGCATCGTCAACGACCCCAACCGCCCCGACGACCCCGAGTACATCGTCCGCCTCATCGGCCAGGTCGTCACCGTCTCCCTTGAAACAGTCAAACTGGTCACGGAACTCGCCGCCCTGAGCATCGATCAGGCCTGACCGCGCCCCAGCCGACCCCAGGCCGCGCCAGCGGTCCGCCGCGGGGGACCCCACCGCGTGGGTTTGCGGTTAATTATGCTTCCCTGGCGCACAATGGGTTTAGACACAATGGTCTTGGAAAGGATGAGCCATGGAGGCTTGCCGCGCCGTCGGAATGCCCCGGTTCAATCCGTCAGGCATGTGACCGGTCCGTACCCCCCCACTGCCTGTACCCCACCCCCCTCCCGTTTCGTTGATAACAAGGAACTTAGCTAAATATCACCCCAAGGGCCTAAGAAAACAAAGCACTTACATTTCGCTTAACTTGCGAAATTCAACATTTTGGCCCCAATTTCCTCTCCAATAGCAGCCGCGGCCTTACGAAACTGCCTCGGAATTCAACCTGGTCGGATTCAATCGCGGGACCGCTTGCACTTGCCCCCGCTCCAGAGTTCCCGGCGCTGGTGAATTGTATGCGTCTCAATCCCGGACAGTGCTCGGACTTTGGTTCCGCCGGATAACCGATTTAGGGGATGGAAAACGCCTTCTTTCCGGCCTACGATTTTCA
>JARLGE010000051.1 GCA_031296215.1 Occallatibacter sp.
ACCTTGTCGCGCGTGTATTGAAGTTTTCCGTTGATAAAGTCATACAGCCCAAGGTCAACCTTGGTGCCGCCTACATCTCCCGCCAGAATCATCTATTTCTCTCCAAAAAACCGCGGCCTTCCCCGTCTGCTGCGGGTAGAAACGCTGCTGCGGCCTGATCCAGAATCAGCGTAAGTATACCGCTTGCAGGCCATATCAGTTGACTCGGCAGCAACTCTGGATTGCGCGCGCCGGTTAAAACCTGGTTAAGTACGGCAGCTTTGTCGGCGCCGGCGATGAGGAAGAAGACCGAGCTGGCATTGTTGATGACCGGCCAGGTGAGAGTGATGCGCCAGCTCTGCTTTTGCTGCGGCACGTGGTTGGCCACCACCAGGCGGCTCATTTCGTGGAGCGCGCCGGTCTCAGGGAACAGGGAAGCGGTGTGTCCGTCAGGGCCCATGCCGAGGGCGATGAGGTCGAAGCGGGGGCTCTCGGCGCCTTCAAGGCGAAAGCTGTTGCGCAGTTCCGACTCATAGCGGGAAGCGGCAACTTCGGGGTCGAGCTCGCCTTCGATGCGGTGGATCTGGTCGGGACGGAGCGGCACGTGGTCGAGCAGGGCTTCGCGGGTCATGCGGTAGTTGCTGTCGGCGGCGTCAGGCGGGACGCAACGCTCATCGACCCAGTAGAGATCGAGGTTGTCCCAGGGCATGTGGGCACGATATGGCTGGTTGGGGTCGGCCAGCAGGGCAAATGTGGCCGTGGGGGTGGAGCCGCCGCTGATGGCGATGCGTGCCCGGCCGCGGGCTTCCACGGCTTCGCGGGTCATTTCAAGAAAGTACTGGGCCGCATGCCGGGCCAGCGCTGCCGGGTCCGGTTCCACATAGTAGTTGATCTTCAGGGTTTTGCCAGCGCGCATGTGAGCCTCTTCTCTCTACGTTACTCGAAAAGGCCGGATGAATTTGGGACATTCCGGTTTGTTCACTTGATTTCAATGGGGATGGGGGCGCTGGGAGGCAAATGGGGCGTCTCGTCGGAGCGAGGGAAGGAGGAAAACATTCCTCAGGGGCTAAATCCCAGGCGGCTTTGGGGTTCTTTCGGCACGAGTGAAGTCGTGCCCTTTCACAAGCCTTTTGGCGTTGGGAGTTTCCCCGGCCTTTTGGCGTTGCGATGAAGTGCGTTTCTGCGTTGCGGACTAGTGGAGACGGCGTTAGCGGCCGAGGTAGTCGCGGTATTGGGTTTCGAGGACGCCGGCGGCGCGGGCGAGGGCCAGCTTGGCGAGGTTGTACTGGTAGTGGCTTTCGACGAGGTTGGTTTGCGCGGAGGCCAGCGTGGCCTGGGCGGTGACCAGAGGCAGGTTGTCGTCGACGCCGGCGTTGACGCGGTCGGTTTCGTCGGAAAGGGCACGGGTGGCGAGGTCGAGGTTGGAGCGGGAGACCTGGACCAGTTGCTGGGCGGCGCTTACGTCAAGCAGAGCGGAGCGGACCTGCTGATCGATGTGGCTGCGCAGGTCGGTGAGTTGATTATTGACGGCGTCCAACTGGGCCTGGGCTGCGTCAATGTCGCCGCGCAGCTTGGCTTCGCGGAAGAGTGGGACGCTCAGGGTTCCCTGGGCGGCAAAGAGGCCGTGGGAGTTTACGCCGGTGACGGTGTCGACGCCGTAATAGCCGCCGAAGCTGAGCGACGGCAGGCGGTAGCTGCGATAGGCGGCGTGGATGGCTTTGTACTCGATTGCCTGGTTCTGGAGGTTCTGGTAGTCCTGCCGGCTGCGGTAGGCGAGCGCGCGGACTTCTTCAGGGGTTTGCTCGGCGAGTTCACTGTAAGGCGCGGGATCGGTAAGGGCGATGGTCTGGCCGGGGGCGACGCCGATTTCGCGCTTGAGCAGGATGAGGTCTTTGGCGAGGGCATTCTCAGCCAGGATGCGGGATTGCTGCTGGGCCTGAAGCTGGACGCGCGCGCGGAGCTCATCGAGATTGGCGGCGGTTCCGGCGATGTGGGCATCGTGGACGTTGTTGAGGAGGAGCTGGTCTTCGGCTTCGAGAGCCTTGGCGTTGTCCACTTCGCTGGCGGCGGCGATGGCGTGGAGGTAGGCCGAGGCCACCTGCTGGACGACTTCGCCGCGGGCAGACATTTTGGCGAAGTGGGCGGATCGCTCGGCGGCGCCGGCGGCTTTATACCCGGCGAGAACGGGGCCGGAAAAAATGGTCTGGCTGACCTGGATCTGGCCTTGGGTGAGCGTGTCGCGGGTGATGAACGGGAAGCCGGCGATGGAAGAACCGCCCAAGAGCTTGGCGAACTGGCCGATGACGCCGGGGCCAAAGCCAACGGCGGCCAGGTTGTGCTGGTATACGCCGGTGGAGCCGGTAAGCATAACGGTGGGCAGGAACTCCTGGAGGGCCTCGTTCCTTTCGCCCTGGAAGACTTTTTCGCCGGCTTCGGCTTCTTTGAGGCCGAGATTGTTTTTCAGGCCGAGGCCGATGGCTTCGTCGAGCGAGAGCTTGAGGGTGTCGTCGGTGGCGACGTGGGCGGTGACGCTGCCGTAGAAGGGGTTGGCGGTGGAGGAGGGGTTGGCCTGGGCATGTGCGAGGGCACCCGCGCCGCAAAGGGCCAGGGTTGCGAGAAGTGCCGGCACTTTCAGGGGCCGGAAGACAGAATTGTGTCCGCGATTCACTGCCATCATTCTACAGATGATTGGATGGGCGGTTGGGATTCCGGGATTGGGGTGGAAAGTAGGCAATCCGCTATACCATCGCCCGTTCTTTTACGGTCAGGTACTGATTGAGGACAGAGGAGGTCAGGGCCTCGGGGTTGAGGTCGAGGGTGAGGGCGCCGTGTTCGTGGAGGCGGGCGAGGAGGAGTTCGCGGCGGCCGGCCATCTCCTGGGCGGCGGCGGCGCGGAACATCTGGTCTATGGTACGGGGTCGCTGGCCGGCGATGGACTCGACTTCCGGCTGGGCCATGGCTACGAAGAGGAGGACGTGGCGGCGGAGGAGTTGGATGGCTCCGTCGATGACTTCGGGGCGCATGGCGGATTCGGCGAGGTCGGTGACCCAGAGGATTAGGGAGCGGCGGGGCTGGAGGCGGTTGAGGGTGGCTGTGGCTCGGAGGTGGTCGGCTTCGCCGGATTCTGCACGGACGAGGGCGAGGGACTCGATGAGCTGGCGGAGGTGGGCGGCTCCGCGGCCGGGGAGGACACGCTGCTGGATGTTCTGGCCGTAGGCGAGCAGGCCGACGCGGTCGCCGGAGAAGAGGGCTAGCTGGGCGAGTGCGACGGCGGTGGTGCAGGCGTGGTCGAGCTTTGAGTGTGGGGTGCGTGCCTCCGGGGCTGAAGCCCGCGTTGAATTGGATGGCAGATTCCGGGGGTTGAACCCCCCGGCTCCCTCCGTTTGGATGGCGACGCGGGAGCGCATGAGGCGGCCGCAGTCGAGGACGATCCAGACGGCCTGGCTGCGCTCGGTTTGGTATTGGCGGGTGATGAGTTCGCCGCGGCGGGCGGTGGCGGTCCAGCAGATGTCACGCAGGTCGTCGCCTTCGCGGTATTCGCGGAGGCTTTCGAAGTCTCGACCGAGACCGCGGAGGCGCGCCTGGCGGAGCTGGAGGTCGATCTGGCGGCTGCGGGAGAGAAAGATTTGCTGCTCCTCGCCTGTACGCAGGGCGGGGTAGACGCGGACGGTCTGGGTGAGCGGGGCTTTGGCCCAGCGCTCGGTGAGGCCGAGGCCGGAGCGATAGCGCAGATAGAGCCAACCGGTTTCGCAGTCGCCGCGTTCTTCGGGATGGACGCGGTAGCGGAGCTTGGCGGGGACGCGCGGGAAGGCGATGAGGCGGCGCGTTTGGGGCTGGGCGGCGAGGGAGGTGGGCAGGTCGTCGACAAGGCGGCAGACGAGGATGAGGCTGCCGTGGTTTTCGACGGTGAGCTCGATCTCGGTTTCGGAGTCGAGGGCCGGCGCGTTTGACCAGGTGCGAGTGGCGGAGAGGCTTTGGGGGGCGGGTAGACGGAGGAAGTCGAGCAGGGCAAACAGGAGGACGAGGCCGTCCCAGGCCGGCATGGAGTATGCGAGGCGTGGGTCAAAGAAGCCGGGGATGAGGCCGAGGAAGCCGACCAGCAGGAGCGCGATGGTGCGCGGGGTGAGGCCGAACGCAAAGCGACTGCGCCGCTCGAAGGGAGCGGTGATGGGGGCGGGATGGAGGCTGGGGGCGATCATTGGATGGCGCTGGGCAGATCGAGAGCGAAGGCAAGGGAGCGATTAAGGTGCATTATTTTTGTCGCAGAGAGCGTTCCCACAAAGTCGGTCAGGACTGATTTATCAAAACTCACGAGGTTATCGCAGTGAATCCAGCTCTCATGCTTCAGACCATCTTGGGGTCCTACGGCAACCTGCGTTGCGAGTCCGAGGCCCTCTGTGTAGATAGGTGCGCAGATAACGCTTGAGTAGCGTGAATCGATAAGCATTTGGCGGCTGACGATCACATAGACTCGCTGGCGTTTTGGATCGCCGGGAGGCTTTGATACGCGGTAGAGTTCACCACGGTTCATAAATTTCCTTTGTGGAACACTGGAATGCCGATCAAAACCGAACCGTTCCCGCGGTCAAACACTCATTTGGGCACCTATGTGCGACTAGTTTCGATTCTCGCTGAGGTCAAAGTAAAACGCATCCTGGTCCTCCAGAACTTCCTTAACTTCAGCGTTCAATCTGTCGGCGGCAGCGTTGATGAGCTCCAGGTCACGCCGTTGAATTGCTTCCAGCTCGGCTTCTCTAATGTGTTCGGTGAGCACCTTTTCAATGAAAGCAGACCGGGAAGCTCGTTCTCCGATTAGCCTGTCGATCTTGACGAGAAGAGGGACTGAAAGGGTGACCGAGGTTTTGGCTTTCGCTGCGCTTTTATTCATACCACCTTTATACCACCATTCATACCACTTGTCATTTTCTGGGAACGGGCACGGCGGCGATTACGTCGGTGAGGACACGGTCGGCGTCGAAGCCTTCCAACTCGGCTTCGGGTTTGAGCATGACGCGGTGGCGGAGGACGGGTTGGACGGCGCGCTTCACATCGTCGGGGACCAGGTAGTCGCGGCCGTCGAAGGCAGCCGAGGCCTGGGCTACGCGCATCAGGCTCATGGCGGCGCGGGGGCTGGCGCCGAGCAGCAGGGCGGGCCACTCGCGGGTGCGGCGG
>JARLGE010000052.1 GCA_031296215.1 Occallatibacter sp.
CAGTTGGACCTGCAGAGCGCGCAAACCGTGCTGGACATGGGCAGAAAGCTCAAGGCCGAAGTCGCCGAGCGAGTGGTCGAGATTATCCACCGCCACACCGTCAGCAACAAGTACAAGGATGAGGAAGTGGGATCCACCCGCATCTATCCTCCCAGCTACCGGGTTCGTCCGGTGGAGGCCCAAGTCACGGAGTTGAAGAAGATCTTTTCCGGCCTCGGCACTTGCCATGAGCGCCTCGCGCGCAAGCCCCTGCCGGAGGGCGCGGAGGCCTGGTTTGCCATTCCCCGCTGGCAGGCGGTGGCGCCCAGCTACAACGAAGCCGTGGAGGGGATGATCGAGGCGCTGTCCGCCCGGCGCAAGTTCTCCAACCGGCTGGTTGGCAAGGTGACCGATAAATTTCTGCGCCAGAGCGAGCGCTCCAAGCTGGCGGAGAAGATTCTGGCCGATCAGCAGCAGGGGAACGACATCCTGGTGGTGGCCGCGCAGGCGGGCATGCTGCATCGCGGGTCTTCGGCGCGGCGCACCCGGGTCTCTGTTGCGGGTAATGAGTTCGGCCTGGGCGCGTTTGCCATCGGCTGCATGCTGCTCACCCATCCCGAGCGGCTCTCCACTGGCGAAACGCTCATGATCGACTGCAGCGGCGACGAGTACTCGGTGCGCGGCGACTACACCTTTGACCGCGTTCCCTTGTTCGACTACGACGCCGCCGGCATCGAATTCAGCATCTTTTACGAGGACCGTGCGCGAGACTTGTGGGGCACGCCGACCGGCTTCCTGTACAAGATGGTGTGAACTCCGGCCGGCTCCGGCACCCCGCCCATGCACCCCGCCGACCGATTGCCGCCTGCTGCGTCTAACCGGCAGGCGGTATTCTTTTAAGCGTGATGCATGTGCGAGTTCTCTGCTTTGGGGTGCTGAAAGATTGGCTGGGCGCGCCGGCGACGACGGTCGAGCTGCCGCGGGGCGCAACCGTTGCGGCGCTGCTCGAACAGTTGCGCGCGCAAAATCCCGCATCCTCCCTGCGCGGCATTGCGGTCAGCGTGAACGCCGAATATGCCAGCGGGGAGCAGGTGCTGCGCGAGGGCGATGAGGTGGGCTTGTTGCCGCCGGTTTCGGGCGGAGCAGATGCCGATGGCGTCACCGCGCTCACCCGCTCGCCGATCGATGCGGAATCCCTGCTGGCCTCAGCCAAAAAGGGCGAAGACGGCGCGGTGGTCGTCTTCGAAGGCATCGTCCGCAACAACACGCGCGCCCGGCAAACCCTCCATCTCGACTACGAAGCCTACGAGGAGATGGCCGAAAAACAAATGCGGGAGCTGGCTGCCGAAGCGCGCACGCGTTTCGCTGTGCGCCACGTGACCATCGTCCATCGACTCGGCCGCCTTGCAGTGGGCGAGACCAGTGTGCTGATTGTCGTCGCTGCGGCACATCGCGGGCCGGCATTTGAAGCCTGCCGCTGGCTCATCGACACGCTGAAGAAGACCGTGCCCATCTGGAAGCAAGAGACCTTTGCAGACGGAGCCGTGTGGGCTGACGGCGAGCCCTTTCCCGCCGCGCTCGCCATCCAGCCGGAGGCTCCGCATGAGGGATAAGGACGCCGGCAACTGGCCTTTGCGGTATCCCACCCATGCGCCGGAAAGACGGTGCCTGGATGGGGCACCCGCCTTCGTGTGTCTCCTTTTTGCATTGTTTGCAACGGCGCTCTGTGCGCAGGACGTAACCTTGCGCATGGATGTGAGGCTGGTGAGTGTCTTTGTGAACGTCACCGACAGGGACGGCGCCATTGTCGGCGCGCTGACCCGCGAGGACTTCGCCGTGAGCGAAGATGGGCGGCCGCAGCAGATTGCCGTCTTTGAGCGCCAGTCTGAGCTGCCGCTGAACCTGACCCTGGCCATCGACACCAGCGGCAGTGTGAAGAAGGATCTCTCCGAAGAGGCTGACGCCGCGCACCATTTCGTTCATGCCATTCTTCGCCCGCAGGATCAGATGAGCCTGCTCGAATTTGCCACCGAGGTGAAGGAGCTTACTCCATTCACCAACAAAATCGCTGTCATCGACCGCGGTCTCGGGAATCTGCACGCCGACAACGCCACCGCGCTCTACGACGCTATTCTCCTCGGCTCCGAAGGCCTGGGCCGCAAAGAAGGGCGCCGCGTTTTGGTGCTGGTCTCCGACGGCGGCGATACGGCCAAGAGCACTACCTATGCCGAGGCTCTGGAGGCGGCATTGCGCCACGAGGTGATGATCTACTCCATCATCGACGTGCCCATCGAGGCCAGCGCAGGGCGCGACCTGGGCGGGGAACACGCGCTGATCACCTTGGCTGAGCAGACTGGCGGCAAGAGCTTCTACGTTGCCGAAGGCGGCCTCGACAAAGCCTTCGCCCAGGTCAGCGACGACCTGCGCACGCAATACCTGATCGGCTACTACCCGCACAACCAGGAGCCGGGCAGAGTCTTTCATCGCATCGAAGTCTCCGTTCCCAGGGCCGCAGCGCAAGACTTCAACATCCGCCATAAAACCGGCTACTACGGCGATGGGCCGGCCCGAAAGAACTGATTCACATTTTTTCCAATGCGGCGTTTGCTTGCACGAGCATCTAAAATGGCAGAATGACCTCCCCGCTTTCCTCGCGCCGCCGTTCCAAGGCGCCTCCGCCGGGCGATACCGGCCAGGAGGCGCTCTATCTGCGCTCGCTCAGCGATCGCCAGGTGGTTGTCCAGGTCAAGCTGCGTGACGGCGAGACGGTACGCGGCTGGATCGAGTACTTCGATGACGCGATGCTGCGCCTGACCCGCGAAGGGCAGCCCAATCTGTTCATCTACAAGCACCAGATCCGCTCGATCGCCGAGGCAGGGCGCCCGCGCGAGCTGCGCGCCAAGAGCGCGATCGAGCCGGATGCGAGCCAAGTGGTGAAGAATGGGGCGGCGTCGTGAGCGGCTCAGCGGCAGATCTGGTTTGGGTTCCGGAGGCTTCGGCCATTGCGCGCGAGGCGGGCGCGCGGCTGCGCGAGTTCTTCGCTCATGGCGTTGAGACCGAGTACAAAGGCGACGTGGACCTGGTGACGGTGGCCGACCGGACGGTCGAGAAGCTGATCCGCACGCGGCTCGCGGAGGCCTTTCCCGAGCACGGCGTCTACGGCGAAGTGGGAACGCGCGAGCGCATGGAAGGCGAGTTTCGCTGGTACGTGGACCCGCTGGACGGCACCACCAACTTCGCCCATGGATTTCCGCAGTTCTCGGTCTCGCTGGGCCTGGAACAGCGACCGGCGGGGATAGCTCCCGGGCAAGATGGAAGGATTGTTGCCGCGGTCATCTACGACCCCATGCGCGACGAGCTGTACGCGGCCGAGCGCGGACGCGGCGCGCAGGTGAACGGCAAGCCGATGCGCGTTTCGCGGATCGAAGAGCTGGCCGAGTCGCTCATTGCCACCGGCTTTCCCAGCCGCAAGCGGCATGACAGTCCCAACGTGCACTTCTACCACGAGTTCACGCTGCGCTCCCACGGGGTGCGGCGCGCCGGCTCGGCCGCCCTCGACCTGGCCTACGTGGCGAGTGGACGCCTGGAGGCATTCTGGGAGTTCAACCTGAACCCCTGGGACACGGCGGCGGGTTTTCTGCTGGTGGAGGAAGCCGGCGGGCGAGTGACGGACTTTGCCGGCGGGCCATTTCAGTTGAACAGCAGGGAAGTGCTGGCCTCGAACGGCCTGATTCACGCCGAGCTGGTGGGGCTGTTCCAGGAGATGTTTGCCGGGCGCAACCTTGCGCCGATTCCGACGCCGCGGGAGTTTGCCGAACGGCGGGCGGCACGGGCGGCTGGATAGCGGCTGCAACCGCTCACAGCCCCGCCGCCGTCTCTTTGGCCATGTAATCGACCACTGCCTTCAGGTCGCCCTTCGATTCTTCGAAGACCTTCAGTTGCCGGTCAGCGCCGGTGCCGGTGTGCATGATCTTGCGCACGCCGTTGATCGCATCGCGGCTTCCCAGCTCGTCGACCACCGGGTCGATGAGTGCGAGATACTCTTCGAGCAGGTCGCGGAGGGGAAGTTCCTGCTGGCGGCCGAAGTCGATCAGTTTGCCGTCGAGCCCGTAGCGCACGGCGCGGAATTTGTTCTCCATCAAGAGAGGGCGGGCATACTGGCGGAAGTCCTGGTTGGCGGCGTGGAGCTTCCAAAGATAGACGGCCGTGGCCTGGATCAGCGCGGCAATGGCCACCGTCTCCTCGGCGCGCAAGGGGATGTCGCAGGCGCGGACTTCGATGGTGTTGAAGAAGGGGTGGGGGCGGATGTCCCACCAGATCTTCTTGGCGTTGTCGATGCAGTTGGTGCGCACCAGCAGACTGACGTAATTCTCGAACTCCGAGTAACTTTGGAAGGCGTCGGGAATGCCGGTGCGGGGAAAGTTCTCGAAGACCTTGGCGCGGTAGCCCTTGTAGCCGGTGTTGAGGCCCAGCCAGAAAGGCGAGTTGGTGGCGAGCGCCATGATGTGGGGCAGAAAGTAGCGCATCGAGTTCATGATGCGGATGGCGGCCTCGCGATCCTCGATGCCCACGTGGACGTGCAGCCCGAAGATGAGATTGGCGCGGGCCACCAGTTGCAGGTCTTTGACCACCTGGTGGTAGCGCGGGTCGGGGTAGATCTCCTGGGTGCGCCAGTCGGCAAAGGGATGGGTGGCCCCGGCCACCAGTTGCAGGCCGTGTTCGTGGGCCAGCTTGATCATCTCGCGGCGCAGTTCGTAGATGTCTTCGCGGGCCTCGTCGATGTTGCGGCAAACGCGGGTGCCGACTTCGACGACCGAGGTGTGCATCTCCGCCTTGACCCGCTCCTGGAGGCGCATCTTGCCTGCGGCGAGCATCTCCGTCTCGATGTGCGAGCGCAGATCGCGGGTCACCGGATCAATGGTCTGGTACTCCTCTTCAATGCCGAGCGAGAAGGATGGGCGCATGGGGGGCTCCTGGGGAAAGCTTTGCGGCAATTGTACGGGATAGGAGTGACCCGGACTGAGGGACTTAGCGATTGATTGTCACCAGCGAGGGCACCTGTGAGAGGTCTGCTAAGAGCCTGAGCGACCGTTGCGATTCAATCCAAGGCTGAGAATCTCGGGGCCATCGCCAAGGCTGCCGCCGAGCGGTTCCTGACCGAACTGCATCTGCGGAAATTTTGCTTCAACCGCGGATTTGATCTGTCCGCTTCGCTTCGGGTGAGCCAGTCCATAGCCTGCTGTCGAGGTGCTGGGTTCGAGAAGATTGTAAGCCACAGGCAGAGGGCACGCTAGAGTGACAGCCAGTTGCTGGGACCTTGTGCAGGAATGAAGATTGGCGGGTGACTCATGCGTTCCTGCGTTTTCTGTGGGAAACGATGGCAGAGGATGTCACGCCGCCGTGCCCTGTTTCTGAACTGATAGCTTGAGGCCGAGCGCCTGGAGCACTTTCAGGACGGTTCCAAACTCAGGATTGCCTTCCGCGCCGAGCGCCTTGTAGAGGCTTTCGCGGGAAAGGCCGGCATCCTTGGCAATCTGCGACATGCCGCGGGCACGCGCGACCGTGCCCAGGGCTACGGTGAGGAAGGATGGGTTGCCATCTTCCTGCGCGATCTTCATGGCCTCTTCGAGATAGCCAAGGGCATCCGCGTCGTCCTCGAGGTAGAGCGCCGCATCAAAAGTGTGTGTCTTCACGGCCATGACTTAGACCTCCAATTCACTGGCGATTGCCTGAGCCTTCTCAATATCGGCGGACTGGCTGCTTTTATCTCCGCCGCAGAGAAGAACGATCAACAGGTTTCCGCGCTGGATGTAGTAAACGCGGTAGCCAGGCCCGCAACGAATTCGAAGCTCGCTGATACCGTGGCCAACGGGCTTTACATCCCCTGGGTTACCGAGCGCCAATCGTTGGACGCGCGCTGTGATCGCTCTGCGGGCTTCCCGATCACGCAGCCCGAATAGCCACTTGGTGAACACCTCGGTCTGGCGGATCTCGATCATTTGTAAGTGTATCCTACAAGCTACATTCTGGTCAAACCACGGAATGCCTAAACCGGGAGCCGCTTAAAGACGGGTGATCCCCGAGCCATCGTTCGCCGCAGCAATGTCCCGTGGTTCTCCCCTGCGCCCATACATCAGAACGAGCAGGCCGACGGCGGTAAACAAGGCGCCAACAGAGCCGAAGACCCAATCTCCAAGCCAAAGCTGCTCGAAGGAGTCGATCACGGCGTCGTCCGGATGGCCCTGTTTGTAATGCACCGTGACCATTTCGCCGGGCTTGAATGCCGGCGGATTCGCGGAAGTGTGCGAAACCACCGTGGTGAAGTGCCAACCCGGAACGTCGAACCGGAAAACGGGGGCGAAACTGATCGAGTTATCCCGGCTGCTTCGCACCGGCTTCAAGGCCACGATCCTGCCTTGCGTGGTCACGCTTTCGCGCAGGAATTTTTGCGTGTAATGCGCGGAGATCAGAGCCCCGCCAAGGAACAAGGGACCCATGAAAAGGAAGGTCCACTTGATCAAAAGCCACGGTGCACGGCGAAGCTGCGCGGATTCCATGCCGACAGCGTACCACCCGCTGGACGGGATGAGGGGGGTTTTGAAGGCCAAGCCTGTTGACCGGTAGGCAGATCAGGTAGAGACCGTCAACGGAGGAGGCAAGGCTGTCCCGGAAAGAGGCCTGCGGCTCTTGGAAACGGATGGTTGAGGGTCGTGGTCTCCCACCCTTCCGCGATAAGACTGCGGAAGGATGGGGCACCCTCATTGGTGAGAAATCAAGGGTGCGCCACCCGGCCCAGCCCACTCAGGCCCCGGTCTTCTCTTTCACCGTTGGCGCCTTCTTTTTCGGTGCATATTTCTTCTGGTTTGCCCGCAAGGCGGCGGGATCGGTGCCGAGGAACGACGCCCAGCGCAGCTCCGGCAAACGCGGCGCCCATTTGGCCTTGGCAATGGCCAGGTCGGCAACTTCCTTGACGATCCAGTCGAAGTTGGCCTGGCCGACGGAGTTGAGATCGGCGTCGGGCGCGGGGTTCATGAAGTCGATGGCGTAGGGGATGCCGTTTTCGACGGCGAACTCGACCGTGTTCAGGTCGTAGCCGAGGGCGCGGCAGAGCTTGAGGGCGTCCTGCTCGACGCGCTTGAGGAGCTTCGCGTCGTACGCAGGCGGGTTCTGGATATAGCGCTCGGCGTGCGGCTTGCGCGGGTCGTAGGGCATGATGTGGACCTTCTTCTGGCCGACCACGTAGCAGCGGAAGTACTCGTTGAAGTTCACGGCCTTCTGATAGGTCATGCACAGGTCGCGCGACTGATCGTAGGCGGAAAAGAACTCCATGCGATTGTGGATGTGGTAGACATCGCGCCAGCCGCCGCCGTCGATGGGCTTGAGGAAACCGTGTTCGCCGACGTATGCGAAGACCGCGTCCCAGTCGAGAGGGTACTCGAGGTTGCGCATAGAGCGGTCGGTGGTGCCCTCGGGGTGCTTCTTGTGGGGCAGAATCACGGTTCGGGGCACGGCCACGCCCAGCTTCATGGCCAGCGAGTAGTTGAAGAACTTGTCGTCGGCCGACCACCAGAAGGGGTTGTTGATGACGACCGTTCCGTTGAGCGCGGCGTGCTTCAGGAAGGCGCGGTAGAAGGGGATGTCGTGGGAGATGCGGTCGACGATGACCGAGTAGCGCGGCGCCCGGTCCATGTAGACCGCGCCCGTCTCCACAAACTCCGCTCGAAGGCCGTCGATGTTGCGCGCGTTGATGTGCTCGACCAGCGCGCCGGGAAAGCTATTCTCCATGCCGAACAGAATGCCGATCTTCTTCATAGCGCTTTACCTCCGAACCAGCCCGGTCGCGTGCGCCCCTGCCGGGCCCCCGCAACGATGCACATCAACAGTTTACGGCAGAGGGCTGTCCAGCAGTCCGGCACGGCAGTGCCCGGTAAGGTTCCGGAACCTCGCCGCTCTCCGTCCCCCCCCAATGCGCCCGGCCCCAGCGGATTCTGTTCGCGTCGGACCATTGCTTCCAGGCTCGCACTCAACTTGCGCGAATCGCGTACGCTGGCCGCGCCGTGAGTGGTCCATGTTGTCTTGAGGCCGTGGATCGCCGGGGCGGTGGCGGTCATAAACTGCTCATCGAGAGGTTGCCCTCCAGCATACTCTGCGGGGGCCCGGAGCGATCGGGGATCACCGACCCAGCCCTGCGTCGGCGCTATAATTCTCGGTCCCATGCTCCGGGTTCAAACTGTGCGGGATGCGAAAGTCCCTGCACCCTGGAGGGCGCGCCCGGAATCAAACTGAGGGAGGGGTTATGAAATACCGCATCCTTACCGTGAACCGCGAGTTCGGCAGCGGGGGCGGCCGCATTGCGCAGACCATTGCCCAAAACCTGGGCTGGAAGTTGCTGGATAAGGACATCATCGACGCGATCGCCTATGCCGCGCATGTGGACGCCAAGGTTGTGCGCCGCTACGACGAGCACGTGGAATCGTGGCTGCGCCGCGTCAACCAGCAGGCCATGCGCTCGGCCGCCCTGGCCGCCGGCCTGGAACTGCGCGACAACGCCGTCTTCGACGCCGAGGAGATGGTGAAGATTTCGCAGAAGATCATCGAGCAGGCCCACGCCGAGGGCAACTGCGTCATCGTCGGCCGCGGCTCGCAGTGCGTTCTGCAGCACAAGCCGGATGCCTTCCACGTCTTCGTCTATGCGCCCCACAAGGAGCGCATCCTGCGCCTGCGCGCGCGCCTAGAAAAGGGCGCCGACATCGAGCAGCGCATCCGCACCGTGGATGCCGAGCGCGCCAAGTACTTGCAGGAGTACTACTCCAAGCACTGGCTCAATCCCCACCTCTACGACTTGATGATTTCCTCGCACGAGGACGAGGATTCCACGGCGCGCGTGATTCAATACGCGATGAACAACGAGGAATAAGGCAGGGGTCAGGGGTCAGGGCTCAGGCTGGCGCACGTAGCCTGCTCTGAGCCTGCCGAAGGGTTCCGGTTTTGAGACCGGGGAATCGATCACGATGCTGTGACGATCTCGCTGAAGTCGGCGATGCCGCGGAACCCGTCCAGCACTTCCTGGATGAGCGCGAGATTTGCGCCGCGTGCGATTGGGTCGGGATCGAGCACCATCACCTTGTCGAAGAAGGCATCGACGGCCGGGCGCAGCTTGGCGATGGCTTCCAGCGCCTGGCCGTAGAAGCGCAGCTTGCGCAGTGCGTCCACTTCCGGGGCAAGCAGGGCAGCCGCGTCGGCAAGCTGCTGTGCCTCGGCTGACAGGGCTGCGCCAGGGACTGCCTGGATGGCAAATCCCTTTTCCTCGGCCTGGCGCAAGATGTTCTTGATGCGCTTGAAGGCTGCGGCGATGGCGGCGAAATCGGCGGATTCGCGGGCGGCGGATAGGGCCTCGGCACGGGCGATGGCGTCGCGGACGTCGTCGGCGTCGGCGGCGAGGACGGCGTTGACGACGTCGTAGGCAAAGCCGCGGACGTCTTTGAGGTAGAAGTGGAGGCGCTCGGACATGAAACTGCGCGTCTTATCGCTGCCAAAGTCGAAGGCAATCGCGCCAGCTCCGGCACTCAAATTCAACTTTTCTTTGCGGCCAAGCTCGTCGTACGTCTCTGCACCAGCTTCGATCACGTTGCTAACGGTCAACGGTAGCTCCGATTCGGCGAGAATCTTCACAATCGCATTGGCCGCGCGGCGCAGCGCAAATGGATCTTTGGAACCCGTGGGTTCGTGGCCTCCGCCGAACATAAAGGTAATTGTCTGAATACGGTCGGCGAGGCCAAGGATCTGACCTTCAACCGTCTGCGGAATCCTGTCTTCTGTGGAAGCAGGCAAATACTGGTTGTAGATGGCTTCGCCGACATTGTCGCCGAGGCCTTGAGCCTTGGCGTAGAGCCCGCCGATGACGCCCTGAAGCTCGGTGAATTCCTTGACGAGTTCACATGTAAGATCAGTTTTCGCGAGCTTTACAGCCTCGCGTAAAGCAGCCTCATCGAAACTTATACCGGCAGCCTTCGTCCGCGTGGCCAGCTTTTCTGCAACTTTTTCGTTTTCCGTGGTCTTCGAGGCATAACTCCAACTATCTTGCCCCTGCTGACGGAAAAAGGTCACATGCTCCAGGCTTTCAACGCGGTCGACGAGCGGGGTTTTCTGGTCGAAGTCCCAGAAGAAGCGGGCGTCTTTGAATCTTGCGCGGAGAACCTTCTGGTTGCCGTGCTGGATGGTGGTTTGGCCTTCCTCGTCGACCTGAATATTGAGGACAGTGAGGAAGTGGGGCAGGAGTTTGCGGTCGGGGCCTTCGACGGCGAAGTACTTCTGGTGGTCGCGCATGACGGTGACCAGGACTTCTTCAGGGAGGGCGAGATATTCGGGCTCGAAGTCGCCGAGAATGACGGTGGGCCATTCGGTGAGGTGAACGACGGTTTCAATCAGCGCAGCGTCCTCGCGCCAGCGCGCGCCGGGAACGGTACGCGTGGCAGCGTCGAGAGCCTTGCGGATAGAGTGGCGGCGCTCTGCTACGTCGACGACTACCTTGGCTGCGCGCAATGCTTCGACGTAACTCTTCGGGTGATCGATGACGACGGGCGACGCGCCGTGCAGCACGCGATGGCCGCGGCTCGCGTTGCTGGCGGCGATTCCGGAAATCTCCAGCGGAACAATTGCGGAATCGAGAAGCGCAACGACCCAGCGCACGGGACGCACGAAACGCTCCGGCTTGCCTGCGCGCCAATACATGTTCTTCGCCCAGTAGAGGGCGAGGACTTCTTTGGGAAGCTCGGTGGCCAGCAACTCCGCGGCGGCGCGGCCCTGGCGCTTGACCGTTGCGCCTACGTATTCGCCCTTGGGGTTGGTGATTTTTTCGAGAGCCGCAATGGGCACGCCGGCTTTTTTCGCAAAGGCCTCGGCCGCAGGGGTCGGCGCGCCGTCTTTGAAGGCGACCTTCCACGAAGGGCCGGTGAGTTTCTCTTCTGTGTCGGCCTGGCGGGCGACCACGTCCTCGACGAGCACGGCCAGGCGGCGCGGCGTGGAGTAAGTGGTGACTTTGGCGTTC
>JARLGE010000270.1 GCA_031296215.1 Occallatibacter sp.
CCTCCGCACAGCGCACCAGCCCCGCCCGCGGCGTTGCCCTGATCGCCCACTCCGGCTCAAACGGATTGCGCACCGCACCAATCCCCGCCGCCCGCGCCGCCCGCAGCACCGGCCGCAGCACCGGTGGAAACATGTGCGTATGTTTATGCGTGTCGATGTGCGTCAGCCGAATTCCTCGATCCCGTAGCCGCGCCATCTGCGCCGCCGCCTCGGCCTCCATCTCCGCCGTCCGGATGCGCCCCGTAAACAGCCGCCACAGGAATGTCGTCAGCTTCGGCGGAAACCGGCCCGTTTTTTGATCGATCAGGGAAGACACCTGCTCCCGCGGCAGCACCGGCTCTCCATCCACAAGGACGACGTGGCAGCCGACCCCAAGCTTCGGATTCGCCCGCGCCAGCCCAATCGCCTCGTCTGTAGCAGAGGCCGTCGCCATCAGCGTTGTACTGGTCAGCACGCCGGCCTGGTGCAGCTCGACGATCGCCCGGTTCACTCCCGAGGTCAAACCGAAATCGTCTGCATTCACAATCAGCCGGGCCACCGGCCAAGTGTATCAACGTGCGTCGCCGGCCCCGCTGAGCGCGAGAAGCCAAACCAAAGGACTGGTATCATGACAAAAGACCGTTCTGGTCTTCCCACCATCTGTGGGCGGTTAGCTCAGCTGGTTAGAGCGCCTGCCTTACAAGCAGGAAGTCGGGGGTTCGAGTCCCTCACTGCCCACCACGAACCTGTTTTATGCCGTCCTAGACCGTCCGGTCTTCTCTCGAAACACCCCATAAAATCAACATTATTAGGTCCAATACCGTCTTACGCGGTAGTATGGAAGCCAAGGATTTTTGGTGCTATTTCTGGGGTACTAGCTACTGTCGATTGGTGGTATTTGCAGAAAAAGCCCTTCATCCCCAATATCCATGCGGGTTTTCACTCTTTTGCGCTCTGGTGGTATTCCACCGCGGGTTCGATTGACGGCCGGGACTCGAACTCCCGTTAGCCTCTTTTTTCGGCGATGGATTCGCAGACGACCAAACAGCGGAGGGGAGATTTCTCCCGGCATGGTGGTATTCGAGGAGGTGGTATTTTGCTGACCGACACGGAAATTCGCAAATCCAAACCCACTGACAAGGCGTACCGGCTGGCCGATAGCAAAGGGCTGTTTCTCTTCATAACCCCGACAGGCGGCAAGCTCTGGCGCTTCAAGTACCGGCATGAGGGGAAGCAAAAGCTCATGGCGCTTGGACAATATCCCGATGTGCCTCTGGTCCTGGCACGGGAGCGCCATGCTGCGGCTCGCGCACTCTTGGCGACGGGTGTTGACCCGATGCAAGTGCGGAAGACTGAGAAAGTCGCGCGCAAGGCTACTTCCGAGAACTCCTTCCGAACCATCGCGGGCCTATGGCTCGAACACTGGCGCGTTGGCAAGAGCGGTCAGCACGTTGACTCCACACGAAGGCGCATAGAGGCAAATGTCTTTCCACTGTTAGGTGCGCGCCCCATCACGGAGATTGAGGCGCCGGAATTGGTAACGATGGTCAAGTCGATAGAGGGGAGGGGCGTAGGCGATCTGGCAAAGAGGGCGCTGGAAACCACCGGGCAGATATTTAGATTCGGCATTGCCCACGGCTATACGAAGCGCAATCCCGCTGCCGAGATCAAGCCCAGCGACATTCTGAGGCCAACCAAAAAGACCAATCTGGCCCGCGTCGATGTGAAGGAACTACCCGCCTTGCTTCGGTCTATTGAGGTTTATCAGGGCACGCATGTTACCCGGCTGTCCATGAAGCTGCTCGCCTTGACGTTTGTTCGTACCACCGAATTGATAGGGGCCAGGTGGCAGGAATTCGACTTGGAAGCTCGCCGGTGGAATATCCCTGAATCGCGGATGAAGATGAGAACCCCGCACATTGTCCCGCTGTCCTCACAGGCAATCGAGGTGCTGGAATTGCTGCGGTCACTGGCAAGGAGCAATGAATTTCTGTTCCCTGGTGATCGCAATGCTGAACAGCCGATGAGCAACAATACAATTTTGCTGGCGTTGAAGCGCATGGGTTACCAAGGCCGGATGACTGGTCATGGCTTCCGCGGTCTGGCGTCGACCATCCTGCATGAGCAAGGTTATGCGCACGAGCACATCGAATTGCAGCTTGCCCATGCCCCGCGTAATGCCGTGAGTGCCGCCTACAATCACGCCCTCTACCTGGAGCCCCGCGCCAAGATGATGCAGGACTGGGCCGATTTTCTGGAGCGGACGCAGCGCGGAGGTAAGGTGTTGCCCTTCCGTGGAACAGCGGCATAGCCATTCGGGCAGCTCGGCCGGCAGAGAATCAGGCCATGCACTGCAATCCAATCCCAGACGGATGCCAAGGCGGAATCCACTCGCGGCCTCATCTTGACGACAACGGGTTCACGCCAGTGCGTTGCCCCCTGATTTCCCGGCTAACTTCTATCTGGCGGGCAATCCATTCCTCTACTTCCGTTTCGATCCAGCCGACAGCCCTGGCGCCCAATGAGACTGGCCTTGGGAACCTTCCTTCAGTGACGCGTAGATAAACGGTACTTCGCGACAGGCCGGTGCGATCCAACACGTTTGGCAATCTCAGAATCTTCTCGGGCATCCTCTAACCTCCAGGTTCGCAAGCTGCCGATCATTTACTACTGCAATGTACATCGCTTATAGTGTGCCATATTCGTCTGCGGCAAACAACTTGGCCATCGGGTAAAATCGCGAGAAGAGAACCGACTACCGCGACGTGCATGGCAGTAGTGGCGTGTCATCATAGATGAGTGTCGTCTGTGTGATGGGCTTTCAGCGCGCCTCGTGAATGCGGGAGCGGACAGAACCCACGGCCCTCTTGAGGGCTCAAGGAAGGCGCAGAATGAAAGCCGAGGTCCATTTGTGATAGTGAAGAAGAAAACCCGGACCGCGATCAAGAAGGTGCAAGACAAGGCTGATGACAAGCCAGGAATGACGCTTCGGCTTCCGATTGATTTGCGACATGCGATCACGGAGGAGTCGCGAGTGAAGGGCGATCTAGCCCGAATTGTTCTTTTCGCTCTCAGTCAGGTTGATCGAGAAAAGGTGGAGATACAGCAAACCCGCAAGGCGGGTCTGGAGCTTTCCAACCCACAACTCCTTCATGTCGGTCCAGAAGCAAGGGCGGCACTAAAAGAATGGGCAGAGTCCGAAGGGGTCAGCATCAACGCAATTGTTGTGAGTGTCCTCGAAGAGTTCTTCAAGCGCCTCAAGAAGAGCAAGACGCTCCAGAAAGAACTGAGGCTTGAGCTTCGTGCTCATCGGAGCTTCGGTCCGCAATGAGCCTTCATTAAACTCAAGGATTCTTTCCCGAAGATCTCCCGGAATGCCATCCCGTCTCAGCGAGTATCGGCCTGGCCAGCTCCGCGTCAAGGCTAAACCGCGCAGAACGCGGCGCTCCGCGGCCTTGACCCGGAGCTTCAACCCAGGCCGGATTTCCCATTATCCGGGCATGGGCATGGAAAAGCAAAAACCAAAGCAAGGCCCTCCCGATTTCATCGTCGCGGTCTGCATCATCAGATCCAGAAGGCCAGATGTGAAGGCCGCACCCACACGCTCAAAGGACGAATAAGCACGATTCGCACTCTTGAATTAGTCGTGGATATTCGTCTTTCTTCGTCTTTAATCGCGCGATTCATGCAGCCGCAGGCTGCGCTTTCTGACGGTCGAGGACCGCCAGGAGGTAGGGTGTTTTGCAGTCGTCTTCACCGGGTATTGCAGTAGTGGAACATAAAGCGCAGACGCACAATGGCTGTTTTGCTCTTGTATCCCGTTTGTTTCTAGTGGTTTATAGTGCCGCACACATGTACCTTTAAGAGGGCCATGTGCGGCACATTGCAGAGCGGCCTGTGAGGACAAAAAAGGCTCACAAAGGCGCACAAAGGCTCAGAAAGCCTCATTGCGGTTGCATGGTTGAGAGCTGCACCGCTGTGCCGGCCCGGCCGCGGAGAAAGCGGCCTGTGAGCGGATGCTCCCCACCCGTGACGCTTCTCGCCACTCCCCAAGGTGCGGCGAGTTGCAGTTTGGGTCAGTTTCGGTCAAAAGGATGATGGTCAACCATTACCGCCTGGCAAACCGGTGCTCCAAAATGTCCTTGCAGCCGCCCGCGGCTGGCTGGAGCCAAGTGCGGAATCCCCCGGCCTCATACGAAGCACCGGCACAGCGCGAAGGTGCCGACCGGAGGCACTGAGCAATTGCATTTCCCGCCCGCTGTCTGACCCGTCCCGTGGCCGCTCCCAATGCGCTCAAGGACAAAGAGCGTTCCTGCCCCTTCCATGGCTCTGCGGCGCTCTAACAAGCCCCTGGCAGCCGCTCTCGACTTTGCAGAGCCCAGAGGGAAGCCTCCGGGCCTTATCCCCGTATCTGTTGCGCCTAGCCGCCCCTGAGTGTTTTTATTTGCCATTGGTTGCGTTCCCCGGACTGTCGCTCATTGTTGCGATCTGAAGCCTTTCGGGAATGCTAGTATCCGATGGCTTCGGGCTGGGCTCCATTGCTGCTCGGGTGCGCTTATCCTCGTCGTTCATGATTTTCGAGAATGCAAGAATTTGCATCCACTTTCGCCGACTGCGGGAACGGCAACAAGCGAAGAACAGCAGAAGTCCAAGAAGTCCAATTAGTCCTTGACCGTGCAAAAACCACTGCTTCGCCGAGAGAAGCTCAAACAGGAGCACTGGGTAGAGCAGATGCAAGAACATCTTCTGCTCAGCCTGGAACCTGTGGCAGTGCTCGAAAACAGGGCTCATTTCTGATTGCGATCCACCTCTATACGTGAGCAGATTCCAACGGTTGTTTCGGTATGCCATTATCTCGTTCCTTTGCGCTTTGGGGTTGGCACACAGGGATCTTTCGGTTGCGTCGCCGTATTTTTTCGCACACCACACGAATGCATTATTGTCGATCTCTTCGGAAACCCACTTCATGCCGGGAAACCAGCTCAAATCCGGAAAATAGTCGAATACCTCGTACACGACGCCAATGACGTAGCAAAGACCCACCAGCACAATCGGAACTACGAACTTCTCCCATCCCTCCCGCTCACCAGTCGCCGCAAACCAGAGGAGCCAATCAACTGGAGGTAACCCCTTAGTTGGCCAGAGCACCGCGAGAGTCGCTGCACCAGGTACGATCCTCGACAATATGTCGTAGTAGAAAAACGGTAGCGGGTTATCCATGTTGTGCCCACCTCTCTGGAATTTCTAGCCTCGATTTACATCTTCAATTGTTGGGCGAGCCGCCATTCGTTCAATCTCGCCTAAGGAGTTCCAAAACCAGTTTGGCAAAGCTCAGTCTGCACGTATGCCTCGAATGTGCCTAGCCGCACCTGAGGAAACTCAGATCTCAACAATTATCCTCTCGACCGTCACCCTCCGTTGCGCCCACCGTGCCCTTAAACCAGCCCGGCAATGCTCCTGTCTGGGCATAGGCTTCCAACTCCTGAGTGCTCATCCGTTCGAAGAGATCATTTAGGGAGACCGTCTCCGTTCGGTCGATCCACTCCCCCGCCGCATTGATCTTGGCATAGGCCTGGACGGCAGCGACCACGGCGGAGGCTGTTACGTCCACTTCGCCAGCCTTTTCGATGATCCGTTCCAGCGCCGCACGGATATTCCGCTGGCGCTTGGGGAAGAGTCCAAGGGCGTTCGCGTGCCTGTAGACGCTGGACCTGTCCGCCAGCCCGTATTCCTCGGCGATGGTCGCGGGAGACCGCCAGCCGATGAAGGCGCTCTCGATTTCCTCCCGCTGCTGGTGGGCACAGACAGAGCAGGTCCGCTGGTGTCGTCCGAGGTTTACCGTAGCGTCCGCATTGTGCTGCTGGCTCATACTGCAATTGTGTTCCGGCTTCCGCTCACTGGCAAGGTGATTCGTCGGCGGGAGACTCCTGCTCTCCGCAGGCACCTTCCATGCAACCTGGCCCTGTTCCCTCTCAGCCGAAGATGTCCACGTAGACAACTCCGCTCCATCAAGCCGCCCGCGCAGCTCGCTCCCGGTAGCGATGTCGCGCTCGATTCAGCAGACCTGGAGTTGGAACCTGCCTGGCGCCCATTAGTGGTCGCGCACAGGTCTAGGCCCGGTTGCACCATTGAGAGTTGCAACGCCAGGTCGGCCGGGACGTGCAGAAAGCGGTCAGTGAGCTGCCGCAACCCGTCTGAGACATGGCGCGCTCTTGCTGGGAGGTTCGCGGAGGGCGGTTTTACGGAGCGCTTGCTAGAGGTCGCCCAGCAACTCAGAAAGGGAAATCTCGAAGCTGACCGCCAGCATTTCGAGGATGCGCAGGCCGGCCTCGCGCCGCCCATTCTCCAACTCGGAGATGTGGACGCGGCCAATTCCTGAAATTTCAGCAAGATATGCCTGATTCCAGCCCCGATCAGTCCTTAGCTTTCGTAACCGCCGTCCCAGGCGGACGCATATATCGTTTGCCACCTCTCAAGGGTCAGCATAGAATCGTAACCAAATGTTGTTCATGCACTACAAGGCCCCGCGAGAACCAAAACTGCACATGCCTGACGAAATCGCGCAAAGCGCTCTGGAGACGATGGTGAATCCCGAAATCGAGCCCGCTTTTTCGCTCACCAGCCCTATTCCTATTTCGACGCTTCAAGAAGTGATCGCCTCTGGCTGGGTTATCGCAGAATTCAGTGGGATTGGTGGCAGCAGCGGAGATTCGGTACTAGCAGAGCTAGCTAAGGGCGCGCAGGCAAGCGCAGAGCCACTGAGGACGAGCCTCCCGGTTGGCTCTGTTCTGCTGAGCGACGATGGAAGTGTGCAGAACATGATGGTTGCCGGCGTGCGCGGAATTCTTCATGACGGAAGTAGGTATCGACCTGAGACCCGAATCGTGCTCACAGACAGCGATGCCGTCGTTTATGTGTTGGCTGCATATTGCATGGAGTTTGAGAAGGAGAGCCCATCCCAGGACACCAGGTTCCGCTTGGAGCGACCAGATCCAGCGCTGGAACGAATTGCCCAACTGGGTGCATCGCTAACGGTCCCCGCGATGCAAGCGGCAGTTTGGATGCACACCGACAGCATTACCTACTGGCAGATGAACGAGAAGTTTCCAATTTCTAAACAGGATTGGGCTTCGGGGCAGTCCGTCTTTCTGAAATCCCGGATTCCGCCTCAGACGATTTCGAATGACATTTCGATGCTCAGCCGAGACGAGAGGCGGAGGGTGCCAATCAAACCAGAGGAGGACGCCAGAATCCCGATACTGGAAGCCCAGATCGAGAGGGAGTGGCGGCAGTATCGTCGGGCGTATGTGAAGAGCCTGCAGAAGGCCGGGCAGCTCCAAAAGCAGGTTCACGAAACCGCCCTGTGGTGTGTGCAGGTGCTCCGCGATGCCGAGAACAGAGGGCTGAACCCAGACCAGGGGAGGGAGTTGATGCAGCCCTTGATTCATCCCCAGTGGGACCGCTCTTAGATGATGCTTGCAACCTGGCGCGCCATACCGACCAACTGCGGTCAAGACCAACTGTGGAGAATGCTTCCAGACATGAAGACGGCTCGATGGTACGGAATTCTCTACCTTGCATTCCTGCTTTGGCTGCTGCTCTTCCCGCCGTGGATGGAGTTGAACAGAACCTTCCTCTCCGACAAACTCGGCACACAAGTTTCTACCGTTTCTCACAGTCTGGGGCATTACTGGCGGTTTTCCGTACCCCTCCATTGGCAGTGGCGGGCAGATGTGCGGCAGAGTTTCTTGGTCCCGAACTTGGCGGCACGGATCGACTATCAGCAGATGCTCTACGAGGCCGCCATCATATTCGTTCTCCTGGCTTTATTTTTCCTCCTTCTCCCAGCGTTAGAGATGCCAACGCGCATTCGGAACTGGCGAAACCGGGATCTCAAACGTGCAGTAAGGGGAGTGACGAAGTGAAACCTTTTCTTCGCGACTCTATGGAGGGTCGGGAGTCCGCCAATCTCGCCGCCGCCGCCGCCGCGCTCTCTGGCAAGTCGATGGAGGAAATTGCCAAGGCGGGTCAGCAAGAGCCTTCGTCTGAGGACGTGACGCAGCCAGCCGAATATCGGGAGGGAAAAACCGGTATTCGGTTGAAGAATGTGGGGCGTTTCATCCTCGGGATTCTTCTCCTTGGAGGCGCCGCCGCGGGGATTGCTTTTTGGTTTTACCATGCCCATGAGGTTAAGCTGCGCGAGGCGGAAGCTGAGACGGCCAAAGAAGAATATGCCAGGTCCGTGGTGGCGGAGATGGTGAATACCTGGCACGCCGACGATCACTGGGAAAAGTCGCTCCCCTCTCAGGGCGATAGCAGCCAAACACTGTATACCATCGACCTTGAAAAGGCCCTCATACGAGACCGTCCACTGATAGCTTTTGGGACCGTGGATGACGTGAGCAAATCCGGACAATCTGAAAACTCGATCATATCGATCTGGACCGAGACGAGAGCCAACCTCTCGCCAGCCTTACGCCTTTCATTGTTGTCCCCGCCCGAGATCGCAAATGCGATTCTTGGTCAAAAAGACCGCGTTTCCGAGATGTTCGTGTTCGCAGTGAAGATCAACAGCGTTGAGAAGATCTCCATGCCATCCAATAGTTCAGACCCCGATTACTTCCTCGCGCATGGAGTTCTCTACTCGGCAAAACCAATCGACGATTATAAACCGCCGGCCGAATCTCATCCACCAACTCAATGAGATGCGAACTTGATTTTTCGGCTGGGATAAACCAATCGGGCAGGCTCAAGGAAGCAGGGCGGAATGAATTGCGTTTCCACCACTTGCCGTGGGGTTTCCCTCGCGCATTGCACTTATATAAATATCGTTGGGCACCATGGGCTTTCTCACCGCCCCTCGATCACCCCTTACCCCTCTTGCTCCCCATCATACTCCGGACGGCAAGAGAATCCAATCTGCTTCATTGGTTGGATTGCGTTGCCATGGCGGTTGACGGTTCGCTCGGCACCGCTCTGGGACTTACCAGGCGACGCACATTGCATGATAGGTGCACGAAAAAGCATCGCTCTCGGTCAGAGCACGTCTGACTCTGCAGCCAGGTTCGCGCATACAGGTGTGGGCGAGGAGTGCCGACCGTGAGGACAGGGAAGCGCTTTGTTGCCGCGCAAATTGCAACCTTCTGCTTGATTTGCATCACCGGGGCATTCGCTCAAAGAGGCCCCGCTTGCACATCCTTTACCGTCGTCACGCAGGATAAGCTCAACAATGTCAACGAGGGCTTATCGGCAGATGACGCGAAATGGTTCCGCGAGAAAATTGAGAAGAAGTACCCCGGAGCTTGCTACGTTGATCCAGGCACGAAGGTTCCGTTGGTCTTCTACATCAAGGTTACCCCCGACACGTATCACGGCACGAGAATCGTGACGAGCAGTTCTACAGCGTCAAACCCGGTCGAAGGAACTATTACTGATGAGGACGGTAATGTTTCGCGGGTGAGAGGCACAGTGGATACGACCTCAACGAGTTCTACACCTGTACCCTATTCCTTTGAGTACGGTATCTTCACGCTTTCGGTGGAGAGCCGGCGAAGTGACGGCACGCTTCAGGTGGTTCAGACATTTCAGCAGAAGGGAATATACAACAGAATCTATGGCATTCCGCTCGGTGGTAGGGGCCACCATCCTGCCCATGCCGTGATTGAAGACGCGGCGAAATGGGTCAGTGGTGGCGGCTTGGGCCAACAGCAAACTATCTTGCAGCCAGCCAGTCAAGTTTCCACTTCGTCCATAAACAATGCCGCAACTTTGCAAGCAAAGGCACGGGCAGGGGATGCGGAAGCTCAAAGCAGCCTTGGACTTCTTTATGCCACTGGCGATGGTGTCCAGCGAGACGATGTACAGGCTGCCGTTTGGACACGCAAGGCTGCGGAACAGGGAGAGGCAGACGCGCAATTCGGCCTTGGGTATTTGTACTTCGCCGGCCAAGGCGTACCGCAAGACTACGCCCAAGCAGCCATCTGGTATCGCAAAGCGGCCGAGCAGGGCGAAGTGATGGCGCAATTCAACCTCGGTCTTCTGTACTCCAATGGCCAGGGTGTCCCGCAGAACGATGAACAGGCCGCCATCTGGATTCGTAAAGCGGCTGAACAGGGCGAAGCAGGCGCGCAATACAGGCTCGGTCTTCTGTGCTTTGCGGGCCAAGGTGTACCCCAGGACTTTGCGGAATCCTATTTCTGGTTTGACCTTGCTGCATCGGGAAAGCTCGATAGCTCCATAAAGCAGGAGGCATTAAAAGATCGGGACTGGGCTGCCTCTCACCTGACGCCAGCGGATCTATCCCAGGCACAGGCGCGCGCAAGCAAGTGGTTTGCTGAGCACGCAGTTTCAAAATGAAGTCGCTTCTTCATTTTCCTTTTCGGCGCATGTCGCAGGACAGGTTCCCTTGCTACCATTCGGAAGAGATCAGACCCAGACTCTCTCTTAGGAATGCTCTTTCTTATTAGGAATGCTTCTAGGAATGGTGTGGTGCGATGCAAAGTACGGATGTGAGATAACTTGCAACCACGCCACGCGCAATAAATGAAAAAGGGGTATTCAATACCTGCGGGTGAGGGTGCTCAATTTCTGAGCCCGGCACGACGGCAAGGCAAGGCGCGGTCACTTCGCGGCGTTGCCAATCTCAACCCAGGAAAGTGATGGGGCGGCCAGCGGAGGAGCCGGTTCGACAGTCTTGTGGGTAGTGCTTGATTGCTTCTGAGAGTTGGCTCCGAATGGGAAGCTGACCCCTGCGGAGTCGATCTTCGGAGGCTTTACTTGCTTGACATGGCTTGTAGCGTCCAAAGGAACGGCAACGGGGGGCGCTCCTTTTCGCTGATAGACCGCCCTTTCTTTTGGGTGGAGCGGCCAAGGCTGGCTAGTCTCAGGATCGCATAGAACAAAGACGAATCCATCTGTCCCATAGGGCTCGGCTTGCACCAAGCCGGCCTGCATCAATTCAGCCCGCGCCTTTGCGTGAGAGTTGGGTGAACCGGCCACGAGTTCTTGAAGTTGGGCGACGGTCCGCGTCAATTCTCTCGTGCTGTAACGCTCAGACTCGTGGCACAGTGCCATGTACACCTTCGTGGCGATCCCCGAGAGGTCTTTGAATTTCCCGCCCCGGAGGCTTGCCGTGGGAACGCCAAAGAAATTGGGGACCATGACGGTCATGGGCGCACCTCCGGCGCCCGCGGCAGTTCTCCCTGAGCCCTGCGGCTCAGTTCAATCTGGCTGGCAAGCCATTCCTCCACTTCGGCATCGACCCAGCCGACTGCACGAGCACCGAGGGAAATTGGCTTCGGGAATCTGCCTTCCGCTACGCGAAGATAGATCGTTGAACGAGAGAGTCCGGTTCGTGTCTTCACTGCCGGAAGTCTGAGAATCATATTGGCCATGTTTGGAACTCCTTCTGATTGCTACTCGCAGCTTAGAATCGGAATGCAGGAGTTCAATGGACACAACCCAGGCCGTACTTTTGTCCGGTCGTAGAGGAGATTCATCGCAGTGGCCGACCGCATCGGAGATTGGGCAGGCAAAGCCTTTCAAGAGATCCATCCCAACAATCCCTTGAATAAGCTCAACGATTCGGACCGCAAGGCCCTATGGGCATTGCTGATGGCGTATGCCTATGCCAGCAGGGCAAAGCGTGGGGAAAGGACGAATGCTTTTTTAAAGGAATTGGACAGCATGTCAAAAACCGTGGCTGATGCTGCCAAATTGGGAACAAGGCTGAAATCCAAGGTATTCGAAGGGACTTCATCTGAGGCACTGCGCCCGTTTACCGCAGGCTTTGATGATCTCCCTGTGCGCCTCATTGAGTTCTCGAAAACCTTGGGAGAGGCGCTCAACTCGTTTGGAAAGCAAGGCCACAAGGCCAAGATATTTGCAAATCAATCACTGGTTCAGGCATCCGAGTTTGTTCTTGCGAAAACCGGTCAACACTACGATGAGCATCTGGCTGAGCTGTTTCAGGCGATTGGGAATCGCCCCGAGGAATTGGAGCTGTCCGGCGATGCGATCCGAAAGAAGAGAGAGCACCTCAAGGAGAGTTATCCGGTACTCTACGCTAACGCTCTGAAACGGGCGAAGAGTGAATACGAGAGTTGAGCATTCGCTTCCATCGCTTCGCCAAGGCCGGGGGAAGGGCATCCGCTGGAGTGCATCGGCGCGCCGTGAGGATTTCTGCCCCGTCACCGCCGCGATCTGGCAGCCAAAAGCTCCAAGCCCTGCTCTGTAGGGGGTATATTTGGGGGTATTCTCTTTAGATCAGAAGTTATCTATATGATAATAATATATTTACAATGCGGTTCGAGTCCCTCACTGCCATGACAATCAATTGTTTACAGCATTCTCGGTGACCAGTCTCGATACCGCACTGTGCCTCAAGTCATGCCAGCGGAAACTCTCGATGTGAGTGTTTCCCTTCGCCGTTTTCCATTCTTCAGCGGTGCGTTACTTTGCCATCGTCAACGCTGCATCGGCATTCCTTTTGGCTATGCGTCATGCCAGAGGTTTCTCCATGGTCCTATTCCGGCCACTGAGACCTCCAATCCGTGTCAGACATTCAAATCTCAACCGGCTCTCGGATTGCACCTTCCTTGGGTGCGCGTTTTGTGCCGGAACCCACCCTTGCACTTGACCTTCAGACGGATACGAAAAAGGTCGCGAACCGATACAGCCGGGCGGTATAGTGGTTCGTTGCCGGAAAAGCAAAATCGAAACTCCCACTGGAACGTTGCGCCGCAGTCCGCGGTTGGGTTTGCTGAAGCCACCGAATGCTCGCGGGAGGAGTCTGCTGCGCGTGCCCATGGGACCGGAGGGGATTTGGGATGCAGCTCTTGAATGTGCGCAAGAAGGTTTACGACGTCTGCATCATCGGCTCCGGCGCCGGCGGCGGAACGGCGGCGAAGGTTCTCACCGAGGGCGGGCTGGATGTGGCCATGCTGGAGGCCGGGCCGCGCCTGGATCCAGACCGCGACTTCAAGGAGCACGTCTGGCCCTACCAGTTGCCGCATCGCGGTGTCGGTGTCGGCGGGCGTCAGAACGGCATCGGCAACGAATTCATGGCCCCCAACGGATTCTGGGAAATCGAAGGCGAGCCGTACACTTCGGCGCCCGGCTCAACTTTTCGCTGGTTCCGCTCCCGGATTGAAGGCGGACGCACCAACCACTGGGGGCGCATCGCGTTGCGGTTCGGGCCGGCGGATTTTCGCGCCCGCTCCACCGACGGCATGGGCGACGATTGGCCGATCGCCTACGAAGAGCTTGCGCCCTACTACGACAAGGTCGAATCCTACATTGGCGTTTTCGGGTCGAAAGAGAATGTCCCCAATGCGCCGGACGGCGTTTTCCAGCCGCCGCCCAGGCCACGCTGCACCGAGACCCTGATCAAGAGGGCCTGCGACCAGTTGCACATCACCTGCATCCCCTCGCGGCTGGCGATTTTGACCAAGTCCCTGAATGGGCGCGACGCATGCCACTACTGCGCGCAGTGCGGACGCGGATGCAGATCCGCGTCGAACTTCAGCTCCAGCCAGGTGATGATTCCGCCGGCCGCGGCCACCGGCCGCCTGACCATGATTGCCAACGCCATGGCCCGGGAGATTGTGCTGGGAGCAAGCGGCAAAGCCGAAGCGGTCTCTTACATCGACAAGGCCACCGGGAGCGAACAGCGCGTCTACGCCAAGGCGGTTGTAGTGGCGGCAAGCGCCTGTGAATCGGCGCGCCTCTTGCTGAATTCGCGCTCGGCGAGCTTTCCCAACGGGCTGGCGAACTCGTCGGGAGCGGTGGGCCGCTACCTCATGGACTCGGTCGGCAGCGACCTGGCCGGCTATTTTCCGCAGCTCGAAAAGATGCCGGTGCACAACCACGACGGGGTCGGCGGCATGCACCTCTACATGCCCTGGTGGCGCTTCGGACAGAAGAACGAATTCCTGCGCGGCTATCACATCGAGTTCGGCGGCGGCCGCGACATGCCCGGCGTGGGCGGCTTCGACGGCGTCTGCGGCGAGCACGAAGGCTACGGCGTCAGCCTCAAGCAGAAGTGCCGCAGCTCCTACGGCACGGTCATCGGTTTCAGCGGGCGCGGCGAGATGATTCCCAACGACAAGAGCTACTGCGAGCCGGATCCCGAGGTGAAGGACAAGTGGGGTATACCCGTACTGCGCTTTCACTGGGCCTGGGGCGAGAACGAGTTGAAGATGGCCGCGGACATGCAGGAGACCTTCCGCTCCATCATTGAAGCCGCGGGCGGAACCGTGATCGGCGGCACGCGCCGCCATCCCAGGCCCCAGGACGATGCGCACCAGCAACCCGCGGCCAGGATCTCAGAAGGCGGCGCGATCATCCATGAACTGGGAACGGTCCGCATGGGCAACGACCCCAAGACCTCGGCCTTGAACAGCAACTGCCAGGCTCACGAAGTCAAGAATCTTTTCGTCGCTGACGCCGCGCCCTTTGTCACCAATCCGGACAAGAATCCCACGCTTACCATTATGGCGCTGTCATGGAGAACGTCAGAGTATCTGCTCGACCAGGCCAAAAAAGGAGAACTATAGAGTGTATGACTCCTGACCAAGTAACACGACGCGCGGTTTTAAAGTCGCTCAGCATGAGTGCCGTGGCAGGCTCGGTGCTGCGCGCCATCTCGCTCCAGGCCGCCGAACACGCCCACCACATGATCGAGGCCGAAAAGGCCGGAACCCCAACCGGAGCCTACACGCCCAAATTCTTCGACGCGCACGCATACAAGACGCTCCAGGCGCTTTGCGAAACAATCCTTCCCGCCGACGCCGACTCCGGCGGCGCCATCGAGGCCGGCGCTCCCGAGTTCATCGATCTTCTCACCAGCGAGAATGAGATCTACCAGGCCAAGCTGGGCGGCGGGCTGAAGAGTCTCGACGCCATGTGCACGACCCGCTACGGCAAAGCCTGGCTCGAATGCGCGCCGCAGCAGCAAAGCCAGATGCTCGATCTCATTGCCTATCGCAATAATGCGGCCCAGGACGAAAGCCTGACGCCCGCCGTCGAGTTTTTCGCGCAGTTGCGCAACATGACCGCGGACGGATTCTTCACCAGCAAGATCGGAATCAAGTATCTCGGATACAAGGGCAACACGTACTTGCCGGAGTTCCCCGGCTGCCCGCCCGTGCCCGGTCTGTAACGGGCAGGCGCGGCCGGCTCCGTTGCTGCGTTCTGTTAAGCTGGTCTGGCCTTCAGAAGCATTCTGGAGCAGGAGGTTTGCGATGCATATTGTGAAGTTGGCGACTTGTTGCGTGCTGACCGTTGGCGCGCTCGTAGCGACGGCACAGGCGCCCGCGGTTGGAAGCACTGCCACGCCGGCCGCGGCGTTCGATTCCCAACTGACCCTGATCGAGGGCGAGATGATGGGCGCGGTCAAGGCCATGCCGGCCGACAAATTCGCCTTTGCCCCCAGCGCGGCAGTCTTCGTGCCCGGACAAAAGACGGAGTTCGCCACCGTGCGCACCTTTGCGCAGCAGGCAACGCACGTGGCCGAGGCCAACTACTTCTTCTACCAGATCGTCAGCGGCATCAAGCCCGATGTGGATGTGAAGGGAATCGAAAAGCTGACCGCCAAGGACGACGTCGTGGTCGCCCTGGCCGGCTCGTTCGCCTTCGCCCACAAGGCCATCGCCACGCTCACCCCGGCCAACGCGTTCGAGGTGATCAAATCGCCGGAGCCGGGCTTCCAGACGCGCGCCACGCTGGCTTCTTTCGGCGTCTCCCACGCCTTTGACCACTACGGGCAGATGGTCGAATATCTGCGCATGAACGGCATCGTGCCCCCGGCCAGCGCCAAGTAGACCAAACCGGCCGGGAATCCGCTTCCGGAAACCCGGTCGCCCAGCGCCCGGCCAGACCTCCGCGAGATTTTTCATGGAGTTAACTCGGGGGACTGCACAGCCGTGCGCCCGCGCGTGTATGATTCCTGCGCCGCGGTCCCCGGGCGGTTTTTCGATTCCTGGCTTTCCCCAGCCATTGGCCATGCGCCACGCCGCGCATCGGGATTCCCGAATCGAACCAAGCTCCCCGGGCGCAACCTAAGCGGATCATCTCCCAGGAGGATTTCAACATGGCGACAGCGACAGCACTGCATCCGGGCAAGCTCAGCGAGACGGTGAGCTTTCGTCCCCGTTATGGCAACTACATTGGCGGCAGGTGGGTAGAGCCCGCGTCCGGCCAGTACTTTGAGAACGTCACCCCCGTCACCGGCAGGGTATTCTGCGAGATTCCCCGCTCCAACGCGCAAGACATCGAACGGGCGCTCGACGCGGCGCACGCCGCCCGCGCCGCCTGGGGCCACACCAACCCTACCCATCGCGCCAACATCATGGTCCAGATCGCCCAGCGCATGGAAGACAACCTGGAGTTGCTTGCTCTGGCCGAAACCTGGGACAACGGCAAGCCCATCCGCGAGACCATGGCGGCCGATATGCCGCTGGCCATCGATCACTGGCGCTACTTCGCCGGCTGTATCCGCGCCCAGGAAGGCACAATCTCCGAGATCGACCACGACACCGTTGCCTACCACTTCCACGAGCCTCTCGGCGTGGTCGGCCAGATCATCCCCTGGAACTTCCCGATTCTGATGGCCACATGGAAGCTGGCGCCCGCCATTGCCGCGGGCAACTGCGTGGTGCTCAAGCCGGCCGAGCAGACCCCAGCCAGCATTCTGGTCTGGGCCGAGCTGGTTGGCGACCTGCTGCCGCCGGGCGTGCTCAACATCGTCAACGGCTTCGGCCTGGAAGCAGGCAAGCCCCTGGCCTCCAGCTCCCGCGTGGCCAAGATCGCCTTCACGGGCGAAACCACCACCGGCCGCCTCATCATGCAATACGCCAGCCAGAACCTGATTCCGGTCACCCTCGAGCTCGGCGGCAAATCGCCCAACATCTTCTTCGCCGACGTGCTCCAGGAGGACGATGACTTCTTCGACAAGGCCATCGAGGGCTTTGTCATGTTCGCGCTCAACCAGGGCGAGGTCTGCACCTGCCCCAGCAGGGCGCTCATCCAGGAGAGCATTTACGACCGCTTCATGGAGCGTGCCCTCCAGCGCGTCGCCGCCATCAAGCAGGCCAGCCCGCTCGATCCTTCCACCATGCTCGGCGCGCAGGCCTCCAGCGAGCAGCTTGAAAAAATCTTGAGCTACATCGACATCGGCCGCAAGGAAGGCGCGGAGTTGCTCACAGGCGGTAGCCGCGCGAACCTCGGCGGCGACCTCGAAGGCGGCTACTACGTGCAGCCCACCGTCTTCAAGGGCCACAACAAGATGCGCATCTTCCAGGAGGAGATCTTCGGGCCGGTCGTCTCCGTGACCACCTTCAAAACCGAAAGCGACGCCCTTGAGATCGCCAACGACACGCTCTACGGCCTGGGCGCGGGCCTTTGGAGCCGCGACGCCAATCGCTGCTACCGCCTGGGTCGCGCCATCCAGGCCGGCCGCGTCTGGACCAACTGCTACCACGCCTATCCGGCCCACGCGGCCTTCGGCGGCTACAAGCAATCCGGCATCGGCCGCGAGACCCACAGCATGATGCTCGACCACTATCAGCAGACCAAAAACCTGCTGGTCAGTTACAGCCCGCAGAAGCTGGGCTTCTTTTAGAAGCACAGTGATTAGTGATTAGTGGTCAGTGGTGAGTGATCGGAGATCGATGGCCCCAGGGCACCGTGAGGTTGCGCTATGGCGGAGTTACCGGCACAGGTTCTGGCTACGGACCTTGCTATTCACTTGACACGCGTGCTGCGCGAAAAGCACGGGCCGCTCATGTTCCACCAATCGGGGGGCTGCTGCGACGGCAGCTCCCCGATGTGCTATCCGCGCGGCGAGTTCATGGTGGGCGACTCTGACGTGCAGTTGGGCGAAGTCGACGGCGAGCCCTTCTATATGAGCAAGAGCCAGTTCCAATACTGGAAGCACACCCAGCTCACCCTCGACGTGGTCCCCGGCCGCGGCGGCATGTTCTCACTGGACAACGCCGAAGGCGTGCGCTTCCTCATCCGCTCCCGCATCTTCGACGACCAGGAGATCCGCGACCTGCGCGCCGCCGGGCGCATCTAGCGACGACTGTTCCTGTCTCGTCAGCCCTTGTTTGCGCCCCCGCTCACCAGCCCTAGCCGCACCAGGCTCTCGGCGGTGGCAACGATCGCCTCTTCACTCGACCGCGGCGTCCAGCCCAACACACGCTTCGCCTTTTCGCTCGTGGCGTTCCTTGTCTGCCCGAGCTCCGAGGCGGCAAGCCGGATGCTGGGATCGAAGATGCCCGCAAACCGCAGCACCCAGTCGGGAATCTGCCGTGTAGGCACTTTGCCGGCCAGTGCGCCCATGCGGCGCTTGAGAATCTTCGCGATCTCGAGGATCGACAGACTCTCCCCAGCCACGGCCAGGAAGCGCTCGCTGGCCGCCGCCGGATGGCTCATCGCGCGCAGGTGCAGATCGACGACATCCCGCACATCGACCACCCCGAAGCTGATCCGCGGGCAGCCCGGAACCGTGCCCGCCATCATCCGCTGCACGATCACGATCGAAGTCGCATAGTCCGGCCCCAGCACCGGCCCCAGGACGGCCACCGGATTCACAACGGCAAGCTCCAGCCCGCCGCCCTCTTTCGCGATGAACTCCCAGGCCGCGCGTTCGGCCAGCGTCTTCGACTGTGGATAGGCTGGCACGGCGCGAGTACCGCTGAGGTCCGTCCATGTGATCTCGTCAAAGGGAGCCGTCTGCGGCGGATGGCCGTAGCCGATGGCTGCGAAGGAAGAGGTCAGCACAACACGCCGCACGCCCGCATCGCGCGCCGCCCGCAGCACCCGCAGCGCCCCCTCACGAGCGGGCACAATCAGCTCGTCCGCGTGCTTGGGAGCCTTCATGGGAAACGGCGAAGCCATGTGCAGCACAAACTCGCAGCCCTTCGCAGCCTCTGCCCAACCCGCGTCTTTTTCCAGATCGGCGGCGAAAAAGGCGAGACCGTCCCCCGCCCCCGCGCCGCCCGCGTTGAGCAGCGCGCGCACCTCGGCCTCGCGCGTGAAGCTCCGAACCGTGGTGCGGACTTGGTGGCCAGCGGCCAGCAACTCGAGGATGGTGTGACTGCCGATGAATCCGGAGCCGCCGGTGACGAGAACGGTGCTCATGCGCAAACTCCTCTGTGAGAAGGATAGTCTAGAGCGCCACTGGCGACGAGTGCCGCGTTGGCGGTAAGATGCTCGGGGCGGGCACCCGCGCCCACGGAGTTTCAAAGCATGAGAGAAGCTGTGATTGTTTCGGCGGTGCGGACGCCGGTGGGCAAGTTCCAGGGCTCGCTCGCGTCCTTTGCCGCGCCGCGACTGGGCGCGCTTGCTGTGCGCGAGGCGGTGCGCCGCGCCGGCCTTGCAGACCCTTCGAGCGCTGCGGGCAACTCCGAGGAAGCTGCCGCCGCTGAGTTCCAAATCACAGACTGCATCATGGGCTGCGTCCTGCAGGCCGGCCTGGGCCAGAACCCGGCGCGCCAAGCGGCCATCTACGGCGGGCTCTCGCCCCAGGCGGGCGCCTTTACCGTGAACCAGGTCTGCGGCTCGGGGCTCAAGGCCGTGGCCCTCGCGGCGCAGGCCATCGAAACGGGCAATGCCGAGATCGTCGTCGCGGGCGGCATGGAGTCTATGAGCAACGCCCCTTACCTGCTGCCCCAGGCGCGCTCGGGCTACCGCATGGGCAACGGCCTGGTGGTCGACTCGATGATCCACGACGGCCTGTGGGAGGCCTACAACGGCTTCCACATGGGCGTGGGCGCGGAGATGATTGCGGAAAGGTACGGGATCACGCGCGAGCAGCAGGACGCCTTTGCCGCCGAGTCACACCGCCGCGCCGCGGCAGCGACGGCGCAGGGCTGGTTCGACGAGGAGATTGTCCCCGTCGAGGTTTCGGCGGCGAAGAAAGGCGCGCCGTCAACCGTCTTCAGCGCCGACGAGGCTATCCGCCCCGACACCACCGTCGAAGTTCTCGCGCGGCTCAAGGCCGCCTTCAAGGACGGCGGCTCGGTCACGGCCGGCAATGCGCCGGGTGTGAGTGACGGCGCAGCGGCTCTGGTGGTCACCTGCGCGGATCGTGCGCGCCAACTGGGCCTCAAGCCCATAGCCGTGATCCGCGCGCAAGCCACCAGCGGCGGCCTGCCTGAGTGGTTTGGCCTGGCTCCCATCGAGGCTGTGCGCCGGGTGGCCGCGCGTGCCGATTGGCCGCTCGACGCTGTGGACCTGTTCGAGCTGAACGAAGCTTTCGCCGTCCAGGCGCTGGCGGTCCTCCGCGACCTCGGCCTCGATCCGGCCAAAGTGAACGTCCATGGCGGCGCCGTGGCCCTGGGCCACCCCATCGGCGCCAGCGGAGCGCGCGTGCTGACCACCCTGCTTTACGCGATGCAGCGCTACGGCAAGACAAAGGGCATTGCTGCCCTTTGCCTGGGCGGCGGCAACGCGGTTGCTTTGGCCGTGGAGCGGGTGTGAGACCCTCCCCGTAACTGTCCGGAATCGGACACCAACGGGGCGGAAGCGGTCACTGACACCGGCGCTCCGGCCCGACCATTTCCAATTAAGACATTTGTTTTCAGCGTGCGGACGCTGCTCCTCTTTGGCACGGCAAGTGCTACTACCCCGCGTGATGGATATCGCTCGGCCCGACCTGAAGAAGAAGAAGATGCGCCAGTATGCAGTGTGGGCTGGCGTCGCCGCGGTGCTTGTTACCCTTGCCGTAGTTGCCGTCGCTCGGCTCAAACCAGCTGCGCCCACCGTGGATCGCTCCACCATCTGGCCGGATACGGTCAAGCGCGGCAACATGATCCGCCAAGTGCGCGGGTCCACGGGTTCCCTTGTCCCGCGCGAAGACTCGATCGAGCTGATCCCCGCCCAGACCGACGCGACGGTGGTGCGCATTCGCGTGCTCCCCGGCGCCCAGGTCACGCCGGATACGGTGCTGATGGATCTGGCTGATCCGCAGCTTGAGCAGGAGCTGCTCAGCGCGCAATCGGCGCTCAAGGGTGCGCAGGCGGACTACAAGAGCCTGCAGGCAACGCTGAATAGCACGCTGATGGACAAGAAGATTGCCGCGGCGCAGGTGAACGCCTCTTATACGCAGGACCAGAGGCAGGCGCAGACCGACGAGGCTCTCTTCAAGCTGGGCGTGGTTTCCGGCCTTGTCTCGAGCGCGTCGAGGAATACGGCCGACCAGTTGACCGCCCAGAAGCGGCTTTCGGAAGAGCAGTTGGACGTGAACGCGAAGGCGATCGAGGTGCAGTTGGCCTCCGCACAGACGAAGGTGGAACAGGCCAGGGCGCAACTCGATCTTTACCAGAAGCAGACAGCAGCGTTGCAGGTGAGGGCTGGAATCTCCGGCGTGCTGGCGCAGCTTCCTGTTCCCTTGCAGGTGGGTCAGCACGTGACGGCAGGAACCTCGGTGGCCAAGGTCATTCAGCTCGACAAGCTCAAGGCCACACTGCAGATTGCCGAGACCCAGGTGCGCGACATCCAGCTCGGCCAGCCTGCCTCCATCGATACCCACAACGGCATTATTCCCGGCCATGTTTCCAGAATCGATCCTTCCGTATTGAACGGAACGGTCACCGTTGACGTAGCACTGGATGGGCCGTTGCCGCAGGGAGCGAGGCCTGACCTGAGCGTGGAGGGGACCATTGACCTGGAGAAGCTGAACGACATCCTTTACGTGGGCCGGCCGGCGCTGGGCAACGAGAACTCCACGCTGAGCCTGTTCAAGGAAGACGTTGACGGCAAGGGCGCCGTGCGCGTGCCGGTGAAGGTGGGCCGAGCCTCGGTCAACAGCATCCAGGTGATCGAGGGGCTGAAGGAAGGCGACACCGTGATTCTCTCCGATATGTCGCGCGAGGATGGCGTGGACCGGATAAGGCTTGAATAAGAGGGACTAGGTACCAAGGGACTAGGCGACGGCGGCTGATCACTGACAATTGATCACTGACCACTGAAAACCGACAACTGACAACTCACACAAGGGGGACAGGATGGCGAACGACAAGCTGATTGAAATTGAGGATCTGACCAAGATCTTCTATACCGACGAAGTGGAGACCCACGCGCTCTCCGGCATTCACCTCACCATTTCGCGCGGCGAGTACGTGGCCATGTCCGGTCCATCCGGGTGCGGCAAATCCACGCTGCTTTCCATTCTCGGTCTGCTCGATACGCCCACCGGCGGCCGGTATCTGCTCAACAACAATCCGGTTGAGAACCTGAGCTTTGGCGACCGCTCGCGCATTCGCAACCAGGAGATCGGCTTCATTTTCCAGAGCTTCAACCTGATCGGCGACCTCACCGTGGAAGAGAATGTGGAGCTGCCGCTGACTTATCGCGCCGGCATGCCATCCGCGGAGCGCAAGACGCGCGTCAAGGATGCGCTGGAGCGTGTGAACATGGCGCACCGCATGCGCCACTATCCCGCGCAGCTCTCGGGCGGGCAGCAGCAGCGGGTGGCCGTGGCGCGCGCACTGGCCGGCTCGCCCTCCATCCTGCTGGCCGACGAGCCCACCGGCAACCTGGACTCCAAGAACGGCGAAGCGGTGATGCACCTACTGGCCGATCTGCATCGCGAGGGCTCGACCATCTGCATGGTCACGCACGATCCGCGCTTCGCCAAACACGCCCAGCGCGAAGTGCACCTGTTCGACGGAAAGGTGGTCTCGGAGGACGAGCTCAAAAAGCTCACCGAAGAAGTGGAGGCGTAGCCATGCTGCTTCGCAATTCGCTTCGCGACCTGCGTTTCGCGTTGCGCCGGCTGCGCAAGTCGCCGGGATTCACGGTGACGGCGGTGCTCACCTTGGCCCTGGGCATCGGCGCGCTCACCACGGTCGCCACCTGGACCAACGCCGTCCTCTACAATCCCTGGCCGCAGGTGGCGTCGGCGCGCACGCTTCGTTTTGTGTCTGCCACTGTGCTGGGCAGCGAGGGCTACTCGGTCCACTACGACCAGTTTCAATTCGTGCGTGCTCAGGCGCGATCGTTCAGCGAGGCGGCGGCGTTCGAGCTTACCAAGTTGAATTTGGGTTTTCCGGCGGCGCAGCCGGAGGCGATTTTTGCGGGAACGGTTTCATCGAATTACTTTCGACTGCTGGGCTTGAAGCCGCAGACGGGCCGATTCTTCCAGGCCGAGGGCAACGACAAGGCTTTCGGCGCGAACGACAAGATCGTGATTTCCGACGGGCTTTGGCGGGCGCGCTTCAATGCAGACCCGAATGTTGTTGGACGCACGGTTTCGGTTAATCGCCGCGTATTTGCCGTGATTGGCGTGGCGCCCGCGGGATTTGCGGGAATCTACGGCGGCCTTGCGGAATCGGCCTGGGTTCCTCTCTCGAGCCTGCGCGATCTATCTGCCGATGCGCCGCCCGACCCGCTCAAGCACTACGGGCTTCAGGTCGTGGTTCGTCTTCGTCCAGGGGTCAGCGACACAGCAGCGGCTGCGGAGTTGCACACACTGGCGCGAAGTTTCGCATTGCAACAGCATGAAGCCAACCTGAACGGGTGGGATTTGAACCTGCGCGATTCTGCCCATTTCGATAGAGGGCTCTTCGGGTTTGTCGGGGAAACGCTGCCGATGTTGCTGGGAGCATCCATCCTGCTCATGGTTCTGGTGTGTATCAACATTGCCTCGCTGCTCGGCCAGCATGCGGCCAGGCAGCGCCGCGAGTTCGCCATTCGCACGGCGCTGGGAGCGGCGCCCGCCAGGATTGCCAGGCAAGTGCTGGCCGAAACCGGATTGCTCGCCCTGGGCGGCGCTTTTGCCGGATGGGCCGCCAGCACTGGCTTGTCCCGCGCTCTCTATGTGCTGCTTCCAAACCTCGGCATTGCGCTGGCCTTCAACCTGAGCGGCGACGCGCGCATCCTGCTGTTTGTCACCGCCGTCACCGTGCTGGTCACGCTGGTGTGCGGCATGTATCCGGTCCGCCAGTCGTTGCGTATTTCGCAAACAGACGCGCTGCATGAGGGCGGCGCCTCCGTTGTCGGAGGCTCGCGCAACCGGCTCGGCCAGCGCATTCTTCTCGGCGCGCAACTCGGCATCTGCTTTGTGGTGCTGGTCTGCTGCGGCCTGCTCACCCGGATCTCGCTCAACATCTTCAATCGGGATCCGGGCTTCAATCGCGCCAACTGCATGACGGCGGGCATCGACCTGGCGCGTTCCGGCTACACCGAGGAGCGCGGGCTGCAATTTCAGTCCGCGTTGCTTGACCGCCTGCGCAGCGCGCCTGGAGTGGCTTCGGCCACAATCACCTCGCATTTGCCCATGGGCGACGAAGGCTCCGGCAACACGCAGGATTTCAGCGTTCCCGGCTATGTGCCCGCCAAAGGCGAAGACATGGCGGTCGTTACGGATTTCGATGGGCCGGAGTTCTTCCACGCCATGGGCATCTCCATGGAGGCAGGACGGGATTTCGCCCGCTCCGACAACGCGACCTCGGCCAACGTCGCCATCGTCAACCCGGTGATGGCGCGCCGCTATTGGCCTAAAGGCAACGCCGTCGGCCAGAGCGTCGTAGTGCTTGGCAAGCCGCGCCAGATCGTCGGGATCGTGAGCGAGTACGCGTACCACGACCCGCAAGACACCGACCCGTCCCCGCTGCTTTTCCTGCCCGCGGCTCAGTCCTATCATGCGAGCTTTACGGTGGCGATTCGCTCGCGCACCACTGCAGATGCGGTCGTGTCGCAGTTGCGCCAGGCCGTTGCCTCGCTGGATGATGCACTGCCGCTGGAGAACATGCGCACGCTCGAAGAGGTCTCAGGCGAGCAGTATCAAATGTCGCGGATTCCGGCGGAACTGCTGGGCGTGTATGCGCTGGCGAGCGTGCTGGTGGCCATGATGGGCCTGTATGCGGTGATGGCCTACGCGGTGGTTGAGCGCCACCGAGAATTCGCCCTGCGCATGGCTCTGGGTTCTTCGCGCGCGGGCATCTTCCGCCTGGTGCTGAGCGGCAGCGCGTTCACCGCCGCGCTGGGTTTGCTCAGCGGTGGAATCGGATCGATCGCCGCGGTGCGCCTGCTGCGCTCCATGTTGTTCGGCGTCCCGCCCTTCGATCCCATCAGCTTTTGCGCCGCCGCGGCCCTGCTGCTGTTCGCCGTTTTTGTTGCAGGTCTCGCCCCGGCCCGGCGCGCCGCTTCCATCCAGCCCATGACGGCGCTGCGCAGCGAGTAGATAAACGAGGAGAGGAGGGAAAATGAGGAGATTGATTGAAGACCTGCGCTTCGCTCTGCGCCAATTGCGCAAGTCACCGGGCTTCGCGCTCGCCGCAGTGCTCACGCTCGCTTTCGGCATCGGCGCCACCACGGCTATCTTCTCCATCATCGAGGGCGTGCTGCTGCGCCCGCTGCCTTTTCCCGAGCCTGACCGGCTGGTCACGCTGGGCGACAGGCTCGAGGGCGTGGACTTTGGTGGCGATAGTCCCGGCGTCACCGCTCCGGGAGTCAAGGCCTATATCCGCGACACCCATGCCTTTTCGCACTTGGGCGGCTATACGAATATCAACTACGAACTCTCCGGTGTGGGCGAGCCCGCCGAGATCAACGCCTCCCGGCTGACCGCCAGCGTCTTTCCGACCCTCGGTGTCTCTCCGCTCATGGGACGCGCCTTCACCGAGCAGGAAGACGAGGGCAGCGCGCAGGTGGCGCTGCTGAGTTACCAAACCTGGCGCAGCCGTTTCCAAGGCGATCCGCGCATTCTCGGCCAGAAGATTCTGCTCGACCGCAAGCCCTACGAAGTGATCGCCGTGATGCCGCGCGAGTTCGAATTCCCGCTGGTGCCGGGGCAGTTGAACCGCAGCGAGCTTTGGGTCCCCATGAGTTTCACGCAGACTGAACTCGTGCAGGGCGCGGGAGCGTGGGCCTACTACACGGTGGGCCGGCTCAAGCCCGGCGTCAGCGCCGCGCAGGCCCAGCAGGATGCAGTTGCGGCAGCGCAGGAGATCATGCGCAACTTTCCGCCGGCGCTCTCCGCCCGCCGCATCCATCCCGCCGTCCAATCGCTCAACGAGGCCACGGTGGCCGAGGCCCGCCCTCTGGTGCGCACGCTTTTCATTGCCGTGCTGGTGGTCCTCTTCGCAGCATGCGCCAATCTCGCCGGCCTGTTGCTGGTGCGCGTCATGCGCCGCCGCCGCGAGTTTTCCGTGCGCCTCGCCCTGGGTGCAAGCGCCGGCGCAATCGTCCGCCAATCGTTGGTGGAAGCGCTGCTGCTCAGCATCGGCGGCGGTCTCTTTGGCCTGATGCTGGCCTCGGCCGGCCTGCGCCTCGGCGTGAGCTTCCTCCCCGAAACGCTGCCCCGCGTCAGCTCCATCTCGCTCGATTGGCAGGTAGCCGCCTTCGCATTTGCGCTGGCCCTGCTTAC
>JARLGE010000271.1 GCA_031296215.1 Occallatibacter sp.
CTCGGCGTTGGATTGCTTTTTCTGCTTGGCGTTCGAGTCCTCGCGCAACAGGGTGCGCTGCGAGTTGATGCACAGCCAGGTGCCGTGCGCCCGCTCATAGACATGCGTATAGACGCCCTTTTCGTTGCTCTCGGCCGAACCGACCTTGTGGTGCAGCGCATAGGTGCCGTTGGCCACGGCAATGTCGCCCAGCATGCGCACGGTAATCACGCGCTGTTCCAGGTGAACAGTCTTGTCCTCGCCGGTGATCACCATGGCAACCTGCTGGTTGCGCGTGGTGATGTCGCCTCCGGCTGAGACATCGACAAACAAGGGAGACAGAACCAGCTCCAGGGCATACTGGTCGCGCGCGTTGATCGCCGTCGACCAGGTGTCCTCAATTTTCTGGAACTCCTGGATCTCCGGGCTCACCGTGGAGGTGGCGGGGGGCCCGGCCGGCGCCGGAGGGGGAGTCTGGGAAACGCAAGCAACGCAGGAGAGAAGAAGAGCAGAAAAGCAAGCCACGAAACGAATCATAGTCTGGACATACTCCTACCTCTTTATGATAGCCCACGGAACTTGAGAGGTTGGACTCCGCGCAAGGGATGAGGCGAGCGGCGGCGGCGGAGTTATAACAGGCTCTAGAGAAGGTGTTGCAGCCGGTCCGGCTGGTGAACGGTCACCACCGAATCCTCGATCCCAATCCACCCCTCCTTGCGGAACTGGCCCAGGGTGCGGGTCACGGTCTCACGGGTGGTGCACGTCATCGAGGCCATCTCCTCGTGGGTCAGCAGCAGCGGGAAGCGGTATTCCCCGCCGTCCAGGTGCTCCCCGATCTGGTGCGACAGCTCCAGCAGCAGCTTGCCCAGGCGCGCCGCCACGGTCTCGGCCAGCGCAATCCGGCAGGCGTCCTGCAAGGCGAACCGGTACTCCTGGCAGATGCACTGCACGGCGCGCATCTGCGCCTCCTTGTGGGTGCGCAGAAAGCCCAGGAACCGATCCCGTTCCACCGGCCGCAACTGGGCGCTGGTCAGCGACTCGGCGGACACTTCATACATGCCGTGGGAGAGAACCGCATACAGGCCCAGCATTGAGCCCGGCCCGGCGATGCGCACAATCATCTGCTTGTCGTCCGTGCGTCCCGCGGTCAGCTTGAGATACCCGCCGCAGATCAGATAGAGGCAGCGGGCATCCTCGCCCTGCGAGAACAGCGAAGCCTGTGCCGGAAGCGTGATGGTACTGGTGGCCAGCTCGAGATCGGCAAGAACCGAACTGCCCAGCGAACAGAACCAGCCGGGCCGCCGATTCGCGCAGGCCGCACACCCCGCGGGGACCTGCCGGGTAAAGTGCTTCTGCCGAGTCTGTACCGTCGTCGCAATCTCTGCGCCTGTCATGGTCGAGCCCCTTCCGACGCCCTTGAAGCTCCTTCGCCCCCGCCCGGGACTTCTGAAAAGCACAGCACGAAAGGTGAATTCGCTTTGAATATCCGCACAAGAGAGACTCTTGCTTCACCAAAGTGTGCCGGAGTTGCGGTACCAAAGGATGTGATGGGGCTCACGCATATCGCAGTTCATGGGCGCTTTTTCTCAGGGCAGGGCCCAGCGGTGGACCCGGCCGGCAAGCCGGTGCGCGAAGGGAACGCGATGGCCACAATCCCGCTTTGCGTGTCGGCGCTGGAGCCTTCCCGGCGATCGACGCCGCGCTGTTGGCGGGGGGTTGACGAATGTGCTTTTGATGCCACGGCCACCCCTTCCGGCGGAAGGCTCGCTCCTGCTCCTGAAGACCGTGCAATTCTGCACAGAGAAAGATGTGTCTGCCCTGTTTGAATGCATGGCAGTTGCTCTCGGCATTGCCGCGATCGCTGTTTGGTTGGGTCACTGGAGCCAGGGCAGATGGATAGAGTGGCCCGCGCGAATCTCGACAATTCCGCGGTTGGGAATTGAAATTCAATTTGGGATATGAGGCACATTGCGTGGTCTGCGCTTTGCTCCCGGCGTGATAATTGTCACCGTCCGCTTGGTGGACGGCGGCTATTCTAGCGTCCATGCAGTGATGCTCCACACAGAGAGCAATCGCAGGTGGAAAGAATCTGTTCTACAAAGAGGTCTTCCATGTGTCGTTTCCATTTAGGGAAATGTTCACCTGGCCGCCAGGTCTGCCAGTAGAGAAAATCCAAAACGATGCGATAAGGTGCATCAAAGGCGGTATTTTTCATGCACAGGGATGGGCCTCAAATGGAATTTCCGGTTGGTGCGGCTCCGTGGAAGTTGCCGGGGCTGCGGGTGTGTTTGCTGTCGATGCTGGGCGCGGGCATTTTTTGCGCCGCCACTCTGGCAGCTCCGGCAGCCAAGGCCGGGTCGGTTGCCACTGCAGCCACCGGGCAGGCCAGCGCCGCAGCTGCCAGCGCCTATGTGGGCGGTGACGTCTGCGCCACCTGCCACGAAGAGGTGAGCAAGAAATTTGCCGGCAATCCGCACACCCGGCTTGCCGCCCAGCACGGGGCGGCCGGGGTCAACTGCGAAGGTTGCCATGGTCCGGGCGGGGCCCACGTTGAAGGCGGCGGCGACACTACCAAGATCTTCAACCCCGCCAAGGCCACGGCCAAAGAGGTGGACGAGAAGTGCCTGGGCTGCCACCAGGGGAAGCACCAGAACTTTGAGCGCTCAGCTCACGGCGAAGGCAACGTCAGCTGCATCGGCTGCCACGACATCCACGACAGCAAGGAAGACGCGCTGCTGAAGGCGCCGCAGGCCACGCTGTGCTTCGCGTGCCACACCGACGTGAAGCCGCAGTTCTCGATGCCCTTCCATCACAAGGTGAACGAAGGCCTGGTGCAGTGCACGGATTGTCACGATCCGCACGGCACGTTCGAGAAGAAGGGCCTCAAATCGGCCACCGAGCAGGACGCGGTTTGCGTCAAGTGCCACACCGAGGTCGCCGGCCCCTTCGTCTATGAGCATGCCGTGGTCAAGACCGAAGGGTGCACGGCCTGCCACACGCCGCACGGCGGGCCCAATCCGCGCCTGCTGAACCGCGCCAATGTGGACACCATCTGCCTGCAGTGCCACTCTCCGTCGACCAACTTCAGCACCTTCACTCCTGCGGGGCCTTCGCATAATCAGGCGACGCAATACCAGTCCTGCCTGATTTGCCACACCAGCATTCATGGCTCCAATACGAGCCAGGTCTTCTTCAACTCCACCGAGTAAGGGGCGAGCGATGAAAGCACAGACGCTGTCTCAGAAGTGTCTGGGTGGGTCGCCGGCCGGGAATCAGATTCCCAGTTTGAGCACCCTTACCCTTGCAGCCATATTGTTCACCATCGGCGCGGCCGCGGGCGCGGGACTTGTCCAGTCCCAGACCCAGCCGGATGCCGGCAAACCCAAGCCAACCGTTCAGGAAAAGAAGCCCGCTGCCGAGCCGGCCGAAAAGATTGCCGGCAACTACCTCGTCCACCAGTCCCTCGAAGTGGGGGGCCGCATCACCACCGTGACCGGCAGCAATGCCATGTGGGACACGCTGGTCAACCAGGGCTCGGGCGGGCGCGTTCTCTCGCAGTCTCTGGAGATGCACTCGGTGAATCCCTCGAAGACGCCGTTCTTCGACACGTTGACCAGCAACTCGACCGGCTACGGCGGCGATCCGCTCGACGTGACCCGGCTGAAGGTCTCCAAGGGCCGCTGGTACGACTTCTCGGGGAGCTTCCGCCGCGACCGTCAGTACTTTGACTACAACCTTCTCGATCAATCCCTGCTCGGACCTGCCGCGCTGGTTCCCGAGCCGGACTCGCTGCACCTGTTCAACACCGTGCGGCGCAACGCCGACACCAACCTGACCCTGCTTCCTCTTTCGTTGATCAGCTTCCGAGCCGGGTTCAACCACGGCACGCACGAGGGGCCGACCTACACCACGCTGCACGACGGCGGCGATGTGCAACTGCTGCAGTGGTTCCGCAACTCGAGCGACACCTATACCGGCGGCGTGGATGTAAAACTGGCGCCGCGCACCACCCTCAGCTACGACCAGTTCTATGTCTTCTACAGGGGCGACTCCTCCTTCGGCCTGGTGGGTGCAAACTACCAGACCGGGGTAGTGACGCCGGGAATCCCGCCCATCCTTACGGCGAGCACGGGCATGGAATCGCTGGGCGTGGACACGCTGGCCACAGCGAAATGCGGCACGGCCTCAGGCACGGCCTCGAAGAACACCAGCACGCTCGAAGTGGCCGGCGGCATTGCCAATCCGCTTTGCAGCGGCACCCTCGTCATGACCCAGTCGGCGCCCACGCGCACCACCTTCCCCACCGAGCAGTTGCGTTTCAGCTCGCACTACTGGGGCAAAGTGGCGATGAACGGCCGCGTCCTCTATAGCGGCGGCACGAGCAACGTGAACAGCTTCAACGAGGCATTCACCGGCCTGCTCACGCGCACCTACACCCTGCAGGAGATCGACACCGGGGGCCTGGCCAACGGCGGCCTGGCTCACAACAAGCGAATCAACATGAATGCCGACTACGGCATCGAGGCGGAGCTGAACAAGTACATCTCTGTCTCCGATGCGTTCAACGACTGGAACTTCCGGGTTGAAGGAATGAATGCCGCAACGGCCAATGTGTGGGCGGGCACCAAGACCACGCCCAACCTGAACATTCTCACCCCGCTCAGCGCCGTGACCGAGACCACTACGACAACCACGAACAGCTCCTACCTGGATCAGAAGATCGCATCCAATACGGCGCTGGCAAGCGCGGCGATTACGCCCCAGCTGAAGATCTCGGGCGGCTGGCGCTACCGGGACCGCGTCATCAGCGACCCCAGCGTGTCGGCGCTGACCTTCCATGAACAGGGATTGCTGCTTGGCGCCGTCATCCAACCCACGAGCGCCCTGCGGCTCAACCTCAACTACGACACCATGAACTCCAAGCACTCCTCGGGAACCGCGGTGTTGAACCAGACGATCGCGGCGGCGACTCCCACGGCGCCTGCGGTGCCGGCGCTGACGCTGCTGCCCAGCAATACTTTCACCCGCGAAGCTCCGAACAAGTCCGGCCACTTCAGGGCACGCGCCACCATCAAGGCGGCCAAGTGGGTCAGCTTCGCGATAACCGCCAGCGATTTCTCGGCCAAGAACGACGACCCTCAGGTGAACCACATCGAGCACAACCGCGACCTGAGCTTCGCCAGCATCATCACGCCGGGCGCGGGGTTCAGCCTGGACTTCAACTATGCTCACGACAACGTCTACTCGGCCACCGACCTGTGCTACATTTACACCGCGTCGGCCACCGCTCCGCCCCAACCGGGCGCGGCCACTGGCGGAACGTGCGTGAATTCCGTTACCAACCCGGAGGGGGCGGCCAGCCTGTATCTGGGCGGCGGCTACTACAATGCCCCGTCCAACTTCTTCGCGGGCGCTGTCAACTACTCGCCTTCGAAGTATTTCCACTTCAGCGGCGGCGTCCGGGAGAACAGCGTGAACGGCATGGCGGAGCAGTTGAATCCGTTGATGGCGCCGGGCGCGCTTCGCTCCAAATACGCCACCCCCTACTCCGACCTGCAGATCAATATTGCGCCGCAGTGGGCCTGGCACGGAAACTGGACCCACGATGGCTATGCCGAGGGCGGCCCCATCGGCTCGCTGCCTTCCCGCAATACCCACGGAGATATTGTCACGCTGGGCGTGCAATACGCCTTTTAGTCAACCTGGGGTGGACAGGGAGCTCCCCGCCCGCCCCGTTCCCCCTTTTTTCGCGGCCGAAGGTTCGACCCGCACAAAATGGCACTGGCAGCAGAACTCCGCAGGGAAATTCCGCGGGCGCATGCAGCCCATTGCGGCGCCCGTCGCAACCCTCTGGGAGCTTGTTGAAGAGGCCTTATTTCCGTGTCAGGGCACGACTTCAGTCGTGCCGGAAATGCCGCAAAATGAAAGCGGACTGTGGCCCCTGAGGGCGAACTGGCGCGCTCCAAGTTACTATTTCAACAAGCTCCTCGGGGAGTGAGCAGCAAGCGATGCCGCATTTCCTTTGGGCAGCGGCGTGTGAAACAATTCAATGCGCGAGCGGTGCGTTTGCATCCTCGCTTTGAAAAACTTCAAGGAGTGATGCAATGTCAAAGTCTTCTCGTTCCAAGGCGGTTCTAGCCGTCCTGCTTGGTCTGGCCTGCACGGCAGCCTTCGCCGACGGCGGCGATGCAACCTACAAAGCCAAGTGCGCAACCTGTCACGGCGCCACCGGCACACCTGCTCCGGCCATGGCCAAGATGATGGGCATCAAGCCTGTATCCGATCCGGATATCCAGAAGCTCACTGTTGACCAGATCATCGCCGCCATCAAGACCGGCAAGGGCAAGATGAAGCCCATCGCCGGACTAACCGACCCGCAGATCAAGGACGTGGCGACCTACTACCACAGCCTCAAGTAACGATTACAATAAGGCGGAACCGGATTCGCCTGGAGCGAAACCCCGGCCGGTGCGACCGCAGGTCCGGCTGTCTGGCGCTGGTTTCCTAGAGAGATCGGCGCCGCCCGCCGGCCCAGGAGGGGTGTGCCCCTCGATGGCGCGCACTTTGCGGCGAAGAACTCAAGTACATCAGGGGGGGCGAAGTGCCACTGCTACAAAGATTCCGCGAGGGCTGGGTAAGGCCGGCCCTGTTCTTCGGCAACAATCCAATCAGTCTTGCGGGCGGCGCACTGACCAGCGCTGCCGGCGTCACCATGATCGGCTACTGGCTGGTAGAGATGTTCGGCCGGCCCAACGACAACCCCTATCTCGGCATCATCTTCTTTCTGCTGCTTCCCGCCCTGTTCGTCGGCGGCCTGGTGCTCATTCCCATCGGCGTATTCGCACGCCGCAGAACCCTCCAGAAGGCCGGGCAGATTCCGGCCGAATTCCCCAAGATCGACCTCAACGACCGCATGTTCCGCCATGGCCTCGATATTGTCCTGGTGGCCACCATCGTCAACCTGCTGGTGGTCTCCATGGCCAGCTATCGCGGCGCCGCCTACATGGATTCGCCGCAGTTCTGCGGCCAATCCTGCCATGTGATGCATCCCGAGTACACAGCCTACAAGATCTCCGCCCACTCCCATGTGGATTGCGTCGCGTGCCACATCGGCTCCGGCGCGGAATCCTACTTTGCCGCCAAGGTGAACGGCACCAAGCAACTGCTTGAGGTCAGCTTTGACCGCTATCCCACCCCCATCGAGTCGCCGGTGCAGAGCTTGCGCCCGGCACGCGATATCTGCGAGGGTTGCCATACCCCGGCCCGGTTCGTCGGCGAAAAGCTGCTGGTCAAGTCCAGCTTTGCCGACGACGAAAAAAACACCGAAACCCAGACCGTCGTGGTCCTGCACCTCGGCGGCCGCGATTCGCTCTCGCAACTGAGCGGCATTCACGGCACCCATCTGGGCCACATCGAGTACGTGGCCACCGACGCGACCCGCACCACCATCCCCTGGGTGCAGAAGCGCAACGCCGATGGCTCTGAAACTGTGTTTGCCACCGCCGACGCGGGCGCCGGCATTCCCAAGGGCGAGCGCCGGCTGATGGATTGCATCGACTGCCACAACCGCGCCGCCCACACCTTCGTGACCCCGGAAGAGGCAATCAATCGCGCCATGTCAGAGGGCGCCATCAGCCCCGATCTGCCCTGGGTCCACAAGGAAGGCCTCGAATTGCTCAAGGCCACCTACGCCACGGAAGAAGAGGCAAACCAGAAGATTCCCCAGCAGCTTCAAGCCTTCTATAGTTCCCAGCACCCGGATGTTCTTGCCTCGAAGGCCGCGCAGATCAAGGCCGCCGGCGACCAATTGGCCGCCCTCTACAGCCAGAACGTCTTCCCGTTCATGAAGGTCACCTGGGGAACCCATCCCAACCACATCGGCCACATGAGCTACCCCGGCTGCTTCCGTTGCCATGACGGCGGCCACACGGCCAAGGACGGCGCCAGCATCACCCAGGATTGCGCCGCCTGCCACAACCTGCTCGCCGTCGACGAAACCAAGCCCAAGGTGCTTGCCGACCTGGGCATTCAGTAGTCCATCGCTCTATGCATTGAAGGCCCCGGTTGCGCACCTCCGCAGCTGGGGCTGTAGCCGATTTTCGCCAGCCGTGTGCCGAAAATTACCGCGCACCGGCGCGCAATGTCTGCATGGGACTCCTCGGCACAAACCACGACTTCTCAGGTTGAAGAGCTGAACAGTGGGGGACCCCCGGGCAGCCCGGATGGGGTTCATCCGCGCCCTGTTTGGGCAGGCGTGCGGGGCGTCCGGTACACTCATCGCGTGGTTGTTGGAGGTTTGTGTGCGGCTTTTTCGCTTTGCTCTGCCCGTTCTTGTTGTGTTCACGCTGAACGTATTTACCCAAGGCCAGGATGGCCGGCTGCTGGTGACGCAGAAGGGCGACCGAAGTTTGGCCATCGTCGATCCGGCGGCGGGCAAGGTGATTGTCTCGGTGCCCGACGGCGGTGTAACCGGGCATGAGGTGATTGCTTCGACCGATGGGCGGCTGGCGTATGTGCCGATCTACGGGAACTCCGGGGTGGGCAAGCCGGGGACGGACGGGCGGACCCTGACGGTGATCGACATTGCTTCGCATAAGGTTGTGAACAGCATCGACTTCGGGAGCGGGGTGCGGCCGCATTGCCCGCTAATCGGACCCAAGGACGGGCTGCTCTACGTGACTACGGAGCTGAACCAGACGGTGACGGTGATTGATCCCAAGACGCTCAAGATCGTTGGCTACATTCCGACCGGGCAGGCGGAGAGCCACATGCTGGCGCTCTCCCACGATGGGCAGCGCGGATACACGGCCAACGTAGGTCCGGGCACGGTGTCGGTGCTGGACGTTGCGGGACGCAAGCTGCTGAAGGTGATTCATGTGTCGGGGAACACGCAGCGGATTGCGATTTCAAACGACGACCGCTGGGTGTTTACCGCCGACCAGACGAAGCCGCAACTGGTGGCGATCGATACGGCGAAGAACGAGGCTAGCCGGTGGATCAAGCTGGAGGGGATCGCTTTCGGGACGGCTCCCACACCCGACGGACGCTGGCTGCTGGTGACCCTGCCCGACCAGAACAAGGTTGCCGTGGTGGGGATGAATTCGATGCAGGTGATGCGTACGATCGCGTTGGGGGCGGGCGTGTATCCGCAGGAGATTGTGGTGCGACCGGACGGGAAGGCGGCGTATGTGTCGTGCATGCACAGCAACCAGGTTGCGGAGATCGACCTGGGGACGTGGACGCTGACGCGGCTGATTGAGACGGGGAAAGATACGGATGGGCTGGCCTGGGCGGCGGGGCGGTGATGACCGAGGCGATGAAGGCGCGAGGTGCTTTGCTGGACGGCGTGCGGGTGCTGGATGGCGGGATGGCGTCGGAGCTTGAGTACCTGGGCGCAAAGATCGACGGGCCGCTGTGGTCGGCGCATGTGCTGGAAGACGCGCCGGAGAAGATTGTGGCGGTGCACCGGGCGTACCTCGAGGCGGGGGCGGATTGCATTGAGACCGCCAGCTACCAGGTTTCGCGGATGGGGTATGCGGAGTTTGGCCTCGATCCGGAGCGGGCGGATGCGGCGCTCAAGAAGGCTGTGGCGCTAGCGCGGCAGGCGGCGGAGTTCGGGGAGCGGCGGGTGGTGGTGGCGGCGTCGCTGGGGCCGTATGGGGCGGCGCTGCACAACGGGGCGGAGTACCACGGGAATTATGGGGTTGGGTTCGACAAGCTGGTGGAGTTCCACCGGGAGCGGATCCGGGTGCTGGCGGAGGCTGGTGCGGATGGACCGGATTTGCTGGCTTTTGAGACGCTGCCTTCGCTGGAGGAGGCGGAGGCGATTGGCGAGGCGATTGAGCCGTGGCCAGAG
>JARLGE010000272.1 GCA_031296215.1 Occallatibacter sp.
CCGCCGAGCAGGAGCAGCAGCAATGCTTTCTGCGCGTGCATGCGGTTTTCGGCCTGGTCGAAGACGATGGATTGCGGGCCGTCGAGGACCGCGTCTGTGACTTCGGCGTTGCGGCGCGCGGGCAGGCAGTGCATGAAGACGGCATGGCTGGCGGCCTTGGCCATGAGGGCATCGTTGACTTGAAATGGGCGGAAGATCGGGGCCCGTTTGGTTGACTCGTGCTCGAAGCCCATGCTGACGCAGACATCGGTGTAGATGGCGTCGGCGCCTTCGGCGGCCAGTTGCGGGTCCTGGAGCAGGCGCACCTCGCAGCCGTTGGCCTGGGCGATGTCGCGGGCCAGGGTGACGATCTCGATGTCGGGCGAGTAGCCGCGCGGCGTGGCCACGGTGACGTTGACTCCGAGTTGCGCGCCGGTGAGCATGAGCGAGTGGCACACGTTGTTGCCGTCGCCGACGTAGGTGAAGTTGAGGCCGGTGACGGAGCCGAAGTGTTCCTGCAAGGTCATGAAGTCGCCCAGGGCCTGGCAGGGATGCTCGAAGTCGGAGAGTGCGTTGACGACCGGGACGCGCGCGTTGGCGGCCATCTCGGTGATGGTGTCGTGCGCGTAGGTGCGGAGCACGATGATGTCGACCCAGCGCTCCACGTTGCGCGCGACATCGGCGATGGATTCGCGCTCGCCGAGGGGCGAGCTGGTCTGGTCAAAGAAGATGGCGCTGCCGCCCATGGTGTTGATGCCGGCCTCGAAGCTGAGCCGGGTGCGCAGGCTGGCCTTCTCGAACATCAGCACCATCTGCTTGGCATCGAGGGCGTGGCGATACTCGGCGGGCGAGCGCTTGACGTCGTGGCCGAGCTTGAGGATGGCGCGGACCTCGGCGCTGGACAGATCGGCGATAGAACAGAGGTCTTCTCCGGCCAGGCGCGCGGCGGCGGCAAGAATGTCGGGGTCTTTCTGGACCGGCACTGCGGCCAGCGGGCGTTCGATGGTTGCTTTGCTAGACATGTGTGGGGCCTCCTGCGGCTTGTGTTGCGGCTGGCGCGACGCCGGCGGCGCCCGCGTGTTCGGTGAAGATTTCGTCCAGCGCCGCGATGGCGGTGTCCACGTGGGCGCGCTCCAGAATGTAGGGAGGCAGGAAGCGCAGGACCGTCTCGCTGGTGCAGTTGATGAGGATGTGGCGCTTCAACATCTCGGCCACGATGAGCTTGGCCAGGTCGGCGGAATCGAGCTCGGCGGCAATCATGAGGCCCTTGCCCCGGACGTCGACGATGGCGCTGTGGCGCGCGGCGAGCACGCGCAGTTGATCCTGGAAGTAGTCGCCGACTGCGGTGGCGTGGGCCAGCAGGTTTTCGTTTTCGATGTGATCGATGACGGCGATGGCGACGGCGCAGGCCAGCGGGCCTCCGCCAAATGTGGTGCCGTGCATGCCGGCGTGGATGGCGCGCGCGGCCTCTTCGGTGCAGAGGACTGCGCCGAGGGGAATGCCGCCGGCGAGGGGCTTGGCCAATGTGGTGACGTCGGGCTGTATCCACCCCAATGACGAATCCGCCGCGGCGGACGCGGGGGCCCCGGAGATGCCGTAGTGCTGATAGGCGCACCACTTGCCGGTGCGGCCCATGCCGGACTGAATTTCATCCGCAAGGAGCAACGCGCCGGTAGAACTGGTGAGCGCGCGAGCTTCGGCGAGGAACTCCTGCGTGAGGGGACGCACGCCGCCTTCTCCCTGGATGGCTTCGACGAGGATGGCGCAGACTTCGCTGGAAAACTTTGCGCGCAGATCGGCAACGTCGTTGAAGCGGACGAACTCGACGCCGGGAACGACGGGGCCGAAGGGCTCGCGGTACTTGGCTTTCCAGGTGGTGGAGACGGAGCCGAAGGTGCGGCCGTGGAAGCTCTGCTCGAGGGCGAGGAACTTGGTGCCAATGGGAACCCCTTCGCTGCGCTTGAGGCCGGCATAGGCGCGGGCGAGCTTCAATGCGCCCTCCCAGGCTTCGGTGCCAGAGTTGGTGAAGAAGACGCGATCGAGGCCAGTGCGCTCGGTGAGGCGCAGGGCGAGTTCCGCCTGGCCTTCATGATAGAAGAGGTTCGATGTGTGGATGAGGGCAAGGCTCTGGCGCAGGATGGCTTCCTCGATGACCGGATGACGGTAGCCGAGGGCGTTGACGCCGATGCCGCTGAGCAGATCGAGATAGCGGTCTCCGTTTTCGTCGATGATGTAAACGCCCTCGCCATCGACAAAGAGGATGGGGTTGCGTTCATAGGTGGGAAGCAGGAGACGAGCTTCCGCGGCGCGAATTTGATCGAGTTTGGTCAATTGCATTTCTCCCGCGGCTGCAAATCCCGGTGCCTCTTTCGTCAATGCCCGGATGTTCTTTGCAGCGGTTCCTCAGGGCTAAAGCCCAAGCCTTCGTTTGGCTCATTCCCGGCACGACTAAAGTCGTGCCCTGACACGAGCCGGGTTGATGAAGCACACTCTACGCCACCATCACTTCGGTGCCGTGGGCTACGCGGGAGCTGCATAAGTCAGGAATGGAACCGGCAGCTTCCGCAGGCAGGATTCTGACCCGCTTTACGCCGTTCAATAGCGCTTCGCGGCAGGCACCGAGCTTGGGCAACATGCCGCCGGAGATGACGGCGGTCTTGGCCATCTCCGCAATTTGATCGATAGACAGCCATCGCAGCACCTCGCCGGTCGCGCCCTTGACGCCGGGGACGTCGGTGAGGAAGACGAGCGC
>JARLGE010000273.1 GCA_031296215.1 Occallatibacter sp.
ATACAAGAGCACTCCATCCGCCGAGTACGCCAGCCCCGCATGAACCTCAATCGCCGGATCGTTCTCTTCCCCCGCCGGCATCCGCCGCACCGCCGGCTCCGCGCCAGTCGGCCCGTCAACCACATTCAGAGCAAAAGGAAATCCAATCGAAGGCACAGCCAGCTGGCCGCCATCCTTCCGCACCGCCAGCGCAAACGGATACGGCGCCACCGTAATCCAGTTCCCCGCCGGGTGAATCTCGCGCCCGTTCGGCAGCACCGCCGTCACGCCCGTCTGGGCCATCAGCGCACTCGCGGCCGCCAGCAGCGCCGCACACGGGAAAAGGGAAGAGCGTCGGAGAGAAATCATCCCCACCAGTATGCACGATCAAGATGAACGCCTCGCAACAGGCCAGACCTTCATTGATCGATGCTTGGTGACCCAGGCCTCGCGTTTGAGACCTCGGAAACCACAAATCTTCTGGCGCGCAAGCGCCGTCTGCCGGGTTTCCCGGGTGCCGGGTGCGGGTGCCCCAGGTCTCGCGTTTGAGACCTGGGAAACCACGAACCTCATGGCGCGCAAGCGCCGTCTGCCGCACCGCAGGTGCCCGTCTGCCTCACCGCGGGTGACCGCACCCGCAACCCCGGTCCAGAATCTCCGCGAAGTGCATCCCTTCCCGCTCCGACAACTGCGCGATCTGCTCCCGGCAGCTGAACCCGTCCGCCACAATCAGCGTCATCGGTCCAGCCGCTTGCACCGCCGGAAGCAGCCCCAGGTTGGCAATCGCCTTCGACACCTCGATCTTGTCCGCCTCAAACCCGAACGGCCCCGCCATCCCGCAGCAGGTGGTCTCGATCATCTCCACCTGCGCCCCCGCCTTGCGCAGCAGCGCCATCTCGCTTTTCGGCCCGCCAAACACGGCCTTGTGGTGGCAGTGCCCGTGCAGAAGCACCTCGGCCCCCTTGAGCCGCCCCTCCACCCAATCCGGAGTCTTGGCCGCCAGCCAGTCCGCCAGCAGCCACACCAGCTTGCTCATCTTCCGCGCGCGTTCGTCGTTCGGGAACAGCTCCAGCGCCTCGTCCTTGAAGATGCTCGCGCAGCTCGGCTCTAGAAAAATGAATGGCAGCCCCGCCTCAATCTGCGGCGCAATCGCGTCCAGCACCTTGGCCATGTAGCCCCTGGCCGTATCCAGCAAACCGAAGTCGTAGAGCGCCCGCCCGCAGCAGATGTGCCCCTTGGTCGTCTGCACCCGGAACCCGGCCTGCATCAACACCCGCTCGGCCGCGGCCAGCGTCTGCGGATGGTAGTAGTTGTTCCACGTATCCGCCCACAAGACGACAACCTCGCCGACTGACTTTGCCACGCGCGGCACATTGCTCGTCTCGTCCGCCACTCGCCCCGCCTTCCAGCTCTTCCGCGCCAGTTGCGGCATCTGCCGCTCCTTGGCCACGCCCACAATGTACTTGATCAGCGGGCTCGTGATTGCGCTGCTCATCGCCAGGTTCGTAATCGCCGGCGTCAGCGACCCCAGCCGCGCCATCTTGTCCGCAAACCCAAACACATAATGATGCAGCGGATGCAGCTTGCCCTTGTACTTCTGCGCCAGAAACTCGCTCTTGTAGCGCGTCATGTCCACCTGCACCGGGCACTCCGTCGCGCAGGCCTTGCAGCTCAAGCACAGATCCAGCGCCTCGTGCACCGCCTCGCTTTGAAAGCCTTCTTCTTTCAGCGCCCCCGCCAGCATCTCCCACAGCAGCCGTGCCCGTCCCCGCGTCGAGTGCTGCTCCAGGCCCGTCGCCCGGTAACTCGGGCACATCACGCCGCCTTCCTTCTTCAGGCACGCCCCCACCCCCACGCATCGCGCCGCCGCGCCTTCCAGCGACCCCTGGTCCGCGGCAAACGCAAAATGCGTCTCCATCTTTGGGTGCGCATGCGCGGCATCCAGCGGCCCGTGCCGCAGGTTCTCCACCGGGTCGTACACCCTCACCGCATCGATCAGCTTGCCCGGATTCATCCGGTTATCCGGGTCCCAGATCGCCTTGAACTCCCGGAACGCCTCCATCAGCTCCGGCCCGAACATCTTCGGCAGCAGCGCCGCCCGCGCCTGCCCGTCGCCATGCTCGCCGCTCAGCGACCCGCCCAGCGACACCACCAGATCCGCCGCGCGATCGATGAACTCGCGAAACTTCCTCAACCCCTCCATCGTGCGGAAGTCGAAGTTGATGCGCAGGTGCACGCATCCCTGCCCGTAGTGCCCATACAGCGGGCTCCGGTAGCCATATTCGTCCATCAACGCCTGCAGCTTGCGCAGGTAGGTCCCAATGTGCGCCGGTGGAATCCCCGCGTCGTCCCAGCCCTCCCACCGGTCCGGCTCGCCCGGCACGCACACCGTCGCGCCCAACGCCGACTCGCGCACCTTCCACACGCTCTCTGCGTCCTCGTGGCTATAAATCCGCGCCCGCGGCTTCTCCGCCCAACCCTCCGCCGCGGCCGCCAGCGCCTCTGCCTTGCTCTGCGCTTCCTCGGCATTCCAGGCGCCCATCTCCACCAGCAGAAAACCGCCCCCCGGCGGCAGCAGCTTCACATCTTCGACGGCCAGCCGCTTGCGCAGCATGAAGTCCACCAGCAGCCCGTCAAACCCCTCCAGCCCGATCGGCCCGAACTCCAGCACCCGCGTCACCGCGTCCCCCGCCAGATAGGGATCGTCGAACGCCAGCGCCGTCAGCACCCGGTAGGGCGGGCTCGCCGTCAGGTTCAGCGTGGCAGACAAAATCGTTGCGCAGGTCCCCTCCGACCCCACCAGCGCCCGCGCCAGGTTGAACCCGTTCTCCGGCAACAGTTCATCCAGGTTGTAGCCTGAGACGCGCCTCGGAATGCGCGGAAACTTCGCGCGAATCGAATCCGCATACCGGTCGCGCAAACTCCTGAGCCGCGCGTAGAGTGCGCCGGCCCGCCCCCCGCCGCGAATCAGAGCCTCAATCTCTTCCTCGCTGGTTCGCCCCACGGTCATGCGCGTGCCGTCGTAGAGCACAATCTCCATGCTCTCGATGTTGTCCACAACCTTGCCGCCCAGTAGGCCATGCACGCCGCAACTGTTGTTGCCGATCATGCCGCCCAGCGTGCATCTGCTGTGCGTCGCAGGATCGGGCGCATACGTCAGGTGGTAAACCTCCGCGGCCTCGCGCACCCGGTCCAGAACAATCCCCGGCTCCACCACCGCCAGCCTGGCCTGCGCATCGATCGAGGTTAGCCCGTGCATGTGCCGCGAGGTATCGAAGACCACCGCAACGTTGGCGCACTGCCCCGCCAGGCTGGTCCCCGCACCGCGCGGCAGCACCGCCGCGCCCATCGCTCTGCACGCGGCCAGCGCCGCCACCACATCCGCCGCATCGCGCGGCGTCACCACCCCCACCGGCAATTGTCGGTAGTTCGAAGAGTCCGCCGCGTACAGCGCCCGCGAGCCCAGATCGAACAACACCTCGCCGCGCAGCGTCGCCTTTAGCCGCGCCTCCAGCTCCCGGTGCGCGGAAAACCGCTCATGCTCCAGCGGGGCCTGATTCAGAAGTTCAGAAATTGGAAGAATGCTCACGCTGAAATCCTAGCCCAATTGCAACGTGTCATGCGCGCACCGCGTCACAAAACTCCGCGCAGCGTCGAAAACTCGCTGCAAAATCTTTGCATGAGTCGGCGTTTTCAAAGGGCGCGGATTCAAAGCCTGCCTCTGAGCGTAGCCGAAGGCCGCCGCATGAAGGTTCAAACTCTCAAGTTATAAAGTTATCCGCCGCGAGTTATCGCGACGGCCACTCTTCCACCACCACGCCTAAATCGCCCAACTGCTGGATGGCCGCTTCCACGTTGCGGCGGACCTTGGGCCGGTCCTTCTTGCTTGCCAGCGGCGACTCGGACACGGCAATCACGCGCCCATAACGCCACGCGCCCGCGGGCAGTGCAATCAACGCATCGGCAACATCGCCGGGCCGCAACTGCACCTCCTGCCGCCGCGCCGCATCCGGCCGCAGCATGTTCCCCTGTCCCACACTGCTGGGGTTGGCATCGGCCATGGTTACCCGCAAAGTCAAATAGTCCGTATCCACTGAGAGAAATGGATTCAGCCACGCCCCCGGCTCATGAACATCCACATACAGACTCTTGGTCGGCAATGGAATCTGCGCCAGCGCGGCCCGTTGCTGGTCGCGCTTGCCGGCCGCTGCCTGCGCTGCCTGCTGTGCTTGCTGCTCGGCATTCACCGCATGCTGCGCCACCCCCACAACGGCCTGCTCCTGCCGCCTGCACGCCGCCAGGCACAGGGCAAGCAACAGCGCCGCGGATGCCAATGCCGATAGATGGATGGGGAATCGCTGGCTCACACCGACAGAATAGCAGCACCGGCAACTTGGAGCCCTCGCATGGATGGCCCTGAATCTCCCCCCTTCCTATCGGCGAAGATAGAGCCAGCCAGCCCAGCCACTTGAAGAGCCTCCTCCCTGGTCCATTCCTCTTTAAGCGGAAAGTAACCTCCTATTTGTGACCGGCGGGTTACAGACGTATCCTCCCGGTTGGATTATTCTGCGACTCTGGACTCCGCGTGGAATAGGCCCGCAAAGCTCTCATCAACGGACTTATGGCCTTCCACGATTGCTGTTCGCGGAAACACCGGACTTTAGGTGACTTTTCCTCTCCGGCATCCGCGGCGATAGGTCTTCGTCGTTGCGGTGGAAGTTAGAGACGCTCTTCCCAGAGCTATACCGGGCAGGTGAATTGTGGATCCGCTCAAGATAGCTTGGTTAGTTGGGTTTTTGCATTGGGGGTAAGCTCGTGTCTTCACAGAATGTCCGTGCCGTAAGCCGGGTTCTCGCTCTGGCATTCGTGGCTTGCCTGCCGGGTTCTCTCGCCGCCCAGGTCGTGGCCAGTCAGGCAAATGGCAACGCAAACTCCCCCGCCCCAAAGTGGGACATCTTCGTCGGTTACAGCATCCTCGACCCCCGGGGAACGTTCAATACCGTGCAGCCCGATGGCTCGGTCCTTCCCGCCACCTTCAACCTCGAGAAGCGGGGTCTGCTGGAAGAAGCCACGTATTACTTCAACAGGAATGCCGGCATCCAGGTCGAGTCCGGCCAGCACGACCTGTTCACCAACACCGGCTTCGCTAACAAGGGCTCCAGCAACAGCGGCATTCTCTCGTTGTCGAGCGGGTTGATCTACCGCTGGCCCGGAATGCATCTGACCCCATTTATCCACGGCCTGGCCGGCGGCGCGCATGTCGAAGGCCCCGATCACGAGCCCTACACCTGGGGCGGAACCCTCACCGCCGGCGGCGGCCTCGACTGGTACTTCGGCTGCCGTGTCGGCATTCGCCTCGTCCAGGCGGACTATGAGTTCTTCCACGCCAACTCGCACGCCTCCTCCGGATCGCCGGCCAATAACAACTTCGTCTTTGGCGACGACGAAAACATCAACGCCTTTCGCCTCTCCGCCGGCCTTGTCTTCCGCGGCACTTCCGCCTTGGCCCCCGCTTCGGACTGCGGCTCGCCGCCTCCGATTGCCCTCGTCTGCCAAGCCGCTCCCTCCGCCGTCTTTCCCGGAGAGCCGGTCACAATCACGGCCACTCCTTCCGGGCTCAACCCCAAGCTGAAAGAGACCTATACCTGGGCGGGTCCGCAGGCTTCCGCAAACGGCAACGTGGTTGCCATCGACACAAATTCGCTCACGCCCGGCGCCTATGCGGTGAGGGCCACCGTCACTGAAGGGACCAAGCACACCCAGTCCACCGACTGCGTGGCCCGCTTCACCGTCAACCGTTGGGAGCCCCCGGCTCTGGCCTGCTCGGCCGTCCCCGCGACCATCGAACCTGGCCAAATCAGCACCATCCTGCTGAGCGGCAGGAGCCCGCAGAATCTTCCCCTCACCTACAAATGCACCTCCACGGCCGGCAGCGTAGTGATCGACGGCAACAAAGCCGCCTTCAGCATTGCCGGCGCGCCTGCGGGCCCGGTCACCATCCACTGCGGCGTGACAGACAATCAAGGTCAAGCGGCCGCCTGCGACACCAGCATCACGATCATTAAGCCGCAACAGCCGCCGCCGCCGCCCTTGCCACACGTCCGGCCGCTATGCTCCATCGACTTCGGCGAGGACCCGCTGCACCCCACCCGCGTCAACGGCCAAGCCAAGGCCTGCCTGGATGGAATCGCTCTGAGGCTCGCTGAGAATCCCGATGCAACCCTCGTCGTGGTAGTGGGCCAGGCAACCCGCAATGAAATGCGCGCGCATCCCTCCACCGCCGCCCAGCGCGCCGTCAACGCCAAGGCCTACCTGACCACGGCACAGGGGATTGACCCCTCGCGCATCGTCGTGGCCACCGGCGGCGAAGACGCCAAGGTGGTAGAAGACTACCTGGTGCCGCAAGGCGCCATCTTCACCTCCGACGTGCAGGGAACGACCCCCGTGGATGAGAGCGTGGTCAAGCCGCAGCCGCCTGAACCTCCGGCTGCCGTGGCTCCTTCCGCCACAACCGGGCCGGCAGACTCCCATCGTAAGCCGGGGCACAAGAAGAAGCCGGCAACCGCCCCAATTCCGCCCAAGGGTCCAATCGGACCGTAGGCCGAGGTCCCACAGCCATCTCCCCCTCAAGAACCGCAGGCCGCCCGGACGCCCGGACGGCCTCTTCCCTTTGGGATGAATGTCGAGCCACAGGGGTCGGCTCGTAACCTCGTATCAAGGGAGACCTGTCATCCTGAGTGTCCGCATGCTGAACTCCGCGAAGCGCAAGGGAGTCGAAAGGCTGCCATCAGCGTAGTCGAAGGGGATCTGCTTTTCGCCTTAGAACCTGTCCAAAAACCGGAATTTGCCCACTGCCAATCCCGCACAAAACGCTGGGTGCCCCATCCATTCGCGTTTTTTGCGAATGGGTGGGAGACCACGAACCCCATCCGGGCCTCTCCGAACCCGGTTCTTGGACAGCTTCTTAGACCGAAAAGGGTGGGAACCCACACTTCGCGCAACCGGTCCGACGCGGCGGACCGCACCCGAGGTGCTTACGTGCCGATCAGCCCGCGCGCAATCGCGTCCAGCATTCCATTCAGAAAATTGATCGATTCCGGCGCCGAGTAGCGCCGCCCAATCTCCAGCGCTTCGTTGATCACGATGGGAAACGGCGTGCCCTTGAAGCCCAGCATCTCCCCCACCGCCATGCGCAGCAGGTTGCGGTCCACCGCTGGCATCCGCTCCAGACGCCAGTGTTTGGAGTTGGCCACGATCAGCCCGTCGATCTGCTCCTGGTGCGCAATCGCCACGCGGAACAAGTCCTCGGCAAAGCCCTTCACCTCCGGCTCCACCTCGTCGCCCGCCTTCCAGAACGTAGCCCGCACCTGGTCCGGCGTCTGCTTGCCGATGTCCGCCTGAAACAGCATCTGCATGGCCAGCTCGCGCGACTTGCGCCGCGTCCCGGCGGTCAAGCCCGGCCGCCTTGAATTGGCCCGCCTTGGGCCGGATCCGACTCGAGCAGTTTGCGTCTCAAGCTCACCATCTCGATGGCCGCCACCGCTGCCTCGAATCCCTTGTTCCCGGCCTTGATGCCGGCTCGGTTCAGCGCCTGCTCCAGCGTCTCGCAGGTCAGCACGCCAAAGCTGTGCGGAATCCCGGTCTCCTGCTGCGACTGCCCAATGCCCCGCGCCACTTCGTTGTAGATCGCTTCGTAGTGCGCCGTCTCCCCGCGCAAAAGGCAGCCCAGCGTCACAATCGCGTCCACTTTCCCTGCATTCGCCACCGTCCGCGCCGCTGCGGGAACCTCCCACGCCCCCGGCACGCGAATCACCTCGATCTCCGCCCGTTTCGCCCCGCTGCGCAGCAACGCGTCCAGCGCGCCTTCCAGAAGCCGATCGGTAATCACCGCATTCCAGCGCGCCACCACGATCGCAAACTTCATTCCCTCGGCGCAGAGATCGCCCTCCACGGCCGCCGCCCGTCCCTTCACCGGATCGCTCCACGCCCAGAAGCTCACCTTGAACCCAGCCTCCGGCTCAACCGTAAAGATCCGCGACTTCCAGTGCGTCTCCTCGATCGGTGGCAAACCGATCGGCGTCAAGCGTTCCGGCCCCTGGTCTACGTCTGCCGCCCGCAACCACTCACCAGCCGCCTGGTGCACCGCATCCAGCGCCGTCACCTCCACCAGCACATCCGCGGTCGAGGGAAACGCCCCATCCACCAGTTCCAGGTTGCCCAGCGGCGCCAGAAAGGCCGCGCCGCGGCTGCCTGCTTCGTTCCATCCCGGCCCCCGCGCAAATCCCAGCGCAGAAAAAAAGCTCCCCAGCCGCTCATAAGCCGCACCGTCGCTAACCGGGCGAAGAAACGAAATCCCCTTGATCATGCTTTTGCTCTCACTGTCTTGTTCTTCTTGTCTGATTCTACCGTGCGCCCCCGGCCGCTCTCGTCCGCCTCATCCACGTCAGGCCATCACTGCACCCTGGCGGAAAACTCATTGCGGCAAACAGAAAGGCCGGCATCACGCCGGCCTTTCTGTTTGCGCTCGATTGCAGAGTGTATTACGTGGTCGACCGAGGCTTCACCACGATGACCGTCACCGGCACAATGCCTGAGGCTGGCGCAGTGGCATCGGTAAGAATGCAGTTCGGGTCGGCCCCGGGCGTGCAAGCCGGCAGGTTGGGCGCAATTTGCTGCGTGTCGGGATTTACCTGCTTGGCCGGGCTGGCAGTCAGGTTGCCAATCACGTCGGGCACGCTGATGTAGTGGACCAGGTCGTCGCCCGCCGTGCCCACAAAGAACAGCGCGTTGTCGGGTGTAAACGCGCCTGTCAACGGAGCCGTGATCGAAGCAGCCTCGCTTCCGCCCAGCGTGAGGTAGTTCACCGTTCCGCTGCCCGGAACGTAATACGGCAGCTTGGCGCCGCCGCTGGCGTCGGTTGTCGGGGAATACGTGATGAAGGCCACAGTGGACTGGGGCGACGCCACAACTTGGTTGACGGCGGCTGCGCTCACGCCATTGACCGGGATTGAACCGGTAAACGTGTGATTCAGGTTCAGTGCCGAAAGCACCCCGGCGGAAGAAACCGAACAGGCCGCCGGAGTATTGGTGGCGGGATTGACTGGAATCGTGATTCCGATGTCGGAGAGCGCAATGGCGCCGCCGTTCAAAGCCGCGCCCAGAATATGCTGCCCGTCGGTAGTGGCCGCCAGCACGTCGGTTTGCGTGGCCACGGAGTCCCCCTGCGGGTAGAACTCCACGCCCAACGGAAAGGCGGCCGATGCCGGAACCGTCTCCGGGCACCACGTGTGCGCCACTGTCGGGTTGCCGCTCATATACGCTCCCACCCCGGGAATGGTTAACGCCAGGCTCTGCGCGCCCGTCGAGGGGTTGGGGCATGCGTCGGCATCGTAAACCGAACAAGCCAGCGGATAGCTCGTCCAGCCCGTGTTCACGTTGTACACGTACAGCGTATCGGTGTGGCCGGCGCCGGCGTTCGCACGGTCGGTGATGTACAAGGTCTTCGCGTCCGGCGTCCATTGCGCGGCCGTACCCATCCCCCCAAAAGTCGTGGCGCTGCCGCCATTGGCTCCGTAGAGATAGAAGACCTGGCGAACCTGGTCGTTGATGAGCAGTTGCGCGTTGTTCGGCGACACCGCCAGCACCACCCCCGGCGCGTTCGTATCCTGCTTGCTGAGCGTGTTCGTACTGGTGTTGAAGACCATCAACGCATGTTGCGAGCCAAAGTAAAGACTGGTCCCGTTCCGGTCCATCACCATCGAGTTCGGCACATATGGCAGACGCACCGTCGAGCCCAGCGTGCCCGTCAAGAGCTCCACCGGCACAAAGTACTGGCTCTGGCCCGGCGAGCCGAGCCAGATGAAGTCGCTGGCCGTGCCGGGCACCGTGATCTTCACCGGATTCGAGGTAATCGACAAGCCTGTCCCGTAAATCCCCGTCTTGTTGATCGGAGCCGGATTGCAGGTGCTCGGCTGGCAGATGGCATACACCGAGGCCTCGCCGGGGAAGCTGGTTGAAATCGTGCCCGAACCCCCCACGGAAATGTCGATCGGGTCCGTCGACTGGTAATCCAGCGTCAAACCGGTAATCTGGTTCCCTTGCGTGTCGACGATCGTGGTGGTCAAGTTCTGCGCCACCCCCTGGGTGATCGTTCCCGAAGTGCTTCCGTTGGCCAGCGTCACGCTGATCGAAGCCGGCGGACAGGTGGAGAAATACCCCGCCGTCGAGACGCCGCCTGCGATCGATGCGTTGATCACCGTGGTGCCAGGCTGCTGGGCGGTAATCTGGTTGGTCTCGGCATTGATCGTGGCCACCGACGCCGTTCCCACGTTGTAGTTCAGGGTGCCCAGCGGCGCCGAGCAATCGGGAATCGAACTCAGGCTCTCGCCGGGAGGCAACGGGCAGGCCAGGTTCGGGTTGGACGCCCCCGTCACCGAAGGCGGCGCGCACAGCAGTTGCTGGTGGTTGTTGCTGCCCGTAAAGCAGGCCTGCACATCAAGTGCGTTCGGGTAGAGAGTCCCTTGCGAAAGGCACGACGTCGGACCGGATAGAGCCACCGAAGTCACCTGCGGATGAACGTATATCGCCACCGGATTCGACGTGATTGAGTTCGCTGAGGCCGTGATGTACACCGTCCCATAAGGCAATCCGCCGCTCGAAGGCAGCGGGTTGGGAAAGTTGCAGATCGTGTAGTTGGCGATGCCGCCGCCGCTGTTCCGGTTCCACGTCCCCGCGCACAGGTTGCCCGACGGCGAAATATCAACTAGCTGGTTGTTGGTCGTGCCGTAGGTATAGCCGCTCACGCTGGCCGCGTCGCCCTTACACGTCTTGGCCGACGGCGAGGCTATCTGCTGCGTCTGCCCGAAGGCGAGCGAAATCCCCGTCGTCTGCGGCGACAGGAAGATCGAGGCCGGGTCTGTGTTCTTCAGCCCGTACCCCAGGCCGTTGCAGTAGTTCGCCTGCGGATTCCGGAAGCAGCCGGTAATCGAGACTCCGGCCGGTAGGGCCACACACAACAAACAAACAAGCGTCAAAAACCGCCGCATGAATCCTCCCCGCCCCGCCTCGTCAAACCGCGGAACGGTCGAAAGCGAATAACGTCTGAAAAATTGAATTGGAGCACCTCTGCCGGTCAATTCCGCTCGAAAACGCGGCTCCCGGCGGTACCCTCTCCGCTTGAGACCCGCGGACCATCCCGCTCCATAATCTCCAGAGAAAAGTGTATCAGGGCGGGCGGGTCCCCTGCTGAAGCCCTGTGCGCCCCGCCTCCAGCCCGATTCGTCTTCAGCCCTGCTCCAATAGACTTCCCAAGGCCCCGTTTGGCGAGCAGCCTTATCCCCCGCTCCCCAGGTACTTCTCAAACCACTCCACCGCCCGGTACATCACGTCCCGCCGATGCGCCGGGTCCGTAAATCCGTGCCCTTCGTTGGGATAGACCACCAGCTGTGTCGGCACGTGCTCATCCCTGAGCGCATGCCAGAACTCATACGACTGTGGAGCCGGGCACTCCCCGTCCCGGTCCCCCACCACCGCCAGCGTCGGCGTCTTCACCTGCTTGATGAACGTGATGGCCGAGGCCTTGGCGTACACCGCCGGATCGTCGTACACCGATGCCCCAAAGTAAGGAATCATCCACTGGTCGATCGAGTTCTCACCATAGTAGCTCTGCCAGTCCGAAATCCCCGCCCCCGCCACCGCCGCCTTGAAGCGCTGCGTCTGCGTCACCGCAAACATGCTCATAAACCCGCCGTAGCTCCACCCCGTCAACCCCACGCGATTCGGGTCCACCGGATACTTGGCCAGTACCGCGTCCACCCCGGCCAGAATATCCCGCAGATCCCCGTACCCGAAGTCCTTGCGGTTGGCCTGGGTAAACTCCTCGCCCTGCCCGTAGCTGCCGCGCGGGTTGGGCTCGAGCACAAAGTAGCCCAGCACCGAAAAAGCCGGTGCGCTCAACCCTTCGCCCCCGCCCCAGTGCGCGGTCACCGCCGCCGCCGGCCCGCCGTGCACCTCCACAATCAGCGGATACTTCCTCTGGGGGTCGTAGTCCTTGGGCAGCATCAGCCAGCCCTGCACATGAAAGTTGTCGCTCTTCCAGCTCAAAGAAACGCTCTTCCCCCACCCCGGCTCCTCGCCATCGTTCAGATGCGTCAGTTGGATCACGCCCTCCAGGCCCGCCGTCATCACCACCCCCGGCTTGGCCTCGTACACCTCCGGTGCATGGTCGAAGGTGCTGGCGCGAAACACAAACGCCGAGTGGTCCCTGGTCGACGACAGGCTCAGTTCCATCCGCCCGTCCCCCACGCTTCCCGCAATGCTGAAGATCGGCGCTCCAAAGCTCGTAGCCACGCTGGGCGCCGTCCTGTCCCCCTGCAGCCGGAACCGAACCAGTTGGCAGTTCCCCCCGGCCAGCTCGCTCACAAAGATATGTTCGTCGTCGCCCCACTCAATCCACGCCGGAGACGTCGGGCGTTGCGGCGTCAGGTCCACCGGCGCTCCGCCGCGCGCAGCAACAATCCACACATCCCCGCCTGTCGCCCCCTGGTCGCTCATCAGCCCGCCGATAAACGCGATCGCCTTTCCGTCCGGCGACCACCGCGGCACCGCGATCTGCAACCCGTGCAGCGCCCCTTGAACCTCGGCCGGCGCAAGCACGACCTCCGGCCCTCCGCCCAGTTCCTGCCGGTAAAGCTTCGCGACCCACCAGTTGTTTTCCCCCGGCGGATCAGCCGCCACATAGGCAAGACCCTTCGAGTCCGGCCGCCAGTCGAACTCATACACATGCAGATTCGCAGGCGTTACCATCTCCGGCGCCGCCGGCTTGGCAGCACTGACCCGCGCCACCGCCACCCGCTGAACCTCCACACCGTCCTCGCCAATCACCCCCGACGGCGGCTTCATCGCCGCCAGCGCCCCGGCCGGCCGCGTCGCCCCCTCCACATAGAGAAAGGCCACGCTCTCGCCATCCGGCGCGAACGCCGGCGCCTCCACATATCCGTTCAACTCCGTCAGCCGCCGCGCCCCGCTCCCATCCGCCCGCGCCACATACAGATCCGTCTGCTCGCCCGGCTTGCCGCAATCGGAGAAAAAAACCAGCGTCTGCGCATCCGGCGCCCACACCATCTGTCCCTCGCGGCAATGCTCTTCCGCCTTGGCCGCCGCCGTCACCCGCACGCTCTTCCGCAGATCGTCGAGCGGCGCAACGCGAATCTCCCCTCCGCCCCTGCCGGGCTCGACCCACGCCAGCCGCTTCCCATCCGGCGACACCGCCACCTGCCCCATCGACCGGCCCCGGTTAAGCCCCTTCAACACCTCGTCGATATGCGCCCGTTCCGGCGTCTGAGCCGGCGGCTTCCCCGCGGCCCGCCCCTGCGCCGCCAGGGAAAGGGGCAAGCTCAAAACCAGCGCAACACCGGCCATCAGCACGACGCGAATGCATTTGGAAAACCGTCTTGGAAACATAGAAAAATCCTATCAGCCGGAGACACCCACGGCTCTTCTCATGCCCCCAGACTGCCCCACCGCAGGGAGAATCGTTGCGGAGGGAGGCGGGGGCTTTAACCCCCGCATAGGGCCGGTAGCGAGAACGGGGCTTTAGCCCCGGAGATAATGCCGCCACACACCTTCAAGACGCTCATTCGATTCCCCTAAGGTTTCCCTGCCTGCGGAACCCCCGCCCCACTCGCCTTCGGCGTCATCCTGTAAAGAATCAGCAAATTCCTCGTGTCATCGTCGAAAGCCGGATAGCTCGCCATCTTCTCCAGCGTGAATCCTGATAGAAAATCCTCATTCTCAGGGGCCGTATCGTTCCACTCCAGGTACCACCCCGGCTGATAACGCCCCACTTTCGCGGTCACGTCCTGGGTGCCAAACCCATCGTTGATCGATGGAATCCCCGTCATCAGCGAAATCTGCGCCCCGCTCCCGCCCAGGATGAGCGGCTTCTGCTCCGGGTGGCTGCGGACAATCTCCCCAATCGAAACCGCCGCATCGTGAAAGTCATAGTCGCGATGCGTGAGGAACTCCCCCGTCATCCACCCATTCGCAACCACCGCGGCCATCAAGCCAGCCAGCAGCAGCACCGCTGTCTTCCGTGCATGAACCAGCAGCTCGCCCAAGGTCAGCGCCACAATCCAGATCAGCGGCCCCAGCGCCACCAGAAAATAGCGCGGCGCATAATCGTCCTGCCGGCTGAAGATGAACACCGCCACCGCCGCCAGCACCATCCACGAGGCCGCAAACAGCGGATTGCTCCACAGCTTCCGTTTCCAAGCCACCGTCACCACCAGGATCGCCAGGCCCACCGGGTACAGCACGCGGTCCAGCCAGATGCCGTTCTCAAACAGATCCCTGAGCGTCCCCAGCGTCTGAGCCCAGGCAATGTCGGGCATGGCATTCACATCGAAGAAGTATCGGTAATCCGCCCCGTACCCCAGCGCCGAGGCCAGCAGTGCATAACCCTTCACCAGCGCCGCCGGAACCACCACCACAGCCGCCACCGACCGCACCAACCCTCCCGGCCTGCGCCCCAGCGCCGACCAAAGAACCCAGCCCACCGCCGGAGTCAACAGCGCCGCCGTCGTCTTGGTCAGCATCATGGTTGTCACAAGAGCGGCAACCGCCGCCAGCAAGCCCACGCGCTTCGCCGATGCAAACGAAGCCGCCAGCAGCGCCAGGCAGAATTCGAAGACCACCAGTGTCTCCAGAATGGCCAGCCGGTTGAACACAAATGCAAACGGGCTCGAGGCCAGCAGCAGCACCGCCACCAGCGCCGGCGTCTCGCCGCGCCCGCTCGCAAAGCGGCGCACCAGCGCAAACACCACCCCCAGCGTAGCCATCGAGATCGCCACGTTCAGCGCCCGCGCCGCCACCACGCTCACGCCCGTAAAGTGAAACACCGCGGACAGCAGCAGCGGCCACACCGGCAGCGCCACCGCGGGATTGTAGTCGCCGGCCACATACCAGTGCCCGGTCACGGCATGCATCACCGCAGCCCCGGCCCACCAGCCCTCATCGGTAAACTTGGCCTGGTCGATCATCCACGGCGACCAGTTGGGAAAATCCGCTGTAAGGTAGAAGAATTTCAGAACGCTCAGCACGCAAACCGCCGCCCAGATTGTCATGCGAACCGAGCGCCGCCCCAGCCAACCGTCCAAGTCGAGATTCATCCCTCTAAGGCTAACCTACCCGCAAGCGTGCAAGCCCGCCTGTGCCGCATCCATG
>JARLGE010000053.1 GCA_031296215.1 Occallatibacter sp.
AAGGAGGAAATAGCAAAGACTGATTTACATCGTCAGGAAGAAAGCTCTTGCCCATACTCAAAATCGTAAACCGAACCGCCAGATTCAACCTGAAATTTAACCGCTGAAGGAATCTATCTCCGACACACGCCTAGAGCGCGTAAAGATCCACGTATGCATGCACCGGCATCTCTTCCAGCCGCTTCCGGTCAAGCGATGCCTCGATGATTGTCTCTTGCCGGTCCTCTGCGAAGGAGCGCCGCAGGTTGGTCCTGAACTTGTCGACCAGGAGCGGCAAGCCCTCCGCACGGCGGCGGCGATGGCCGATTGGGTACTCGACCGTCTCCTCCAGCACCGTACCGTCGTTGAGCTCCACGCGCAAGGCATTCGCAATTGACCGCTTCTCCGGGTCGTGATAGTCGCGCGTAAAGGCCGGCTCATCCTCGCACGCCGTCTTCGCGCGCAGTGCGTCGATACGCGGGCCAAGAATCGGATCGACAGCAATCCGGTCTTCGTAATCCGCAGCCGTCAGCCGGCCAAAGATCAGCGGAATGGCAATCATGTACTGCACACAATGGTCGCGGTCGGCGGGGTTCGACAGCGGGCCTTTCTTGTCGATGATGCGCAGGCACGCCTCATGCGTGCGCACCGTGATGGATTTGATCGCCGACGCGTTCCGCCCGCGCTCGGCCAGCTGCCGGTGCAGCGTCATGGCCGCTTCCACCGCCGTCTGCGCATGGAACTCAGCGGGAAAGCTGATCTTGAACAGCACGTTCTCCATCACGTAGCTGCCGTAGGGCCGCTGGAAGCGGAACTCCTGCCCCTTGAACGAAACGTCGTAGAAGCCCCAGGTTTTTGCCGTCAGTACGGAAGGGTAGCCCATCTCGCCGGCCCTGGCCATCAGCGCCAGTCGCACCGCCCGGCTGGTGGCGTCGCCGGCCGCCCAGCTCTTGCGTGAGCCGGTGTTGGGCGCGTGGCGATAGGTGCGTAGACTCTGGCCATCGACCCATGCAAGCGAGAGCGCATTGATGGTCTGCTCGCGGCTCAGCCCCAACAAGTTGCTCACCACCGCGGTCGATGCCACCTTGACCAGCACCACGTGGTCGAGGCCGACCTTGTTGAACGAATTTTCCAGCGCGATGCAACCCTGAATCTCGTGGGCCTTAATCATCGCAGTGAGCACGTGCCGCATCGTGAGGGGCTGCTGCCCATTGGCGATCGCCGTGCGTGAAAGCCAGTCGGCCGTGGCCAGGATGCCGCCGAGATTGTCGGAGGGATGTCCCCACTCCGCCGCCAGCCAGGTGTCGTTGAAGTCCAGCCAGCGAATCATGGCGCCGATGTTGAACGCCGCCTGCACCGGATCGAGCTGGTAGCCAGTGCCCGGCACGCGCGCGCCGTTGGGAACCACCGTTCCCGGCACAATCGGCCCCAGCAGCTTGGTGCAGGCCGGATACTCCAGCGCCTCCAGCCCGCATCCCAGCGTGTCGATAAGGCAATGCTGCGCGGTGCTGTAGGCCAGTTCGCTGTCAATCTTGTAACTCAAGGCATAGTCGGCGATGTCGGTTAAGACTTTGTCCGGCGCCGGACGTTCGTTGCTGATGTGGGTGGACAATTATTCTCCTTTGTTGGCGCTATCAGGACCGTACGAGATGCACCCCAACCCGTCGTTGCGACCGCCCAACGCTTCACCTTCCCTTTGCAAAAGGCCTTCAAAATCGCCGACTCCCTGATGCGAAGGCATCATATGTTTGACAACGAGCACGTCCCAAGGGAGGCCCTTCGCTATTTCAGCAAACTTCACCGAAACCTTGTAACCGAGCCTTTCGAAACGTTTAGAAAATATCTGTGCCGAGTTTTCATCTGGGAATACAACTGTGAAGTCGATATCACGCGGTCGAGTCAGATCGTCGCCATGAGACTCCATTCGTCGGAGCACATCGCCGTTATCGTCGTCGGGATAGATCATTCCAAGGCACCCTCAATCGCTGACTTGCTGGCTCGCTCACTCGCTAGCCCCGTTCCTCAATCGGCACAAACTGCAAATTCTCCGGCCCGGTGTATACCGCCGACGGGCGAATGATCTTGCCATCCTGGCGCTGCTCGATGACGTGCGCGCACCACCCGGCAGTCCGCGCGATCACAAACAGCGGCGTGAACAGATCGATGGGAATGCCCATCTGATGATAGGCAACCGCCGAGTACCAATCGAGGTTGGGAAACATGCGCTTGGCGTCGCGCATCACATTCTCGATGCGCTCGGCCACGTCGAACAGGAGCGTATCGCCAGCCGCAACCGCCAACCCCCGCGCGACCTCCTTCACGATTTCGCTGCGCGGGTCGCCGATGGTGTAAACCGGATGCCCGAAGCCGATGATGACCTCGCGCTCGGCCACGCGGCGGCGAATATCGGCCTCCGCCTCGTCGGGCGAACTGTACCGCTGCTGAATCTCCAGCGCCACCTCGTTGGCCCCGCCGTGCTTGGGTCCCTTCAGCGCGCCGATGGCTCCTGTAATGCACGAGTAGAGATCCGAACCGGTTCCGGCGATGACGCGGGCCGTAAAGGTCGACGCGTTGAACTCGTGCTCCGCATACAGAATCAGCGAGGTCTGCATGGCGCGCGTCCACGCGGCGCTGGGCGCCTGCCCATGCATCAACTCGAGAAAATGCGCGGCAATCGAGTCCGCGCCGGTGGCCAGCTCGATGCGCCGTCCGCCGCCCCGCGCAAAGTGATACCAGTAAAGCAGCATGGAAGGCAGCGACGACAGCAGCGTGTCGGCAATGGCCCGCGAGCCGGAATCGCTGTGCACTCCTCCCTCCGGCCGCACACTGCCGAAGACGGAGACGCCGGTGCGCAGCACGTCCATGGGGTGAGCGCCGGCGGGGATCAGCTCCAGCGCCTGTTTGACCTCGACGGGCAGCCAGCGAAACTCGCGCAGGCGCACCTTGTAGGCGGCCAGCTCCGCCGGATTGGGCAGCTTGCCGTGCACCAGCAGGTGCGCCACTTCCTCATACTCGCAGTGGCGGGCGAGGTCGCGAATGTCGTAGCCGCGATAGTGCAGGTCGTTGCCGCTTTGGCCGACGGTGCAGAGCGCCGTATTGCCCGCCGGCGTGCCGGAGAGAGCCACGGACTTCTTTGGTTTGAATGCCGGAATGCTGGAAGGAACCGGCTCCTCGTTCATAAAAGACCTCCGGAGAATTTAGAACCTGGGAAGGCGCGAACGGCCCCCCTATTCTTTGCCCTTCGCAAACAATTCATCCAGCTTTTTCTCGTACGCGTGGTAATCCAGGAATTTGTAAAGGTCGGCTCGCGACTGCATCAGCGGCACCACGTTCTTCTGCGTGCCCTCGGCGCGGATGGCCTCGTAGACCTTCAGCGCCGCCGCATTCATCGCGCGGTAAGCCGCGCAGCAATAGAGAATGATGTCCACACCCGCGCCGCCCAGCTCGTCGCTCGTAAACAGCGGCGTCTGTCCGAACTCCGTAATGTTGGCCAGGATGGGCACGCCGACGGCCGCGCGGAACTCCGTGTACTGCCCCAACTCTGTCACCGCCTCGGCGAAGATCATGTCCGCTCCGGCGGCCACGTAAGCCTGCGCCCGCTCAATCGCGGCCTTGAGCCCCTCGTTGGCAAGCGCGTCGGTGCGCGCCATCAGCACGAAATCCTCATCCGTCCTCGCATCCACGGCAGCCTTGATGCGATCGACCATCTCGGCCGTGGCAACAAGCTCCTTGCCCGGACGGTGGCCGCAGCGCTTCTGGCCCACCTGGTCTTCCATGTGCACCGCCGCCGCGCCCGCCTTGATCATCGACCGGATAGTCCGCGCAATGTTGAACGCGCCGCCCCAGCCGGTGTCGATATCGACCAGCAGCGGCAGGCCACTCGCGTCCGTAATCCGCCGCACGTCGATCAGCACGTCTTCCATGGTGCTGATGCCCAAATCGGGCATTCCCAGCGAATTGGCCGCCACTCCGCCGCCGGATAAGTACAGCGCCCTGAACCCGGTAGCCTCGGCCAGCCGCGCCGTGTAAGCATGAATAGCCCCAGCCACCTGCAGCGGCTTCTCTTCCTTGAGCGCTGCCCTGAACCGGCCTCCCGGCGAACTCAGTTTCATATCGTCAGCCATGCCTCTTCCTTGCGCCGCATCATAACAGTTTGATGACCCTGCTTTCCCTCGCCGGCCCCTCGGTGCGACAATCATCCCGTCGGCGCCGTCCTACCCAACGGTGCGCTGCGCCCCAAAGGAGAAACATCGCCATGAACCGTCTTCTCGCCTGTACCAGCCTGCTCGCCGTCGCCGCCACGCTCTCTGCCCAGACGCCCGCTCCCAAGCCCCCGCCCAAGAGCCCGGCCGCCACCGAAACCGCCACCATCGCCGGCAAAGCCATCACCATCACCTACAGTTCCCCCGGCGTGAAGGGCCGCGATGGCCACATCTTCTCGAAAGACGGCCTGATCGGCAAGGACCCCACCTATCCGGTATGGCGTGCGGGCGCCAACAGCGCCACCAAGCTGCACACCGACGGCGACATCACCATCGCCGGCCTCGCCGTTCCCAAGGGCGACTACACCCTCTACATCGACATCACCGACCCCGACAACTGGGTCCTCGCGGTCAACACCCAGACCGGCCAGTGGGGCACGGTCTACGACAAGACCAAGGACCTTGGCCGCGCGAAGATGACCATGAGCAAGCCGATGGCCATGGTCGAGAATCTGAAGTACACACTCACCAACCTCGGCGGCACCACCGGCAAGCTCACCCTGGAGTGGGAGAATCACTCCGCATCGGTGCTGCTGGCCGTCCATTGATTCCTGGCCTGGATCGAGCGGCTCCTATCGGCAGGGTGGCATTTTGCATGGAATTTGCCGTCCTGCCGATAGAATGGAAATAGTGGGTGAATCTTCCCCGGAGGGAACGGAACCTTGCCGCTCTATGCCTATCGCTGCACCCAGTGCGGCCATCGTTTTGAGAAAATTCAGAACTTCTCGGCCATCCCGGAGCTGGAATGCCCGGAGTGCCACGGCCTGCTGGAGCGGCCGCTGACCGCGCCCCGGCTGCACTTCAAGGGCGCAGGCTGGTATGTGAACGACTACGCCGCCAAGAGCAGCGAGCCCGCCTCCGAGTCCGGCTCCGAATCCGCCCCGGCCGACGGCAAACCAGCCGACAGCAAAGCCCCCGCCGCCAAGACCGAAGGCTCAACTCCCACGCCCGCTTCGACGCCTGCACCAGCCGCCGCGCCCAGTTCACCGACGCCAGCCTCTACCACGCCAAGCTCTTCCACAACCAGTTCGACTTCGTGACGGGCAGCCGCTAAAACTTGTCTCATCATTGGCCTCCCTATCTGGGCCATAGTGCAACCCCCGCCCCCATGCCCCCGTTGACTTCCGGCCGCGTTTAGGCGCATGATCCCTCCGTCCCCGCAGGGGCAAACATCTCAAATATAAGGAGATTTCGGATTATGGCAAGGATTACCGATAAGGACAAAGACGTATTCTCTAACGCGGAAAAGACTTTTTCTGACCGTTTCACGCAGGACGAAGTGAAACGAATTCACGAGATCGTTCTAGGAGTGTGTCGGGGATAGCAGTTTCGCTCGCAGGTTTTAACTTTGCTGATGATTCGGCAGGCATGAGTCGGCAGTCTGTGGGCAATTCATCTGGACGCGGTTTTGATTGGAATTCGGGTCATGCTTGGTGCTGAGTTGTAAAAAAGG
>JARLGE010000274.1 GCA_031296215.1 Occallatibacter sp.
CAATGATCGATGGGCTGAGTCACGCCCCAGTATATCTACGCTCTTGTAGCGTTACCGCGGGAGTTGGGGAGAAACGAAGCGGTGTGACACCCGTCTGTCCCAAAAAGAAACGCGGACCCGAACGCTTGTTCGATTATTTGGAGCCGCCAGGCTGGATCCTCGGACGGATGAGTGTCGTGGTATCCCACCCTTCGCTAGAAAAATGCGAAGGATGGGGCACACAGCTCTCTCAGACGCGGGCCACCACCAGTCCTATTCCGCCACTCCATCGTTGATCTGCCCGCAGTCCATCCGCAGCGAGCCTGCGTCATTGAAAACCAGCCCGTTGAAACGCATGAAGCTGTTGACACCCAGCGGAAGGCTATTCAGCATCTGCGTGTTGTCATCGGCATAGACAGTGACGACACGCGGATTGGTAAGCAGGTTGTTCTGGCCAGGTTGGAAAGCGAGGTTGGCAAACAGATCGTTGGTCCCGAGCCAGACCGTATACGTTGTGAAGGCGCCGCTCTTGCCGATGGCGGTGATTTGGCCGTTGATGGTCTGAGAGACGAGCGTCATCGTCGAAACCATCGGAACATTTTTGCCGGCGAGGTAACTTGCCTGGTGAAAAGTCATATCGACATTTTGTCCGGGCACCATGTTGGAAGCGTTAAAAGCCGTCGCGAAAGGGAGGCTGGCCAGGTTGCCAAATTGGCCGGAGACCTGGAATTTCGCCTGGCTTGCATCGAGCTGCGCGAATTGCTGACCGTAGATAGGGCCCGCAGCCTGCCGCCCGAGTGCAAGAATGGGTTGTGCGGAACTGGGCACCGACAGCAGCGGCCCGCTCCAAAGGGACAGGTTGGTTGCGCTCGTGTCGTAAACGGCGATCCGCGACGCCATCAAGGAGCCGTCCGGCTGGATGGTTGCATCGAATTCGACGGGCAAGCCGGTGTCGAGCGCGGAAGCTGCGGCAATGCCCTCAAAGACCGTGTTCGCATTCGTTTCAACGTTCCATGCCGGAACCGGCGCAACGACGCTGGGGAGTCCCTCAAGGGAATCAACGGTCAGCATGGTCCCATCTGCGTTCAAAGACGCAATCACGCCCTGAAGTGCCTTCAGCTTTTGGGGGCTGACATCCACTGGCTGGGTTATACCGCTGCCGGCACCGCTGCCGGCATAGATTTCAAACTGCTCGGTCGTCGGCATGGAACCCACTGAGCAGGAGGAATTCGACACGAACTGCGAGAGAACCATGTTGAGCGTGATCGTCATATTGCTGCCGGTCACGGTGATGGGCTTTGGCATGGTGATCGTCACGTTCGCGGGTTGACCGTTACCGGAACTTCCCTGGCCTTGCACGCCGCCCTCGATCCCAAGTCCTACGCAAAGAATCGAAAAGTCGCCCACGGTGATTTGTGCCGAACTATAGACGCCTTGCGGCACCTGCGAAACAGCAATCGGTTCAACGGGCCCATTCAGGTGGGTGAACTCGGCTTGCACGGGTGTACCGATGATGGGAACAGTTGCGCCTGTTTGAGAGACAAGCGAGAGGCTTTTGATGGCGACGTCATAGATGCTGACCGCATCGTTTGCTGTGCTGGCCGCTGCGATGGAGACGTTTGTGTTCGCACTCGGCGTGAGCTTTGTTGGCTGAGTTGCGCTGCACCCGGCTAACAGGGCGATCGGCATGGAGATGAGAGCTGTCATGAATTTTGAATTGAAACCGCGGTGTGAACTCTCTTTTTTGGGCATAGTTGCTCCTTTCGGCGCACTGAGGTGCTTCGGACTTTCTGCGAACGGCCTGAGGCAGGTGCATTTCGTGCGGATTGCCGGTTGGACGAATGCTGTTCTCAAAAGTGAGCTTGCAATGACGGGAGTAGGACAGCGCTGTTCTTGTTGAGGGCATTGAAGACCCTCGATCAGCGCACGAAGACACGAACGCGGACCTTGCGGTCCGCGTTCGTGTGTTGGGGATGGATTGTGCGGCTTTGTGTCCGGGATAAATCCCGGACCTACCGCCCTCATTTACGCCTTGGCTAACACGCCGCCGGAGACGCGCTCGTTGAGGATTTCGCGGGCGTTCGAGAGGAACTCGGCCAGGGGGATTTTGCCTGCATCCACGTCTGCCAGGATGGCGCGCTGGGCGGCGTATTCCTTGTTGACGATGCCGGCCTTGGATTGCAACATGCGCCAGGACTTTCGGCGCTCGACGCAGAACATGACTAACTGACGCGAGAGTGCGCGGTACTCGACCTTGCCGTTTTCTTCCCAGGTGATGTAGACGCCGAAGTCGGGAATGAAGGCGCGGTGGCCCGGCTGCAAATAGCGGCGGTAGACGACGTCCTGCTGCGTAATTCTGACGAGCATGTTGTCGAGGTGAATGAGCTTGGCGGCGGCCTCGGGCTTGATCTTCTTGAGGTGGTTGCGGAAGCGGGCTTCGGTGGTGCACCAGTGGGCGACGGTGTAGCGGGTGATGTCGCCGGTGGTCTTGGACTTGGTCTCGTACCAATCGAGATCGATGGAAGGATTCCCCTTGAGGTCGAGCGCTTCCTGATAGGTTTCGCCGAGACGGGGGTTGAAGACGAACTCGGGGACGCCGCGCGAGTCGCGGACGCGCTGGGCCTGGTGGAGGGCCATGTCGTCGGCGACGCCGTGCTCGGGCTGGCAGGTGGTGAAGGCCTGCAGGAACATAGTGCCGCGATACTCCAGTCCATCGAGGATGGCGCGGTAGAGCTTGGGAGCGTTGGCCATCGAAACCTGCGCGACGAAGGGCGAGCCGTGGCCGGCCAGGAAGGTTTCGGCAACCGTCTTCTTCTCGGTGTTCTTGCCCTGCGTGGCCGCGCCGAAGGTGTTCATGTCGCCGCCGCCGAGCATGGGGGTAGAGTCAGAGTTCTGGCCGCCGGTGTTCGAATAAACCTGAGTATCGAGCATCAGGGTCTTGACGTTGGGCCGGTTTTGCAGAATCACCTTGGACATGTTCTGGTAGCCGATGTCGCCCATGCCGCCATCGCCGCCGACCACCCAGACCTTGGGCAGCTCGACGATCTCCTGATCGGTCATGAGGGCATCGGTGAAGTGGGTGAGGTTGTAGTACTCCTGTGTGTCGATGACGTTCGTCTCGCGCGTGAGCAGAATGTCGGCGAGGCGCTCGGGGAGAACGGAGCGGCGGGCGTGGTCGACGATGAAGCTCTCGCCCATGAGCCAGCCGACGGTGACGCCGTCCTGGAAGAGGGAGTTCATCCACGGGTAGGGGTGAGGATTGTTGGGCGCGGTGGAACCGTAGACGGTGTTGCAGCCGGTGTGGGCGGCCATGGCCATAACCGACATTCCATTTGCCAGACGGCCGTCGATGGGCTGGAGGCTCTTGTGGTTGAAGGCCTCGGTGAGCAGGACGGCGGCGATGGCCTCGACCAACTGTGCGTCGGTGAGGAGGCCGTTGGCCGCTTCATAGGCGGCGATGCGCCCGAGGGTGTCGGCATCGTCTTCGCCGCCCAGGCCGAGGACGAGGTGCGCGATGGCCTGCCGGAGCAGCGCGTACTCAGCGGGGCTGGCGGCCTGGAGCCTGGCGAGGCGGGCGACGCCGTTCTTCTCGAGCTCGCCGGCCTTGGCCACGAAACGATCGCTCTTGGCGTGGTAGACGGGGCGCATGTAGGCTTCGGTGACGGCCGCGATGGAGCGGAGGACGGACTTCTCACCGCAGCCTGCGCAGGCTCCGTCGCCGGCTACGAGGGCGTCATAGTTGGTGCGGACCATCAACATATTTCTCAGCGTGGCGGTCTTGGAGTCGGCGGGGTTGGCGGCGTTGAACAGGCCGAGATACTTCTGCGAAGTGTCGGGCAGCAGATCGAGGAAGGCGGTTCCGGTCTCGTGCTCGGCGTTGACCTCTTCGGTCTCGGCCACCATGCGGAGGGCGTTGTGGTCGCCGCAAGCGGTGACGCAGGCCGCGCAGCCCTTGCACAGATCGCTGACGAAGATGGAGAAGACGCCGCCGGAGCCGGGCGCCTTGCGCTCGGGCGAAGAGAAGATGGCGTTGACCTTCTGATAGGCCATCGGCACCTTGGCGATGATGCCGAAGAACTGGTCCTGCGCGGACGGCGGAAGTCCTTCTACGGCCGAGACGACTTCGCGCAGGATGGTTTGCATGGGCGTGCCGGTCTTCATCTCGGCCACCATGCGGGTGCGGGCGGCCTTTTCGATTGCAGGCAGCGCGTGCAGCAGTTTTGTGCGGTCTTCCGGATCGGCAATGTAGTAGGAGACGGCGGTGGTGAGCACCGTGCTCAGATCTTGCGAGGTGTTGGGCAGGGCGGTGTCGGGGCAGACGGAGATGCACTCCATGCACTGGGTGCAGTTTTCAGGGATGTAGAGCGGGGTTTCGCGGCGGGCGACGTACTTGGAGGCGGTGTCGCCGGTGGCAGCGGCGATGACGCCCATGGCCGAGAGCGGCGTGGCGGGCTGGTTGTAGCCGAAGCTGGAGCGGAACTCGGCGTCGAAGTTGGCGACGCGGCTGATGGGCGTGCGCGGACCCTGGCCCGCGGGGATGGCTGTGGAACGGCAGCCGGTGCTGCAACCGCCTGCCGTCGCGAGTTCGAGAATGGGCAGCAAGGCCTGGCCGCGCAGGCTGGAGTGATCGGCGGCGGCGAGGGCGCCGATCTTGATTTCCTTAACCTGGCTGAAGCCCTGCATCATGACTTCCATGTTGGAGGCGACGACGGCTTCACCGAGCTTGCCGAACTTCTTGACGTACTGCTTGTGGACGACTTCGCGATACTGCTCCTGGGTAATGCCGAACTCCTGAAGCAGCGTGCTGACGGCGAAGAAAGCGCCCAGGAAGGCGTTGCCCTGCATGCGGAGTTGGAGATCGCCGCGGTCGGTAGCTTTCTTGGCGATGGCAAAACCGGGCAGCGTAAAGACGCGAATGTTTTTATCGATGATCTGTTTGCGGGCCCATTGCGGCAGCCGCTCCCAGGCCTGCTCGCCCTCTTCGTCCGACTCCCATACCAGCGAGCCGCCCTCGGCCATGCCGTCGAGCGGGTTGGTGTGGGTGAAGGCCTTGGGGTCGCAGCAGAGAACGACGGTCACATGGCGCAGGTCGCAGTTGACGCGGATGCGGTCCTTGGCCGCCACCATGAAGTAGCTGGTGGGGGAACCCTTCTTTTCCGAACCATACTTGGGGTTGGCGCTGACGTGAATGACTTCCTTGGGATTGCCAAAGTCGTCGACCAGGCCGTCGCGCTCGAAGATCAGGTCGTTGAGGTCGCCGAGGATGGCGCCGAGATTCTTGCCGGTGGTGATGGCGCCCCATCCGCCAATGGAGTGGAAGCGCACGGCCACCGCGCCTTCGGGCAGCAGCGACGGTGTCTCATCGCCCACAACCGCGTATGGGTGGTCGATGCCGAGCACCATGAAGGTTGCGCCGTCGGCGGCTGTCTTGCCGTCCTGGCGGGCGCGGCCGGCGGTGGCGAACTCGTAGGCGCCGATGACGTGCTCGGGGCGAAAGTCGCGCGAGCCCAGGCCGTAGGTGCCGGAGAATATCTTGGGCACTTCCTGGATGGAGAGCGCGGGCAGGCCCTCGGCGGCGGGGCGGCCTTCGGTTTCCGACCCCACGGACGACGACCTGTCCGCGGGGGCCCCGGTTTGAATGGCCTTCGACAGCGCGGTGCGGATGTCGCGGCCGAGCGGGTTGTCGCCCGATAGAGCTTCGTCGGTCCGCTCCAGGATGATGACGTTCTTCTTGCCCTTCAGTGCGGCCACGATGGCGGCCTCGGGGAAGGGGCGGATGACGTTGACGTGGATGGATCCGACGGTGACGCCGCGGGTCTGGCG
>JARLGE010000054.1 GCA_031296215.1 Occallatibacter sp.
CGTGGATTTCGTTCTGCCGCCGGAACACATTGCCACCGAAATCACCCGGATCAGCTTGTGCCGGATCGTGTAGGCGACCAAGAGAAGCCGTCCGCGCGAGGTGCGCCCGATGGCCCGGTAGCGTTTCTCCCTCGACGAGTGCCCAACGTCGCCGCGCACCACCAACGGCTCGTGAAAGAAGACGTCTTCGGCTTCCTCTGGCGTTACCTTGTGGCGCTCCCAGTTCTTGACAGTGTTCGATTCATCCCAATCGAATCCGATACACTCGCCAAGCGGATCGCCCGTCGCCATAATTTGTATATATCACATATACACAAAACGTGCCAGGTTTCAACCGCCATTGGGCATGTCACGCTGCTCAAAGCGCTGGATCGACTTCCGGAACTGCCGGAAGAGATCGAGGTGGTGTAACAGCGGACAACCGGGAGCAATCGGCTGATCCGAACGGCGACGTTGGCTGCCCGCGCCCTAAATTAAATGATTGAATCCATGCGACACTTGATCCATGTGGAGTTTTTGGAAACGGCCACCAAAGGATGGTTTCCCGAAGGGGTTTCGTAGGCAGCGTATTGGAGTCTCGGCAGCGTTGAATGTCTGCGATCTCGAGCCGGAGCAAATCGTTGGGTATTTCCGCAGACATCCTGAGCCAGCTAGACAATTGCTTCAGGAGTCCGAAGACAAACGCTATACCCCTTCAACTTTTATCTCAGAAGAAAGCTCGGGGTTCAGTGTCGGCTGGTTTTCCAGGCGATTGCGATACGAGTGCGTTCACCGGTTTTCCACTCTGGAAGATGCCGCCACTGACTACCTTCTGTTCTCGCTCGGAAAGGGAAGGTGGGTGGCGCCGGACGCATCAACTTCAACGGAAAATGGCGTCGCTCACGAAGTATGACCGTTTGCCAGAAAGCGTAATGGTATCCTCGATATGGGTGAAGAAGAACGCAGCTTCACAGTCCAAATCAAAGTCAGGTCATAAGAGCAAACATATGTCGTCGTTGAACGATCTCGAATTCGCATATGCTCCCGTGCGCGACCAAACGCGCGACCTGCGGGAGTATCTTTGACCCGGCTCGCATCCGCAGGGAACTCGCCAACATAGAAACCAGACTCGCCGATCCAGCCCTCTGGAACGATCCCGCCGCGTCCAAGCCCCTGATGCGCGACCGCAAGCGCCTTGAGAACCTCGTCGCCGACGACGAGCAGCTCGTCCGCCGCACCGGCGACATCGATGCCTACTTCGAGCTGGCCCGCGAGGGCGAGGATGTCTTCGCCGATCTCGAGCGCGATATCAAGGCTCTCGCCGCTTTCAACGAGGACCTCGAAGCCCGCACCATGCTCAACGGGGAAGCCGATCCGCTCAACGCCATCGTCACCGTCCACCCCGGCGCCGGCGGCACCGAGAGCCAGGATTGGGCCGAGATGCTGATGCGCATGTATCTCCGCTGGGCCGAGCAGCAGGGCTTCAAAACCGAGCTCAACGACGTGCAGGCCGGCGACGAAGCCGGCATCAAGTCCGCCACGTTTACGATTATCGGCGAGTACGCCTTCGGCCAACTGGCCGGCGAAAGCGGGGTTCATCGCCTGGTTCGCATCTCGCCCTTCGACCAGGCCAAGCGCCGCCACACCTCGTTCGCGTCCGTCTACGTCTCCCCGGAAATCGACGACTCCATCCAGGTCGATCTCAAAGTAGAAGATCTGCGCATCGACACCTACCGCTCCGGTGGCAAGGGCGGCCAGCACGTCAACACCACCGACTCCGCCGTGCGCATGACACATCTCCCAACGGGAATAGTCGTGCAATGCCAGAACGAGCGCTCGCAGCACAAGAACCGCGAGAAGGCCATGAAGATGCTGCGCTCGCGCCTCTATGAGTACGAGCTCGAAAAGAAGAAGGCAGTCAGCAAGAAGCTCGAAGACTCCAAGCTCGAAATCAACTTCGGCTCGCAGATCCGATCCTACGTCCTGCAACCCTATCGCATCGCCAAGGACCACCGCACCAAAGTCGAAGTCGGCGATGTCGACAAGGTGCTCGACGGCTACCTCGAGCCCTTCCTGCGCGGTTATCTCTTGGCCAAGCGCCGCGGCACCGCCGTCGCCGCCGCACCTGATGACGACGACCTGGACGTGTAGTTGCAGTTACACCCCACGACGCACCGTGCCCCATCCATGCGCCTTTTTTCTTGCGCATGGGTGGGAAACCACGAACCTTGGCCCGGGAGTAAAAGGTGAGCAACGCCCCCTCGATCATCGACGAAATCCTCCGCACCGCCAAAACCATCGCCGTGGTCGGCATGAGCGACAAGACTTGGCGCGCCAGCCACAACATTGGCCTCTACCTGGCAGCCAACGGCTACCGCGTCCTCCCCGTCAACCCCGCGCTCGACCACGTGCTGAACTTGAAGTGTTATCCAGACCTCGACGCCGCGCAAGCCGCCGCCCGCGAAGAGACCGGCGCAGGCCCAACGAATTCGGGCATCGACCTCGTCGATGTCTTCCGCGCCTCCGAGCACGTCCCGCCGATAGTGGACGACGTAATCCGCCTCGGCATCCCCTATCTCTGGCTTCAGGACGACGTCATCCACGACGAAGCCATAGCCCGCGCCCGTGCCGCGGGCGTCAAGTGCGTTCAAGACGACTGCATCTTCCGCCAGCACGCCGCCCGCCCCGAACTGCACGTCCGCCAATAAAGAAGGCAACCCCTTGCGACTATCCTAGAGTTGACTGAGTCCAATCATCAGGAGCAGCCGCAATGAACGCGGCCAGATGCCCCACAAATGCTGGGTGCCCCATCCTTGAATCGCTCTTTGATTCAAGGGTGGGAAACCTCAACTCTCAACCGTCCCAGGCCCCAGGGAGCCCATACTTCGCAATCATGCGCTTGCTCACCTCCATTGCCGCGTTGCCCTTCGTGCTTGCCGCAGCGCTGCCCACGCGCGCCGTCTCCAGCTCCGCCGACGCGCCGCATGTGCATGTGCAACTTCTAGCACCAGGCGCTCATCTTTACCGCTTGGAAGGAGGGGATGTTGGCCTCTATTTCAAGCTGGAGCCGGGCTGGCACGTCTATTGGAAGAATCCGGGCGATGCAGGTGAGCCGCCACACATCAAGTGGACGCTGCCGAACGGTGTCACGGCTGGTCCGTTGCAGTTTCCGCCGCCGAAGCGGTTACCGCTCGGTCCGTTGATGGATTTTGGCTACGAGGGCGAGGTGTTGTTCCCCATCGACATTCATGTGGCCGAGTCGGTTCCGCTCGGCCCAGTGGTTCTTCATGCCAAAGTTGATTGGCTCGTTTGTCGCGAGTCCTGCATTCCCGGCAAGGCTGAGCTTGAAGTGACGCAGGATGTCCGAGTTCAGCCGGCAGGCGGCTTGCGAGAGCTTTCGGCGGACTCCGAGCTGTGGCGCCGGGCCTGGAAGCCGCTGCCCGATTCAGCGCCGAAAGCACTTAACGCCACGTTCCAGCCAGTTGCCAGCGGCTTCCGGCTCTCTGTCGACACGGGCAAGCGCGAAACGCAAGCTGAGTTCTTTCCCTCCGACCCGGATATTCTCGACAATCCCGCCCCGCAAAAACTCACTCCCACAGCCGCCGGCCTGCTCCTCGACCTCAAAAAAGACGCCAATCTCACCGCGAATCCTCCTGCGTTGAAGGGCGTTCTCGAGCTTTCCGGCGGACGGGCCTACGAGATTGTTGCCCTCCCCAGTTCAGCCCCGAATCCAGCAGCGACAAATTCCACAGGCGCGTCACCCACCCCACCAACCGCAACGCCATCCGCACCGGCTCCCGCGGCTGCGGTCGCTGCCTCTGCGCCGCCGACCAATTCTGCAGCAACTCCGCCTTCCGCGCCGCACTCTTCCAGCCTTGGCCTCTTGCAGGCCGCCGGCCTGGCCTTCCTCGGCGGGCTGCTGCTCAACCTCATGCCCTGCGTCTTTCCTGTGCTCTTCCTCAAGGGACTCTCGCTGGTCAACTCCGGAAACACGGAGCGGCACAAACTCCGCGCCCACGGCCTGGTCTACGCCGCCGGCATTCTCGCGTCCTTCTGGGCGCTGGTGGCCGTCCTGTTGGGTCTCCGCGCCGCCGGTGCCACGCTGGGCTGGGGATTCCAGTTCCAGTCGCCGGTCTTTCTCGAGCTGATGGCCGCACTGCTCTTCTTCCTCGGCCTCTCGCTGGCCGGGCAATTCGAAATCGGCCTCACCCTCACCAGCGCTGGCGGGTCACTTGCGCAAAAGCAGGGACTGCCCGGCAGCTTCTTCACCGGCGTTCTGGCCGTGGTGGTGGCCACTCCATGCACGGCTCCCTTCATGGGCGCCGCCCTCGGCTACGCGCTGGCCCAGAACGCCGCCGTCACGTTCGCTGTCTTCACCGCCCTCGCCCTCGGCCTCGCCGCACCGTACGTCGCCCTCACCCTGCAGCCCGCGTGGACACGCCTCCTGCCCAAGCCCGGCGCATGGATGGAAGTCCTCCGCCAGGCCGTCGCCGTCCCGATCTTCGCAACGGTAATCTGGCTGGCCTGGGTTCTCGGCGCAACTTACGGAGCCAGCCTCCTTTCCGCACTGTTATCCAGCTTCCTCTTGCTGGCCATTGCCGGCTGGTTCCTCGGCCGCTGGCCGGCCAGGCGCTGGTCAACAGCCGTTGCGGCTCTGATCCTCGCCGGCGTAATCGTCCTATCCGCCATTGCGCCCGGAAAGCTGGAGACCGCGTCCTTGGGCTTGACCGCGGAAGACGTCACGACGCTGGCCTCGCTTCCGTCCGTGCAGTCCGCTCAGCGCGGCTGGCAGCCCTGGTCCGCCGCAGCCGTCTCCCGCGCCCAGGCCGCTGGCCGCCCCGTGCTCGTAGACTTCACCGCCAAGTGGTGCCTCAGTTGCCAGGTCAACGAGCGCGTCGCCCTCGACCGCCCTGAAGTC
>JARLGE010000275.1 GCA_031296215.1 Occallatibacter sp.
AGTTAACCATCTCGCTTTGCTTCTCCTTTAGGGGTTGGGTCCGGGTTCTTCATTGAACCTGGATCAAGGGAAAAATGTCATCGTTTCGGCGGCGAACTGCTCAGCAGTAGGGGACAAGCCGCCAGAACTAATATAATCACGGAAATGAAGGCACATGTCTATGTCACGTTGAAGACATCGGTCCTGGACCCCCAGGGCCAAACCATCCAGAACGCTCTGCACAAGATCGGTTTCGCGGAGGTCTCCGCCGTCCGCCAGGGCAAGTTTTTCGAGCTTTCCCTCGTCGATGGCCTCGCCCCCGACGTCGCCCGAGCCTTGGTCGAGCGCATCGCACGCGAAGTCCTCACCAATCCGGTCATCGAAGAATATACGTACCATATAGAGGAATAACAGCCGCATCGAACCGGACTTGCCTCACGGGTCGCTCGTGTGTCCGCGCAGAACCGCTGGCTCCTGCCTGCGGCGCATATTCTTCTTCGGTGCCAGACTCTAGAATTGAAATATGGCGCGACCTCCACTGATCGCCCGCCGCCCCAATCCCGCCAGAGCCATGAGGAGCAAATACACATGAGCGAATCCACTGCGTCATCGCGCACCCACGAAGACAAACTCAATCAGCTTGCTGAAGTCGCAGTCCGCGTCGGCCTCGGTCTCCAGGCCGGTCAGGAACTGCTGATGACCGCCTCGCTCGATGCCTTGCCGCTCGCGCGCCGCATCACCGAGCAGGCCTATCGCGCCGGAGCTTCGCTCGTCACCACCCTCTACAGCGACGACGAAGCCGCTCTCATGCGCTACCATTTCGCTCCCGACGCCAGCTTCGACCGCGCCCCCGCCTGGCTCTACGACGGCATGGGCGCCGCCTTCAAAAGCGGAGCCGCGCGTCTGGCCATCGCCGGCGGAAATCCGGCTCTCCTCTCCAACGAAGATCCCTCCAAAGTCAGCCGCGCCAATCGCGCCGTTTCGCTGGCTTACCGTCCCGCCCTCGAGCTCATCACCCGCCACGCCATCAATTGGACCATCGTCGCCAACGCCACCCCCGCCTGGGCCGCCGCCGTCTTCCCCAACGCCGCGCCCGACGCCGCGCTCGCCAAACTCTGGGACGCGATCTTCGAAACCACCCGCATCAATGGTCCCGATCCCGTCGCCGCCTGGAAGGCTCACGACGCCAATCTGCAAACCCGCGCCGCGCGCCTCAATGAAAAGCGCTACGCCGCCCTGCAATATCGCGGTCCAGGAACCGACTTCCGCCTCGGCCTCGCCGACGATCATCTCTGGCTCGGCGGTGGCACCACTGCCGGCAACGGCCTCTACTGCATTCCCAACATGCCCACCGAAGAAGTTTTCACCACGCCCCACAAAGACCGCGCCGACGGCACTGTCACCGCCACCAAGCCGCTCTCTCATCAAGGCACCATGATTGAAGGCATTCAGGTCCGCTTTGAAAAAGGCCGTATCGTCGAAGCCCGTGCCACTCGCGGCCAGGAAGTCCTTCAGACACTCATTAACACCGACGAAGGTGCGCGCCATCTCGGCGAAGTCGCACTCGTCCCCCACTCCTCGCCCATCGCCGCCAGCGGCATGTTGTTTTTCAATACGCTCTTTGACGAGAACGCCGCCTCCCACATCGCGCTCGGCCAGGCCTACTCCTCCTGCCTTCGCGACGGCGACAAGCTCACCCCCGAGCAGCTCGCCGCCAAGGGCGCCAACGACAGCCTCATCCACGTCGACTGGATGATCGGCTCCGGCTCGCTCGACATCGACGGCATCACCGCCACCGGCACAGTCGAGCCCCTCATGCGCCAAGGCGAATGGGCCTGAGCCTTCAGTTGCAGATCGGGGAACTTCGGAGGGAGCAGGGGGTTTCAACCCCCTGAAAGAGAGCGAAATGGTAGGGCCTTCAGGCCCGGGTCCTTGTCACTTCTCCAGCCCAAACGCCGAGTCCCCCATCCAAACCGCGTTCTTTGCGGTTTGGGTGGGATACGACGCACTCAACCAGGCGGGCCATCTACATCTGATCAGCCCAAAAAATTCGGGTGCCCCACCCTCGGCGTCCGCCGCGGCGGATTTTTGCGCTTAGGGTGGGACCGCAGAAACTACATGCCTACTTGAAAACCCCGCTCCCTTTCAGCAGTTCATCGCGATGCCCGTTGTCATCCACCATCGAGCCAAAGGCCTGCCCCGACAGCGGGTGATCTTTCACTGAGCCCCGAACCGCCGCTTGCACCGTATCCAGCCCCTCCGCCGTCGGCGTCACGTACACAATCGCGAACGTGCCCGGCGCTTCGGTGTGGATGGCCATCGTGTCGATCTCGTATTCCACAATGGTGCCGTCGGCCAGCAGTTTCTCCAGCGCCGGCACAACCAGGTGTTTGCTCAGCGACTCCACCGCATCGTCCGGCGCATCCGCCTTCAGCTTGTACACCGACACATGCACATAGCCGTCCTTATAGGTCCCCGGCTTCCAGTTGTAATAGTGGCTGATGTACACGTTGTCCCAATGCTTCGTCGGACTGGCCGAGTGAGGCGAGGCGGAAATGTCAGCCGCGTAGAACTGGTCCAGAATCTTCACCAGTCCTGCCATTGACGTTGCCGACCACCAGTTATCGTGCGTTTCCCCGTCTGGCGTGTGCACCAGGTTAATGTCGTTGCCGTAGCCCACAATGGTTCCATCGGCCAGCGCTTTGTCCAGAATCTTCTTGTCCGCCGCATTCGCTTTTTCAAAGTCCGCCCAGTGCACCCGCGGAATCTGCCAGTTGGCGACATACGAAAACAGCGGTGGTTTTTCCTTCGCCTCATCTGTCTGCGCGCCTAACGGAACAGCGCACAGCGTAGCAACCAAGAGCCCGCACAACCCCGTGAAGACACACCACAATCTCTTGTTCATCTTCTTCCTCCTGTTGTGATTTTGGTCAGCCGTGCTTGGGGAAATTAGCTAACCAAGGGCAGTGTACAGGAGCAACTGAGATATTGAATCAATATATTTTCTCTTCGTCCGCCGCCCCCTCATCCCGGCCATTCCCCTCCCTGCCTATAACATCGCCCTTTTCAAGGGCTCCCCTGCGGCTCACAAGTTACATTGATCGGTGATTGCAGTCACAGCTTGTCCCGCCGTACAGATCGACTATCTTTGTCGGCATCGAGGTGCGGCTATGCCGGTCTTCCTAACGGCTCTGCTCGCGTTGGCGGTTTTCGGCGCTATTGGGACGCTGCTTGCGGCGGCGTTGATCGCGGAGCAGTTGATCCGCGCGCACGCGGCCAAGCGCTATCCCTCACATCTCGGTACATCCGCTGCCGTCTCCCACGCCGGTAAACCCCTTCACTCCAAACCATGATCGATCGCGTAGCGGCGGCGCGATATCCGTCCGCAAAAGGAGATATTTCATGGCGACTGTCCTTGACAAGAAGGCCGACCTGGCCGGACCGGGAATCGGCGACTACAGCGAATTGGAGAAAATTCTCCCGCACGATTACCGTTCCCTCCTGACTCCGAAAGAGACGCAACAGGCCATCTTTCAGGTCAAACGCTATATTGAAGACAACCTCTGTAGCGAACTCAACCTGATGATGGTTGAAGTCCCCCTCATCGTCGATGTCGAGAGCGGCGTCAACGACATGCTCGATCGCGACGGCTCGCGTACACCCATCCAGTTCCACATCTCCAACGATCGCAATCTTCATCCCGTCGACGCGCAGGTGGTGCAAGCCGCCACCAAGTGGAAACGCGCCGCCCTCAAGCAATTCGGCTGCCAGGTCGGCGAGGGAATCTGCACCGACATGCGCGCCGTGCGCAAAGATTATTTTCTCGATCACGACCATTCCGCCTACGTCGATCAGTGGGATTGGGAGCGCGTCATGACCACCGATTACCGCAACATCGAGTTCCTCAAATCCGTCGTCGGCAAAATATGGAAGGTGATCGTTGGCGCGGAAAAGTTCGCCCAGTTTCTGTTCCCGCAATTGAAAGATCCGCGCTATCCCGACCTGCCAGAGAAGTTGACCTTCCTCCACGCCGAAGAGATTCTCGACATGTATCCCACGCTGCCGCGCAAGCAGCGCGAGACGGCGGTCCTGCAAAAGTATCCTGCCGTCTTCATCATCGGAATCGGCTGGCCGTTAAAGGACGGCTATCCGCACGAGATGCGCGCCGCCGATTACGACGACTGGGTCACTGACACCAGCCATGAGACGGGCAAAGATACGCACGGGCTCAATGGAGACATCCTCGTCTGGAACCCGGTTACCAAACGCCGCCACGAACTCACATCCATGGGCATCCGCGTCACGGCCGAGACTCTCAAGCAACAACTCACAATGTCCAAGCAGTTGGACTTCATGCAGTTGCCCTATCACCGGGCGATTCTCAACAATCAGATTCCGCTTTCCATCGGCGGAGGAATCGGCCAGTCGCGTACCTTGATGCTGCTGCTCCGCAAAGCGCATCTCGGAGAAGTAAGCGTCACCGTGTGGCCCAAGATTCTGAAAGCAATGTGCGCGGAGAAAAACATTTTTGTGCTGGAGTAGTGTCGTGTTCGGCACAATGCTCCGGGGGGCATCACACTTTGGTTCCACCCCGTTAAAAGCAACTATTGACGCCGCATGAATGCGGGGGTACATTGTTCTCGTACGGGGAAGGAGGACAACCTAAAAGATGCAGATAGTCTCTTTCAGCATTACTAAACGTGAGGTGGCTGTAGCCTAGGGCATCGCGCCCCAGACCCCGAGGTAGCCCCTGCCAGAGTAGGTTTAACCGCATGGGACGCTACCGCATCCTTTCACGTAAAGATGCGTCCTTCGACCCGATGTGCGAGGTTGGCCATCTTCCCAATCGTGTGACGAGTCTGTCACCCAGGGAGTCCGGTTATCCGGGTAGCGCCAACAAGCAATCGCGGCTTGGGAGCATGAGTGAAAATGCTTGGGCACTCGCGTTAGCGCGAAGTCCTTCGTCCAATACACAGTTCACCACGATGGCTCAGGCAAAGCGCCTGGGCCATCGTTATTTAGGGTCAACGAAGTTTGTCGCTGTCTTTGCTTTCTTCAGGTCAAGCGTGCAAAACGTCTCGATGAATCGGGAAAATCAACTCCAGTAACAAACCAGCTAATTGCACTGCATACAATCACCAGTACAACTGTGCCCGGTCGAATGGCATTCAACTCCGGCAGAGCAGAACTCGGGGCTGTCGTAATCGCGGCTCCAGCCACGACACAAGCGACGGCAATCCATTGATAAAAATGCAGGCCGAAGAAGCTCTTTGTTTGCGGCTCGCCGCGATAGGCTTCTTCAACAAACCGCCCCGCGCCAGACAACAGAAGGTAAACGCCGCAGATCGTCGCACCGGAGACTCTCAATTGGTAGAGGCGAAGAAGCGCAGCGCCGATCACTACATTGCAAGCGATCGAATAGACCTGCGTGGCGTGGATCGGCGCTCCTGCAAATTCCGTCAGGCGGCATACGCGCGTGCGTGGATGCGTGTAACGAATTCCTTTCACGGTTGTTGAGGCGCATCCGTGACAGCACCCCTGCACCAGGCAGCGCAACCTGCCGATGCCCTGTATCCACGGCGCCGCAATGCATACCGCGGCTAAGACGGTCCAAAGGCTTACTCCCAAAACAAGCGCAGTCAAACCGCCCAGGATGGCGCCCAACATGCCGCCATAGAATCCCAAGGGGCGCAGAAGCGCCGGAGATCCTTCCACCCATTGAGCCCACAATGCAGCTCCCGTAATTGAAAAGAAAAAGATGCTGGCCGTGACAGCCGTGTGTCCTGGCCCCAGCAGCACATCGATCATGGATAGTCCCACGAGCGTTGCCATTGCGGCGAAACCACCGTGATTGATAATGCGCACCGGCCCTATTCGCCACTCTTTCCACGCATTGGCGACAATCTCCGCGCCTTTCAGCATCCCGGCCCAAAGTGCATCCATGCGGATTACGACAAGAAAAGCAATCGCCCCCGCCAAAACATCGAGAATCGAGTGCATCCCTGTGGTAACGCAACTGATCGCCACCAGCCCCGCCCAGCACCGCCAAAGAGCTTTCCTCCACGGTCCACCCTCGCCGAGTGCGGTTGCCGCAATCAGTGCCCAAACCACCTGGAAGGAAGGGAAGGCCGCGATTCCAGATGCAGGCGTCCGCTCCAGCAGCAACAGCGATCCTATTGGCGTCAATGCATGAAAGCTGCGCGGCGGAACGAAGAAGGGAAGCAGAAGATACAAAGGAAACAGAAGCGCCATCGCTCTCAGGCCCAACTCGGCGAAGCGCCGCAGGGCGCGTCCTGAACCAACCAGAAGAGGCGCTAGAAGAACCACCAAATAAGTACTGGCGTAGAGAAGTTCTGTCTGTTCACAAACTGGAATCTGTTTTTCAAATGGAAGATAGGTGCTCCATGCGTTTGGAACTTTACCCATCGCCCCGATCAGTTCAAAGATTGCCAGCCAGGGAAGCAGCACAACCAGATAAACGCGAACCCTCTCCATCATCGATGGGCTGCCAGCGCGGTCGCGCGGAAGCCAGAGAGAGACGTCGCGAACGCCAAAGCGTTTTTGAAGATCTGGCATTTCGTGTCCCAGAACCAGTGCGGCGCAAGCCAGTGCAACACTCGGCGTCACAAGCCACAGACCGCTCGCTGAACCGAAAGCAACAGAAACCCCGCAGCAGATCAGAACGAATCCGCCATAGATCGGATGTGGAACCAGAGCGTAAATATTCTTCTGAACAAATCGCGGAGGAGGAAAGGCATTCATCGGCAGCCCGCCGCCGTCGCGCCATAGCGAAATCATCCCCGCAGCCATGGCCAGGGTCCCAAGCAGCGTGAGCAGCAAGCCGCCGGAGACGGAATGTATTTCCGGCAGACTCACTGTTACTGCACGCGCCCAGGCAATCAATGCCAGCGGAAGCGCGGCAACAAAGATCGCTCCATACAGCACTCGGCCGAGAGTTGAACGCATCAAAGATTCCATCCAACCACCTCGTGAATGACCCAGCCCTCGGAGTGGTGATCATCAGTGTTGAGGACTCCGCGGCTTCTCCACTTGTGCTCTTCGATATTGAAGACGGATTGCGGAAAAATTCTACCAAGCGCAGGCGCGCCCGGAAGAATGGTTTCTCGCAATCGCCCCGTGCGAATCGGCGTGGTGTCTTCCATGCGGAGCGTGGCGCCGTCAACCGCGCATTCCGATTCTGAAATGCTGCGGATGTCCAGCTTGCGCCCATTATGAAAAGCAAACGATGTCGAGTAAGGCCCTTGCCAATCGATCCAGACCAGCGAGTCCTGGGCTGAGACGAATCGTCCCCACCGCAATGCGCGCATCGGCAGCCGCCAGGGCGGCAAGGTCAGCGTGAGACATTCCGCATAGCCCAGCCCAGCCAGTTCGCGGTCTCCAATCCTGATCCGCGCCAACGACCGCGGCTGCATACAGTTCCAGCGCACATAGCCGGTGGCATCTTCGTAGACGGTTTGTTGAACCGGCACAGAATCGGCATTCCATTCTCCCGCAACTTTCAGGCTGGGAAGCTCGACGCCGATTCGGCGCTCATCCGCATCAATCCGAAAGCGCCCCAAGGAAGTATGGGACCGAGCAACTTCCCCGCTCCTCAAAACAAAGCTGCAGTAGTGCAGAGGAAGGCCGCGCCAGCGCATTTTGGCGCAATAGAGAATGGCCGTATCGCCCGCATCGTCGATGCAGTCCATATACCACTTCTCCAGGAAGAACGGCGGAGACGGCGACGCTGCTTTCACGTTTGGCGTCCATTCCTCAGGGGTCTGATTCAGTCCGTTGATTATACCGAGCGAAGAACGAAAAGGATGAGCCTTTCTCGGCACCGGAATTGGACTTCTATTTATTCATCGTCTTCTTCGTCGTCTTCCAGTTCCTGCTCCGATATGGCGTTGTATTCCTCGCAGACGGTTCTTATGTCGCAACCAGGACAGTCCCCTGGGGGTTCGCACCGGCTGATGATGGGACCGAGCTCATCGCCTTCAGGGGAGCGGGTAACGTCATGCGAGGCCATCATTGGGATGACGTCATGCTGGCGTTCGACATTCTGTGTAGCGATCTGGAGTCCATAGAGATAGAGGCCAGCGCGGCGGGGTTTGAGCCGGGAGTCGCCGAGGGCATTGAAGATTTGGGAGAGGGCAACCAGGATGGCGCTGCGATCTTCGAGGACGGGGAGCTTGAGGGGTTCGTCCGGCGCCGGGGCCGGCTTGGCGGCGAGGGCGTGCAGGCGGGTGTGGAAGTAGCAATAGTATTTACCGCGGAGGGCAAGCGCGGTGCACTTGTGTCCGCTGGGCAAGATGTGACGACATTCCGGCAACATTCGAGTGTTCTCCTACCCCCCCCCCCCCCCTATCTGGGAGGAAATTCTTTGTTTTCAACATGATGCAGAGGGGGTTGCGGCGCAAATATTTCATTCTACAGGAGTTATTTGCAAAAATTAGAAAACAAAGGAGTTATAGGCAGTTTTTCAGTTCGTCAGCTCCCTTGGCATTGGCTGTGAGAGCGATTCTGGAATGATTGTGCGCCTGAGGAGGGTAATTATCTGCAAAAGGCGGGGAGTTTAGCTCCTGAGGAATGTTGTTTATCTCATCTCCGATGTTTCTTCAGAGTTTCTGGGCAGATTCCAAGGCCCCCGCACTAAAGCTGAACGCCCGATTCCACCTTTGGGGAACAGGCCCGCGCCCGCACGTCGCTTAGAATGGCAGCATGTGCGGAATTGTCGGGTATGTTGGCAAAAAGAAAGTCGTTCCTGTCATCATCGAGGGGCTAAGGCGCCTCGAATACCGTGGCTACGATTCGGCGGGCATCGCCGTTGGCAGTCCTTCCAGCCCCACGCTTGAAGTCCGCCGCGCTCCCGGAAAGCTCGCCAACCTTGAAGAAGTTCTGCGCGAGCACCCCATCGATGGCACCTTCGGCATCGGCCACACCCGCTGGGCCACGCACGGACGGCCGACGGAAGAGAACGCCCATCCTCACCGCGACTGCACCGGCCGCATCGTCGTCGTCCACAACGGCATTGTCGAAAACTATCTCGACCTGAAGCGCGAACTTACCGAGAAGGGCCACAAGTTCGTCACGGAAACCGACACCGAAGTGATTGCCCACCTTATCGAGCAGGTGCAGAACGACGCCGCAGCCGCTGGCGAGCCAATTCCGCTTGAAGTCGCCGTCCGCCGCGCCATCAAGCGTCTCACGGGAGCCTTTGCTCTTGGCATTCTCTCGGCAGCCGAGCCGGACAAGATCGTCGTCGCGCGCTTCGGTCCGCCCGTCGTCATCGGCGTGGGCGAAGGGGAATCCTTCGTTGCCTCCGATGTTCCCGGCATCCTCAATCACACCCGCAACATCTACTTCCTTGCCGACGGCGACATGGCCATCCTCACCCTGGCCGGCGTCCAACTCACCGACTTCCACGGCAAGCCCATCGACCGCGCCATTACCCGCATCCAGTGGGATCCGATTCAGGCCGAAAAGGGTGGCTACAAGCACTTCATGCTCAAGGAGATTTGGGAGCAGCCTCGCGCCATTCGCGACACCACGCTGGGCCGCGTCTCGCTCGATTCAGGCAAAGTCTACCTCGGCGAGATGAAGATTCCCGACGAAGAGTTGGCCGCCGCCTCCAGCATCAACATCGCCGCCTGCGGCACCAGTTGGCACGCAGCGCAGGCAGGCAAGTACATGATCGAGCGCCTCGCCCGTCTTCCCGTCGATGTGGACTACGCCAGCGAGTACCGCTACCGCAACCCGATCCCCGACCGCAATGCTCTCGGCCTGCTCATCACCCAGTCTGGCGAAACCGCCGACACCCTCGCCGCCCAGCGCGAGATGATCTCCCTCGGCTCCAAGACCGTCGCCATCTGCAACGTCGTCGACGCCATGGTCGCCCGCGAAGCCCACGGCGCAATCTACACCCACGCCGGCCCGGAGATCGGCGTCGCCTCCACCAAGGCCTTCACTTCCCAGCTCACCGCGCTCTTTCTGCTCGCCCTCAAGCTCGGCCAGCTCCGCGGCCGCATCGACACCGCCCGCTCCGTCGCTCTCATTGAAGAGCTCAGCCGCATCCCCGCCAAAATCGAAGAGGTCCTGCGCTCCCGCTCCGCCCAGTGCGAGCACCTCGCCGCAGGCTTCTCCCATGCCCGCGACTTCCTCTATCTCGGCCGCGGCATCCACTTCCCCATCGCCCTGGAAGGCGCACTGAAGCTGAAAGAAATCTCCTACATCCACGCCGAGGGCTACCCGGCCGGCGAAATGAAGCACGGCCCCAACGCGCTCATCGACGAAACCCTCCCCGTCGTCGTCCTCGTCACCCGCGACGAATCCGATCCCGCCTCAAAACTGCGCTATGAAAAAACCCTCTCCAACATCCAGGAAGTCACCGCCCGCTCCGGCCGCGTCATCGCCGTAGCCACCGAAGGCGACTCCACTATCGGCAGCCTCGTCGAGCACGTCATCTTCATCCCTCCGGCCTTCGAGCTGCTCAGCCCGCTCATCGAAATCGTCCCCCTTCAGTTGCTCGCCTACTACATCGCCGTCCGCCGCGGCTGCGACGTCGACCAGCCCCGCAACCTCGCCAAATCCGTTACCGTAGAGTAGGTTTTCTTCGAGCAATTCTCGACCAGCCACAGAAGCGCCGTGCCCCATCCATTCGCCTTCTTTTCGGCGAATGGGTGGGAGACCACAACACCTGACCGAACGCCTTCCGAGAAACCGATCCGCATGTCCACCAAAACCATCATCGAGCCCTTCCGCATCAAGAGTGTTGAGCCCATCCGCTGGACCACCCGCGCCCAGCGAGAATCCCTCCTCCGCGCCGCCCACTGGAACCTCTTCCTGCTTGAGGCCGACGACGTCCTCATCGATTTGCTCACCGACTCCGGCACCGGCGCCATGTCCACCCACCAATGGGCCGGCATCATGGAGGGCGACGAAAGCTACGCCGGCTCCAAGAGCTTTGCGCATTTCAAAAACTCGGTCCAGGACATTACAGGCTACCGGCACGTCATCCCCACCCATCAGGGCCGCGCCGCCGAGCGCATCCTCTTCAACGTGATGTGCAAAAAGGGCGACGTCGTCCCAAACAACACACACTTCGACACCACCCGCGCCAACGTCGAGTTCGTCGGCGCAGAGGCCGTCGATCTGCTCCACCCCGAAGCCCGCCGTCCCGAAACCATCCTGCCCTTCAAAGGCAACATGGACGTCGCTGCCCTCGAAGCGCTGATTGCTCGCGTCGGCAAAGAAAGAATCCCGCTGGTCATGCTTACCGTCACCAACAACTCCGGCGGCGGCCAGCCCGTCTCCATGGAGAATGCCAAGGCTGTCTCCCAAGTCTGCAAAACCCACAACATCCCGCTCTACTTCGACGCCTGCCGCTTCGCCGAGAACGCCTGGTTCATCCGGGAACGAGAGCCTGGATACTCGTCCAAAACTCCGAAAGAAATCGCGCAGGAGATGTTCGCGCTCGGCGACGGCTGCACCATGTCCGCCAAGAAAGACGGCATGGCCAACATCGGCGGCTTTCTCTGCACCAACGACGACATCCTTGCCCGCCAGGAGAAGGACCTCCTCATCCTCACTGAAGGCTATCCAACCTACGGCGGTCTCGCCGGCCGAGACCTTGAAGCCGTCGCCATCGGCCTGCAGGAGTCGCTCGACGAAGACTACCTCCGCTACCGCATCGCCTCCACGGCCTATCTCGGCAACCACATCGCCGAGCAGGGCGTGCCCATCGTCCAGCCTCCCGGCGGCCACGCCATCTACATCGACGCCAAAGCGTTCCTGCCCCACATTCCCGTCGAGCAGTTCCCCGGCGTAGCCCTGGCCGCAGAGTTGTATCTGGAAGGCGGCATCCGCTCCGTAGAAATCGGCAGCCTCATGTTCGCCGCCGCCGCGAACATGGAGTTGGTCCGCCTCGCCATCCCCCGCCGCACCTACACCCAGAGCCACATCGACTACGTAGTGGAGATCATCCTCAAAGTCTTCGCGCGCCGCGAAAAAATCAAAGGCCTGAAGCTAACCTACGAAGCCCCATTCCTCCGTCACTTCACGGCGCATTTGGAGCCAATGTGAGCGCTATTGGAAGCGCAGACGCGACGAAGGCAACGATGCCGGCTAGACGTGTTTCCGCTGCTCTGACATATTATCCAGTATGCATTGGTGGCAAATTCCGTTGTTCATAGTGGTAGCGACTTGGGCTCTCTATCTATACTCCACACCGAGCGCAAAGGTGGCCGAACATCTGGCAAGGATTCGCGAGTGGTGGCGCTCGCGGAGGTCGTGATGTGACGGGTGCCCCAGGTCTCGCTTCTCAGACCTAGGGAAAACGCACGCCTCACGCCCTCCCCGCAAACTCCCCCGTCTCCGTATACACCTTCACCCGCTCGCCCTCTTGTATATAAAGCGGCGCCTTGATCTCCAGGCCCGTCTCGAGCCGCGCCAGCTTGGTGACCTTGCCGCTGGTGTCGCCCTGCGCGCCCGCCTCGGTGTAGGTCACTGCCAGCTCCACCTTGTCCGGCAGCTCCAGGCCGATCGGATTCCCGTTGAACTTGTTCAGCTTCACAATCGCGCCCTCCACCAGGTAGTCCAGCGAGTTCCCGATCATGCTCTCTTGCAGGCGCAGCGTGTCGAAGGTCTCCTGGTCCAGAAAGTACGATCCCTCGCTGTCGGAGTAGAGATAGCTCGCCTCCACCGTCTCCAGGTCCGGCTCCTTGAACTTCTCCTGTGCTTTGAAGGTCTTGTCGAACACCGCCTGCGTCAGCAGGTTGCGCATCTTCAGTCGCACCAGCGTCTGCCCGCCCCGCGCCGTAGGCGTGGAAACCTCCGCCTCCAGGCAATAGTAAGGGGCGTTCTCAAACTCAAAATACATCTTGCGCTTCACGGTAATCGCTTCAAGCAGTGCGGCCATAGATTCCTCAAGAGATGGAGCTAGGGAAAGCGGAGAGTCCCAGGATATCTCCCTCCGCTCTCCGTCCATTATAGGAGGCCATGCCGATCGACCTTTCGGGAGACCTGCTTCCAGTTGTCCTTGTCCGCCTGCCGCCAATCCGCGCTCAGCCCCTGTGCCCCTTGCCACATCGGCCCTCCGCTGGCGATACTGCTCATAGCCCTTTCTTCGGGCCTTATTCTTCTTCCCAGCGAGAATCCCCTTGGCACGTGAAACTTTTACCGCACGTCTGGAAAACAAGACCTGCATCTCCGAGTCGTCGCAGTGTTACCACTTCGACTTCGTCCTCGACCAGCTCGAAAGCTTCCCCTTTGCCGCCGGCCAGTTCATCTCCGCCGTGGCCGAGGACGCGACCGGCAAGCTGCAGACCCGCGCCTATTCCATCGCGTCTGCCTCAAAGGAGAACCGCTTCGACCTGTGCGTCAACCGCGTCGAGGGTGGCTTCTTCTCCAACCACCTGGCCGATCTCACCTACCTGCCCCCCGGCAGCACCATACAGATTCACGGACCCCACGGCCACTTCGTCCTCAAGCAGCCGGTCACAGACTCCATCTTCATCGCCACCGGCACCGGCATCGCCCCCATGCGCGGCTTCGCCCAGTGGCTGTTCCCCGAAAACGGTCCCGACCGCAGCAACGGCAAAGACATCTGGCTGGTCTACGGCACCCGCCACGAGACCGAGATCTACTACCAGGAGGAGTTCGAAGCCCTCGCCGCCCGCCATCCCAACTTCCACTATCTGGTCACGCTCAGCCGCGCCCAGCCCGACTGGACCGGCCTCCGCGGCTACGTCCAGACATACGTAGCCAAAATTGTGGAAGACCGCGCCGCCCGCCTGGGCCTGCCGCCGATCCAGCCCGAGCCCGACCCCTCCATCCCCAAGGCCGAGCTCAACTTCGACATCTACGCCTACATCTGCGGCCTCAACAACATGGTCGCCGGCGTGCGCGAAACGCTGGCCAGATACGGCTGGCACCGCAAGCAGATCGTCTTCGAGCGTTACGACTGAGAGGAGCAGGAAGGCGCAGTCTTTCTGATCCAGCCATCACCCGCCGTGCCCCATCCATTTCACAGCTCCATCGTGAAATGGGTGGGAAACCACTACCCTCACCCCGCCGTCTCAAGCCCGATGACCAACCCCTCCGCCCGCTTTCCCACCACCCCCGCGCTGGTTCTCATCTTCGCCGCCTACGCCGCCGCCCGCGTCCTCGAAATCGTCCCCAATCCCATTCCCCGCACCGCCATCGTCACCCTCGACGTCCTCTCCGCCCTGGCCTTCGCCCTGGTCGACGGCGCCCGAACCTGGCGCCTCCGCGGCATCCTCGTCTTCACCGGCCTCTGCATCGTCGTCGGCAACATTGGCGAGAACCTGGGCGTGGTCACCGGCTTCCCCTTCGGCCGCTACTACTTTGTCGAACTCATGGGCCCCAAGCTCTTCCATGTGCCCATCCTGCTCGGCCTCGCCTACATCGGCATGGCCTACGTCTCATGGACCCTGGGCGCCCTGATCGCCGGCCGCACGCCCGCCACGCCGCTTCTCGCCGTCCCCCTCGCCGCAGGCTTCATCATGGTTGCCTGGGACCTGGCGCAGGACCCCGTCTGGTCGACGGTGCTCCACGGCTGGGTCTGGCAAGATGGAGGACCATGGTTTGGCGTCCCCGTCTCCAACTATTTCGGCTGGTATTCAACTGTCTTCCTCATCTATCTATGCTTTGCGCTCTATTTGCGCCGCCGCCCGGCGCAAGCCAACGCCAACCACGGCCGCGCCGCCATCCTCTTCTACGCTCTCTGCGCCTTAGGCAACGTCGCCCAAGCCTTCGGCCATCCCAGCCCCGCCGTCGTCCAGGACCCCACCGGCCACGCCTGGCGCGTTGCCGACATCACCGCCGCCTCAGCCCTGGTCTCAATTTTCCTCATGGGCGCATTCGCCGTCCTGGCCTGGATCAGGCTGGACCAGCATCGCCAAACCGCTACAGATTGAACAGCTCTCTCAGCCGCTTCGTCTGCGCCCGGCTCACCGGAATCTCCGTCTGCCGCTTGTCGTTCATCCTCAGTTGGTAGCTCGACTTGAACCATGGCACCACCTCGCGGATGTGGTTGATGTTCACCACAAATCCGCGGTGCGCTCGCCAGAACACCGCCGCGTCCAGCAGCTCCAGCAGCTCCTCCAGCGTGCGGCATTTCGAGTGCCCCTCGAAGGTCTGCGTCACCACCCGGATCACGCCTTCGTCGATGGCCGCATAGCAGATCTCCGCCTGGTCCACCAGCAGCAGCCGGCTCTGCGCCTGCACAATCAGCTTGGCCGGCTGTCCCGTCCGCGCCGCCCCCTGCGGCCCCTTCAGCAGCCTCAGCAGCGCGTCCAGTTGCGACTCGATGGGCTTGTCCGCCGCCGTCCCGGCCCCATTCGCCGCCCCCGCTGGAATCCGCCGCCGCACCCGTTCCACCGCCTGCTCCACCCGCGCGCGGTCAAACGGCTTCAGCAGGTAGTCCACCGCGTTCACGTCAAAGGCGCGCACCGCGTACTGGTCATAGGCCGTGGCAAACACAATCTGCGGCAGCGGCTCGGTCTCTTTGCCTGCCGCGGCCAGCTTCCGGTTCCGTTCCATCAGCCGCTGGATCACCGCAAACCCATCCAGTCCCGGCATCTGCACATCCAGGAACACCAGGTCCGGCCGGTGCTCCCCAATCAGCTCCACCGCCTCAATCCCGTTCGTTCCCTGCGCCACCACGTCCACACCGCCCACCGAGTCAAGCAGATACTTCAGCTCGTCGCGGGCCAGTTGTTCGTCGTCGATAATCAGCGCGGAGAGAGTCATCAAGGCAGGCGGCAAAAACGCATCGCAGGACAGTCCGATTGTAGGAAGGGAAGCGCGCCCGGTCAATTCCGGGAAGCGCCGCCAGGGCAACGACGCTGCGGACAACCCGCCGAAAACCCATCCCGGCGGTAGAACAGGGCTTCACGGGTCGCCTCAAAAACTCGCCCGAGCCGCAATTCTACAGGGCTTTGTAACAGGACATGACTTCAGTCATGCCGAAAAGGCCCGCAAAAAGCATTTGGGCTTTAGCCCCTGAGGTACGCTTTTCGGGCCTTTTTCCGCAGCATCTTCAACCCCTCACGAACTAATCACTAACCACTGCCTCACTCGCCGCCCAGCACCCGCAGTCGCGCCGGCATGTGGTCGTCGGCCAACTCGTGCCCGCACTGCGTGCAGAACTGGTCCGTCGCCCGCACCGTCCTGAAGCAGTTGCCGCAACTGGCCGTCAGCCGGTAGTCGCACTGCGGGCAGAAGTGGAAGTCGCTCTGCACGTGCGTCGAGCAGGCGGGGCAGCGCGAAACCACCGGCGCACGCAGCAGGAAGTAGAGCACCGCGCCGATGCCGCCCGGCATCACGAAGCAGATCACGATCCAGAACCGCGAGCTCATCGCCCGTCGCGGCGCATCCTTACTCACGTACCCCACCATCAGAAAATAGAGCGCCGCCAGCAATCCCCACGACAGGTTGAAGTAGGTGCGCAGCGCCAAGGGCATGGGATGCTTCCCATCCGGCAGCACAAACCAGAAGTAGTACTCCACCAGCCCAAAGGCCGCCACGCCGGCCACAATCGACCAGATCGGAAGCAGCCGCTCATCTTCGTTCACGGTAATGGACTGTGGTTCGCGCATAAGCAATCCCTGTCTCAATCGGTCTTTCGGAAAGCTGAGCTCAACTCAACCCCACATTGAATGGACGGGAAAGCAGAAAGGGAAGTTGCGTGAAGTTAACCATCGCAGCCGACTCGGTCAGGAGTTGTCCCGAATCAGGGCCGGTGCCGCATCCAGCCCGCCACCAGCGCCGCGCCCACCAGCGCCGGGCACAGAATGGCCACCCAAAGCGCAAACTGGCTGGTCACATCGCCCCAGCGCTCTCCCGCGATCAGCCTATCAACCGAGCACCACACCATTGGTCCCAGCAGCAGCACCACCAGCAGAATCGCCGCCAGCGCCACGCCACGAATCCGCTTGCGCCCTGCCTGCTGTTCCCGCATCAGCCCCATGGAAGCGTTCACCACCCGGCAGGTGCGATAGGCAACCGAGCGATCCTGTCCCGCCTGGGTGCCGGCCAGCGCTGAAAGCAGGTCGCGGTCAGCGCCCACGCCGCCCCGTGCTTCTCCCGGCCCACGGCTGGGCCTTTGGTCCGCCCCACCGCAGGGTTCTTCGCCGGCCGCACCGCAGGTGCTCACACGGCCTCCAGGAGCCGCATCTGGCGCCGCTCCAGCTTCGGCTTGATCGCCGCCAATCCCCGGTAAAGTCTTGATTTCACAGTCGAAAGCGGCGCACGCGTCACCTTCGCAATCTCTTCCAGGCTCAGCTCCTCGTGGAACCGCAGCACCAGAACCTCCCGGTGCAGCGTGTCCAGCTCCAGCAGCGCCCGCGCAATCCGTTCCCGGTCTTCCAGGTTCGCTAAGCGGTCGAAGGGCGTCGGTTCGCCGTCGGCGACCTCGAAGCTCATCGGCCGGTCGTCCTCGCTCTTGCCTTCGAACAGTTCGTCCAGGCTGGCCATGGTCCGCTTGCGTTTCAGGTCGATCACCAGGTTGCGGGCAATCGTAAACAGCCACGTCTCAAACCGCGCCTGCCCGTTGAACTGCGCCCCCCGCACCATCACCCGCATCCAGACTTCCTGGAACAGGTCCTCGGCCATCTCCCGATTGCTGGTCAGATACAGCAGATAGCGCAGCAGCCGGTGCTGGTAGCGCACAATCAGCGTGTCCAGCAGCCCAACATCCTGGCGCTTGAGCCCCTGGGCAACGGCCAGACTCTCCTGCCGCACCTGCTCGTCAACGGCGGAGGTGCCCTGAACAAAAAAAGAGCGTAATGACGCGGCGGTACTCATCGTATTCAATTAGACGCCCAAACCGCCACCCAAGTCGCGGAAAAATGGTTTCAACAGCGAAATCTTTCCCGGACAGCAACCGCATGCGCCCGCAGGCGGGGATTTCCAGAGCGGCGCCCATTCCCGCCGAGCCTGAACAATCCCAGGGCAATCGCATTTGAACTTCGCCTGCGAACGAACGTCTTGGCCCGAGGAAAAACTCCATCGAAAGCCGCTTTGTAGCCAGCGCACGACTTCAGTCGTGCCGCAAAAACGCCGATAGGATGGTGTTGGGCTTTGGCCCCTGCCGCATTCTGAATCCGCCATTACCCCTCATTCGGCCTTCTTCCGCGCCTTCCAAGCAGCCCTCTTTCAAATCCCCAAGCTATCTGTTTCAAATGCGATTGCCCCGTAAACCATCCGGCCAAGTTCCGTCTCGAAGAGCACATTGGGCTGTTCGCGTCTTTTGAGATTGGCCGGAATGGCCTTGGATTCAAAAGCCAACTGCAACACGGGATCAAACAAAAGCCGGCAGATCGTCTAATACCGCGCTGCTCAGGTAAACGTTCATCGTCCGTTGTCGAAGGACGGACCGAAGGTACGTAGTCGGAGCGAACGGCGAGAGGGAGGTTACCGGACGACTGGACCCCGGGGATGGTTGATAATGCGGACTTCGAACTTGCGGTTAGGGCCGCCGGCGGTGATGTTGTGCTGCCGGATAAATGCGCCAATTCTCGAGCCCTGGACATGATTCTCGTGGCTCGGGACATGGCCCACCCAGGGCTTGCGATCTCCGCTGCGGGCGGCGCCCTCAACTGTGCAGGCGAAGGGATATTCGTCGCGCTCTTCGTTGGCCGTGGTAGGAATGCGGTATCCCTTGGAATCCACTTCGTAGGACATGGTCTGTCTGCGAATACCGCGGCTTTCCGGATCGGGTAGGGGGCCGCGATATGTGAGGACGCGTTCCCAGCCAGCCATCTGGGCGTTCCAGATGTTGTCGGCGATGTTTGGGAGTTCCTTCCAATCGAAGATGAGAACGGGAATGTCGGGCATGGAACACGTACCTCTCGATCTCTGCAGGTGACAGCCATGATACCGCATATCGCATGCAACAATCGGTCTCTAATCGCCGGGCGCCCCATCCTTTCCCCAGCTTCATGCGGAAACAGCGGGACACCACAAACCCTATGCGAGCGACTAGCGAGCGTCTGCCCCACCGCAGGTGGCCGCCCTCCCCGCCACTTTCAGCGCATCCTCGACAGCCTTGGCCGCCCGCCGCTCCCGCGCCTCCGCGCCCTGCACATGAAAGATCCCCAGCAGATGATTCCGCCGCCGCAACGGCGTCATTGCCTCCCACCCGGCGCGCGCCAGAGGCTGCCGCTGAAACGCGGCCTTCAGAATCGGCGGCGGGTCCTTGGGATCGATCTCTCCCTCAATCGTCAGCAGCAGCCACTCGGCGATTCTCTCCGCCCGCAGCGCGCGCGACTCGCCCGCTTTCGGCTCGCTCACCGTGTCCCCAATCCACTTGCGCATGGTATAGTTCAGCCCGTCGAACCAGCGCCGCAGACGCTTTTCCCCTTTCAGGGCCCGATCCAGCTCGGCGGGAACCACCGCCGCCCGCTCTTCCAAGTCCGGCTGCAGCCGAATCCGCACCTTCTCGCCCACCTGCGCCTTGGCCGCCGCCTGCATCTTCTTGTTGACGAGAATGAAATGCCCCCCGCCACCCGCATAGCCCATCAGAGAGCTGCGAAACGGAAATCCCTCAATCTCCCCGCGCACCCGCATTCCCTTGCGCTCCGGCCACGCCTTGGCCGCGTCGAACGGCACGCGCGCCACCACCCACCCCAGCCCTGAGTCGAGCCGCTCCAGCACAGCAGGAAACGATTTGGCCGCCGACGCCTTCATAGGCCTCCAGACAGCCCCAGTATGCCCCCCGCCGCGTGCCCAATCAAGAGTGACGTTCGAGGATATTCTTCAATCATTGCGGCAGTAGAATCGTCTTAAGCGCTTATGTCTAACCTCACCAACAGAAGGGAAGTTCTGCTCGTTGGCCTCGCGCTCGTGTTTGTCGCTGCGCTGTGCCTTCGAAGGGGCACGCTAGCGTTTTGCTTGGTGAGGGGTTGATCAGCTTGCGCCGAGATAGATGAAGCGGGCGAGGAAGAGGGCGGCGAGGACGTAAAGCAGCCAGTCCTGGCGGCGGAACTTGCCGGTGGCGAGATGGAGGACGGCCCAGGCGATGATGCCGAAGCCGAGGCCGTTGGCGATGGAGTAGGTGAGGGGGATGAGGACAAGGGTAAGGAAGGACGGAACGGCGACGAGGGGATCGGTCCAGCGAATCTCGGTGATGGTGGCCAGCATGAGCGAGCCGACCAGAATGAGCGCTGGGGCGGTGGCTGCCTGAGGCACGACGCCGACAAAGGGCGCGGCGACAATTGCGCCCAGAAACATAAGGCCGGTGACGATGGCGGTGATGCCGCTCCGGCCTCCGGCCATGACGCCGGCGGTGGATTCAACGTAGCTGGTGACGGTGGAGGTTCCGGTGAGCGAGCCGACGACGGTGGCGGTGGCGTCGGCGAACAGGATGCGGTTGAGGCGGGGAATGGAGTGGTCGGCGGAGATGAGGCCGGCGCGCTTGGTGACGGCGACCAGGGTTCCGAGGTTGTCGAACAGGTCGACGAAGAAGAAGACGAAGACAATCTCCAGCAGGCCCTTGTTGAGTGCGCCGCGGATGTCGAGCTGGAAGGCGGTGCGGGTGAGCTCGTGGAAGCCGCCGGGGGCGGGCGCCCAGTGGACCAAGCCGAGGGCCCAGGCGATGGCGGTGATGGAGAGCACGCCGATGAGGATGGAGCCTCGGACCTTCTTGACCTCGAGGGCGACCATGAGGATGAGGCCCAGCGAGGCCAGGATGGCGGTGGGGTTGCGGACGTTGCCGAGGCTGACCAGGGTCTCTGGATCGCCGACGATGAGGCCGGCGTTGCGGAAGCCGATGAAGGCGATGAAGAGGCCGATGCCGCTGGCGACCGCGGCGTAGAGCTCGTGGGGAATGGAGCGCAGGATCATCTGACGGATGCCGGCGGCGGTGAGGGCGAGGAAGATGATGCCGGATAGAAAGACCGCGCCGAGGGCCGTCTGCCAGGGGATGTGCATCTTGAGGCAGACGGTGTAGGTGAAATAGGCGTTGAGGCCCATGCCGGGGGCGAGAGCGATGGGATAGCGCGCCACCACGCCCATGAGGATGGAGCCGAAGGCAGCGGAGAGGCAGGTGGCGGCGGTGACTGCCGCCACAGGCATGCCGGCCGCGGACAGGATGGCCGGGTTGACCAGCACGATGTAGGCCATGGTGAGGAAGGTGGTGGCGCCGGCCAGGATTTCGGTACGCCAGTTGGTCCCCAGGCGGGTGAATTCAAAGTAGTTTTCGAGGCGCTTGAGCATAGGCGAGTGCCTTAAGAAGACCACAAAGAGGCCGCATCGCAAAGGGATTTCGTCACGCGGGGCTGGCTCGCGATGCACAGTGTGGAGCGGCGCGGAGGGCTGAGGCTAGGGGAACGTAGGCAGGATGCGGCGCTGGAACTCATCGAAGAGCGGGGTGGTGAAGGCGGTCTCGCCGTAAGCGGGGCTGAAGATCATTCCCTTGCGGAGGAGGGCGTCGCGGACCGGGGCTACGGACTGGATCTTGACGCCGAGCGTTTCGGCGATGCGGCCGGAGCGTTGCGGGCCGGGGCCGAGCTCGGCCAGGGCGCGCAGATAGACCCTTTCCTTGCGGGTGAGGCGGTCAAGGCGGACGCGGAAGAAGCTGCGGTCGAGGCGGCGGAGGGCGAGCCCGGTGGCGCGGTGGACGTCGTCGAGGCCGATGACGGGGCCTTCGGACGAGTTCCAGGCCTCGTAGCCCCACTGCTGGAGGAAATAGGGGTAGCCGTGGGTGGCTTCGAGGATGGCTTCGAGGGCTTCAGGGGAGAAAGATACGCCATGGACGCGGAGGGGGATTTCGAGGGCCAAGGCCGCATCGGCGGGGTTGAGGGGACCGATCTCCGGGTAGTCGAAGAGGCGCTCGGAGGAGGATCGGCCGGCCAGGCCGCGCGCGAGAGGCAGGCCGGCGGCGATGAGGACGAGGGGAAGACGGCGCTGGGCGAGGCGGTCGAGAGCCATGGTGAGGGCGGCGAACTCGCGCTGGGGAAGGAAGTGAAGCTCGTCGAGGCAGAGGGCGATGGAGCGTTTGCGGTCCAGGGCGGCTTCGGCTACGGCCTCGAGGAGTTCGGTCAAATCGGATTCGAGGTCGCCGCTCGATGCTGAGCCAGGTTCGGGGTCGATGGCCATCTCGCGGCCGAGGTCGGCGAGGCTGATTTCGGACGTGCTCGAGCTGGCCCGGCCGGAGGGAACGCGGTGCTCTTGACCGGCAACAAAGCTGCGCAGGACGCGGAGGGCGCGGCGGGTGCTGTCGCTGACGCTGTCGCGGAGGGTGAGGGCGTAGAGGATCTGGCGCAGGGCTGGGGCGAGGAGCTCGGCAAGGGATTTGCCCTCGGCGGCTTCGAGGTAGGCGGCGTAGAAGCCGGCCTCGCGGGCGAGCATGTGGATGAGGTTGAGGACCACCGTTTTGCCAACGCCGCGGGGGCCGACGAGCAGGATGCTTTTGGCTTCGAGGCCGTTGCGGGTGCGGTCGAGGGCGATAACGGCCTGTTC
>JARLGE010000055.1 GCA_031296215.1 Occallatibacter sp.
GGCCGTCAGCCTGAACGCACCCAACGACCAGGTTCGCGGCGAGATCATGCCCATCAACCGCAAGTGGAATATCGAGGCGGTAATGGACGCGGTGCGGAAGGTGAAGCTGAGGCCAAGAGAGCGCGTGACCTTCGAGTACGTCCTGCTGGGCGGAGTGACGGACCAGCCCGCCCACGCCCGCGAGATTGCCCGCCTGGTGCGCCGCACCGGCCTACCGGTGAAGGTGAACCTGATCGCGTGGAACCCGGGGCCGGGGATGGCTTACTCGATGCCGGGGCCTGGAGCGGTCGAAGCCTTCCGCGCCGCGCTGGCAAGGGAAGGGGTTGCGACTTACTTGCGGCGACCGCGCGGGCGGGACATTTTTGCGGCTTGCGGGCAGTTGAAGCGGACGTTGGAAGGGTGATGTTTGCCTATTACAACAGGCGCGGGATATTCTCTGGCCTGCTATGACGCCCGAACAAAGGAAGTTCTTGCAAGGCCGGCTGCGTAAGGCGGTGAGCGATCAGCCCGATCTAAGGCGCCTCAAATCGCTTCTGCTGAGATTGGGCGGCGACTTTCTTGTCGCCCCGCCCAAGCACGATCCTGATGTTCCAATACTCTTGTTGTCCGGCTTTCTGATGAGTGGCCCAGTGACGATGAAGAGTATGAAGGCAAGCATGTGCCATCAATACATTGCCAAGATTTGGAAGACTCGCCGATTTGGAATTGTCGGCGTTGCGACTGGCTATGCGCTCAGCGACGACGGCCTGTGGAGGCAGCACTCCTGGGGCATCCTGAGAAGTGGAGTGCTTGAGACCACCGAGGAACGCACGAAGTATTTCGGCATATTGCATCAGGGAACTGCCGCCGACTATTTTGCAGAACGTAACCCCTATTAATTGCTATGCTGCTCGATTCACGACTTCGAGCACCGTTCCTTCGGCCTTTTGCAGATAGGCCACAATCTCAAAGAGGTTCTTCGCCTGCGGATTTCCTTTCGCGCTGAACATCCGCATCAGCACCTTGGGGGAACGGTTCAATGCTTCGCCGAGCTTCACAAAGCCAATTGTGCCGTTGATGTATTTGCGTAATACGGATTTTCCCGTCTCCACATCGCCCGCAATCATGCAGCCGACGGCCTCTTTCAGGAGCGCACGGCGAAAGTCCGCGTCCTTTTGGAGGTGCTCCTTGACGGTTTCGTTGAAGTCTCTTGTGAGTGGCATCATCTCTCCTCTCGCTTCTGTTCCTTGTATCCCCGCCAAAGCGCGGAAGCGCTATCAATGTCGTTCTGCTGGCGTTTCTTTGCGCCACCGCCCAGCAAAATCACAATCCGGTCACCGTCCTTGCCGAAATAAACGCGGTAGCCGGGGCCAAAATCCATTCGCAATTCGAATACGCCCGCGCCCACGCCCTTGACTGCCGAAAAGTTGCCGCGCTCCAGCCGGTCAAGTGCAACTGCAATGCGCGCCCGCGTACCGCCATCCAGCTCTTCAAACCACTTTTGAAATGGATTGCGCCCCATCCGGTCGATGTAGTGGCGGATCTCGATCACACTTTAATGGTAGCACAAAAGATACCTTTAAGCTGAGAAACTATGGACGGGCGCGTGACGAGCGTTCCCCGTTGTAGTTCTTGTCGAAGGCAGAAAGCAGAAATCCCCGCCGCCTCCGGCATGCGCAGGAAGCGGCGGGGACGACTTCAAAGCATGTCTGCTGCAGTTCGCCCTCGCGAGCTTGCGCCCGCCCCTACTTGTTGACTGGGATGGGCAGCGGCTTGACGTTGCCGCAGTCGGGGCCTTTGTAGACGGACGTGGCCTGCATGGTCATGTCGATGGGACGGGAGTTGGGACCCATCTGCATGGTGCCGGTCAAGTGCATCTTGGTATGGGTGGTGTTGGGGTCGGTCCAGGTGGATTCGACCGTGCCGGTGGTGTTCATCTGGCCGGTGCAGGCGACGGTCGCGGTCATGCCGTCGGGTTTGATGGAGATGTTTGTGGTCTGGCAATCGCCGCGCTGGGGATTGGAGTAAGGGCCACCGTACTTGTCGATCATGGCCTGGGTGATGCAGACCTGGGTGGTGTGCGGTCCGCCCATCCCTCCACCCGGGGGCATCTGCGCTCCAGGGGGAAGCTGCACGCCCGGGGGCAACTGCGGCATCTGGGGCATGCCGGCCATAGTCATGGTGCTGGTGGTCTCCCAAAGGCCGGGTTTTTGCTTGGATTGGGCCTGGGCGGCCAAGGCAACGAGACAACAGCCCAGGGCGATACAAAGTCGGGTCTGGCGCATCTTTCCTCCTGACGATTGCGGGCAGTGGCCGCGCGCATTCACTTTAATGCAGGATGGATGGGGCGGGGAAGAGAAATCTATTCCGCGTGCAGAACCGCGCCGGTTCGGCCCAGCGCCAGCAGCGCTCCGGTGACTCGGCTGGGAGCGTGGCGGACCACGCTCTCCTCGCTGGCAAAGCCGCCGACAATACAGCGCACGCCCAGGGCCTGGATGCGCTCGACATCGGGGACAATGGGGGAAGCGCCCTCGGCGGCGTAGCGGGCGAGGGTCTCGGGCGAAAAGGAGCCAATGTTGACCAGCGCGCAGTCGAAGATGGGCGCGCGGGTGTGCTCATAGATGCGCTCGATGTGCTCGGAGGCGGTCAACCCCAGGCTCTCGTTGGCCTGGGTCATCAGGTTGCAGACGTAGACGCGAATGCCGCGGGCCGCGCTGAGCGCCTCGGGGATGCCCTCGACCAGAAGATTGGTGATCAGCGAAGTATAGAGCGAACCCGGCCCCACGGTAATGAGGTTGGCGCGCTCGATCGCCTCCAGGGTCTCGGCCAGGGGCGCGGCGTCGGGCGGGTCGAGGGTGAGCTCGACAATGCGGCGCTTGCTGGCGGTGATGTTGGTTTCGCCGCGCACCACCGAGCCGTCGTCCATGTGCGCCACCAGCGTGGCGTTGGCCGTGGTGACCGGGTAGATGCGGCCGCGGGCGGCCAGAATCTTGGACGCCAGTTGAATGGCGTGGGCAAAGTCGCCGGTGAGCTCAGTGAGGGCGGCCACAAACAGGTTTCCGAAGTTGTGTCCCTGAAGCGCGCCGCCGCTGCGAAAGCGATGGGCGAAAAGACGGGCCAGCAGGTCTTCCTCTTCGCTCAGCGCCAACATGCAGTTGCGCAGGTCGCCGGGGGGCAGCATGTTGAAGCCCTGGCGAAGGCGACCGGAGGAGCCGCCGTCGTCGGTCACGGTGACCACCGCGGCCAGGTCGGAGATGAGTCCGGGCTGGGCCGAGGGGCCGGATGGGGTGACGTGCTGGCGCAGGCCGCGCAGCAGCGTGGACAAGCCCGTGCCCCCGCCTATGGCCACCACCCGCATGGCGCCCGCCAGGGCAGGCGTTTCCGCCGCAGGCAGCGGTTGCTGCGCCAAGCTTTCGCGATCAGGCGACAATGAGTTCAAGACACGACCTTACGGAATCTCAGGATACAGCAGCTCCGTAAACCGCGGATCGTCCGCCATGCTCTGGAAGTCATTGTCGGCGCGAGCCTGCAGGCGGTTGCGGGGGTTCAGTTCGATGGCCCGGGCCAGGTTCTGCAGGCAATCCTGGCTGCGGCCGGTGATGGCGTCTAGCAGGGCCAGGCCGTAAAACGCGTAATCCGCGCCGGGGTGACCGATGAGAATGCCTTCGAACTGCTCCCGCGCCTCCTCGTAGTAGCCTGTGTTCAGCTGCGAGATGGCGTAGTCGTAGTGTTCCTCGGGAGTGAGGAACGTGAGTTTGTGCTTGTCCAACTGCCTCTGGCAGGTGCTGACGTACATTTTGCAGCGGTCCAGCAGCTCGATGGGCGCGGTTGGCAGCATCTTTTCAAAGGCCGCCAGCGCTTTTTCGAATTTGCTCTGATGCAGCAGTTGCACGGCGGCCATGTAGTGCTGATACGCCGGTCCCGTGCCGGCGGGGGTGCGGCCGCCGGATTTACCAGAAGGGGAGGGTTCTTTTTTGCGATCGTGCGCCAAGAATGGGGCCTCTTGCCTCTTGAGTTTGCCGCCAGCAGCCTTTTCCCCTCACAGATCAACCAGATCGCTGCCGGCTGGAGACCTATGCCAGGAAGAACGCTGCTCAGGCCATCTTTATACGCATAACCCCGCGTTCCGTCAATGGGCGGGCCGGCCGTCGCTGCTCTAGCCGCCCGGTCTCTTCACGAGTTTACGGTATATGGCGGGGTTGAGCGAAGGGTCGTTGTACATCTTCAACTGGCGATAGAGCTTGAAACGCCGTGTTCCGGCCAGGGTTTCGCCCCAGAGCGCGTCGAGGCACGCGGCCAGGTCGGCCCGCTGTTCCAAAAGGATGGCCAGCCGTTCCTGGTTTCGCTCGATGTGGTCCGCGGGCGCATCCGGGCGGTCCGTCTCTTCCCGGGTGTGGTAGATCTTCAGCGCCAGGATGGAGAGCCGGTCGATGATCAGCGCCGGGGACTCGGAGTTGAGCGGCGCCGCGGGGCTGGGCAGGCCGTGGGGCTTGAGCCAGGACAGCAGCGCGCGGTCCAGCGCCTCGGCCATATCGTTGCGGCGTTGGTTGGTCTGGTCCACGCGGTGCTTGACGTTGGCCACTTCGGCCGTGCTGGCGCCGGGCGCGCGCGCCTCGTCTTCGATGTGCCAGAGCTCGAAGTTGGCGCGATGCTGGGCGGCGACCGCGGCGAGCCAATTCTCTTTGGGAGCCTCGTACCCGCGGGCGGGCTCAACGTGCCAGCGTGCGGTCAACTGGTCGTGGAGATCGACAATCTCGGTTGCGGAGAGCATGGCGAAGCGATCCTCTGGGCGCCGCACGGAGATTGCGGTTGCAGCGTCTTTCTATGGTAGAACTATCCTGACCTGGAAGTCCAAGCGAGGGGTCAGGGATCAGGGGTCAGGGGTCAGGGATCAGGGGTCAGGGGTCAGGGGTCAGGGGCTCCTGTCAGCGAGGGATCGATGAATGACGCATCCGAGCGGTTTCTGTGCATTGCCAGCTACGAGAAGGGACAGGACTTTTTGCGTCAGACGGCCGAGATGGGCGTGAAGCCCACGCTTCTGACCGTGGACGCGCTGCGGGAGGCCGCGTGGCCGCGCGAGGCGCTCGAAGAAGTGGTCACCATGCCGGCGGGGCTGACCGCGGAGCAGATTCTGAACACCGTCTCCTGGCTGGCGCGGGGACGGCGCTTCGACCGGGTCATCGCCCTGGACGAGTTTGACCTGGAAACCGCCGCCCTGATTCGCGAACACATGCGCATCCGCGGCATGGGGGTGACCGCCTCGGCCTACTACCGCGACAAGCTGGCCATGCGCATCGGGGCGCAGGAGGCGGGCTTCCTGGTTCCCGAGTTCTGCCGGGTGCTGAACTACGACGAGCTACGCGCCTACATGGCGGCCGTTCCCGCGCCGTGGCTGCTCAAGCCGCGGTCGGAGGCATCGGCGCTGGGCATTCGCAAGATCCAGGAGCCGGAGCAACTGTGGCGCGCTCTGGACGAGCTGGGCGACCGGCAGAGCCGCTTTCTGCTGGAGCAGTTTGTGCCGGGCGACATCTACCACGTCGACTCCATTGTCGCGGAGGGCAAGGTGGTCTTCTCCGTGGTCCACCAGTACGGGCGGCCGCCCATGCAGGTGATGCACGAGGGAGGCGTCTTCACCACCCGCACCGTGGACCGGGCGAGCCGCGACTGGGCAGAGCTCACCGCGCTGAATGGCCGCCTTGCGCCGGCGCTGGGCATGGCCCGCGGCGTGACCCACGGCGAGTACATCAAGGCGCACGCCGATGGACGCTTCTACTTCCTCGAGATCGCGGCGCGGGTGGGCGGAGCGTTCATTGCTGACCTGGTGGAGACCGCGACCGGCGTGAACCTGTGGCGGGAGTGGGCGCGGCTGGAGGTGATGAGCCTGCGCGGCGAGGGCTATGTGCTGCCGCCAACTTTTGAGAGCTACGCGGGCAGCGTGTTGTGCCTGGCGCAGACCGCCGAGCCGGACACTGCCGCATTCGACGCGGCGGAGATCGTCTACCGCATGAAAAAGCACCATCACGCGGGGATGATCGTGAAGTCGGACGATCCGGAGCGGGTCAAGGCGCTGCTGGAGGAGTATTCGGGCGAGTTCGCACGGCGGTTTCTGGCGTCGATGCCGCCGCCGGACAAGCCGACGGCGTGA